>JAYUAU010000048.1:0-25091 GCA_043741135.1 Sphingomonadales bacterium | reverse complement strand
AACAAACGCGCGCTGAACAAGCCGCGATTGCGGCAGGGGTTCAATATGAGGACGCCGCGAAGACTATTCTGAAGCGAGATAAAGACGGCAACCTTGTTGCAGTGGCTAATTCAGGAGCACAGCCCTTTATCGATACCGCCGCCAACGCGCGGAGCAATTACGGCTCCGGCTCCGCCGCACGGATCATTGGCACTGCGATCAGCGGAGCGGCGGGTGGCAATGTCACGGGGTCGCTCGGCAGCTTTGTTCAGGCAGCAGCGGTCAATGCGCTTCAGGCCTTTGCGACAACGCGGGTGAAGGCGATTGCGGATACTTTTTTACGTAACGGTGTGCCAACGGTCGAGAGCGAGGCAGTGCGCACCGCACTCCAAGCGCTCGTCGGTTGTGCAGGCGCTGCCCCCACAGGCAATTGCGCAAGCGGCGCGCTCGGCGCTTCGTCAAGCGTGGTGCTCAACAATCTGATCACCTCCTTGCTCCAACCTGAAGCGCGTGACGCAGCGGGAAACATCATCCCCCGCAGCCTCGCCGATCAACAAACCCGAACCGCGCTTATCGCCACGCTAACGGGTGCAATTGCGGGGGCACTCGGTGCCAATGCAGGCGTCGCGAGCAATGCGGGGGTGATTGAGACTGAAAATAATGCGATACTGAACCGCGATGGCACACGAACACGTAATGGGCTACGATCTACGCACTATAGTATTGAACAATTGTCACGCGATAATGCTTCACTTCGCAATGCTTTGAGTGGCGCGCGACGCGCGGGTGAATCTGATCAAGCAGTCATAGATAGATACAATGCGTATGTTACTTGTGGGCAATCAGCTCAAAGCACATGCGCAAGGGATTCTGCGTTAGATGCTTTGGCATCAGCATTTTCTGGCGCAATCTCGACCGAAAATAATTTCCGCAAAAACCAGCTCGACTTTCTAGCAGGTAACAATCAAGAATTACGTGCTGCGTTTTCGCGGCTTACCCGCGAAGAACTGGCGTTTGCAGAACGGTTCGAGCGGCGTTTAAGAGCATTGCCGCCTACCGAACGTGCGCTGTATTTAGCCGATCAGGGGCGTGAGCAGACTGTGATTGGCAGTGTTTTGGGCGCGGCGGTTCGGCGCGTGTTTACTGATGATCAAATCGTTGATGCCTATCTATCGACACTGAGGGGGCGTGCATTAGTAAACGGTTCCGTAGACACAACAGCGGAGGCTCTGACGCCGATTGCGCGGTTCCTTGGCGACACAGCGCTCGTTGCCAGTGAGTTTGATCCGCAAACGGGGATACGGAATCCCCTGTTTGATAGCCCTGCGGGTCAAGCCTTGCTCACGGCGGCACGAACGCGTAATAGTGCAGTAATAAGTGGTCTTGTTACTGCTGCCGGCAACACTACAATCGAATTTGCGCAACTTGCCGCCGATCTTGCGCCGCCGCCGTGGGTTACGATTTTGCCAGATGGTTCATCGATATCTCGTGCTCCGTTGCCAGGCGAGCAAATCGCATTTGCAACGCGCTCAGCGCGTGGTCGTGCCAATGCTGCTCGCATTGTCGAAGGCACATATAACTCGATTGTTGATCCACTTATCAATGCTTATTCGGTGTGCGTAAATGGCAGCGATGCCTATCAATGCGGACGCGCAACGCCTGGGGCAGCTCTATCAATCACGGGTGTTGCTGCGGTTGTGCGCAGAACTGCTGTTCGTGTATTTTCCAGAGGCGTTCCGTCAATTGCCAATCCGCTTGGCTTCGGCGCTGACTTCCTAGCGCTTAATCCCAATATACAAACTATCATCAACTCAATCGCTCGACCCGGCGATGGTCTTAGCATTGGGGATGGAGTGGCCCCCGGCACGCGGTTGGCGCAAGATGTGGCGGTATCGCCGAGTGTGCCGGATCTGCTTTCTCGTGATCGACCAGTTGGCTCGCTTCAAGCGCAGAATGATGCTGCACAGGCTGATCTGGCAACACTCCGTTCGCTTGGGGTACCTGACGCCCGTGTCAACCAGCAGCAATTATCCGGAGGTTGTCGGGTTGGAATCTGTCGTCCCGATGTTCAAGGCACGTTGCCCGATGGCCGGAAAATATATATCGAGTATGACCGCAGCTCGTCTAATCGCGGCGCTGCACATGCGAACAGGTTGCGACGCAATGATCCGAATGCGATTGTTATTCTAAGGACGGTGGGCTGATGCGTGATTTAGTTTTTTTCCAGAAGCGCTTTGCGCCGGTCTCTATGGCAATGTCATTCGTGAACGGTTCTTTCGAAAAAATACTGCAATTTAGTCATGATCATTACAAGAAGATTTTTACTGATCCAGAATATGAAGTAAAATTCGAAATAGTTGACGGTTCTCTAGAAAAAAAACTACTCGCTCTACTTCCGTTAAACGGCCGTAAAACGCTTGTTACGCAGACAAAAGATGGCGGCGTCGCGTATTTTTCGAATAATCCCATAACACCGACTGTGGAAAGCGAGCCAATTTTATGGTGCGAAAAGTTCAGCCTCCGTCAAATATGGATCATATTTAAAGACGTCCAGCCTAGTGATCATGTTGGAAGTGTGCAATTTAATTATCATGATTACAGCTTGATTCCCAATCGCAAACGGAACGTATATTCCTATAAAGACGGTCGCTGGAGCTTTGATCAACATTGGGAGCCGTTTCCGTTTGAGGATGTTGAGGCATACAAAGCAAGGCGGATAAAAGATCGCCTGACACCAGTTATGGTTGAGCGCTATTGTCAAGAATTTGGCATCGAACCTTTTGATCCCGACTTTTACGAAGGAAAGGGTTTTGTAATGAGTATGCGCCCCTATCCCAATTTTCCAGAGCTATTAAAATATCCCAACCGATAGGTTAAGAGCGTCGCTGATCAAGCGGGCATCCGCGCTGGCTCTGGCGGATTTGATATCCGCGTTGCGGGGTTAACCGATCTTCGCGGCGGGGTGATTGCATCAAGCGCGGCGGCGGGATTGAACTCGCTCCGCACAGGAACGCTTCGCGCCAGCAATATCAACAATGTTGAAACCTACAACGTCAATAATTTCAACTTTGGTGGCGGATACGGTGGCACCTATGTTGGCGGCACGGGAACCGCAAACACGACCGGCGGCTCTTTCCTGCCAAGCTTTGGCGGGTTCAGCTTCACCCTCCCCACCTACCTCACCGCCTACGGCAGCCAATCAAGCACGACCTTGAGCGCGATATCACCCGCCAATGTAGTGATCGCATCGGGCGAGGCGGCAAGCCTCTCCGCGCTCGGCAGCCTCTCGCGCGATACGACAAATGCCAACAGCGCGCTGACTCGCCAGTTCAGCGGCGGCTCGTTAAATCGCGTTGTTCATGGACGATGGGTTAGAATTGATCCCCTGTGCTGATGCGGGGATAAAGCACAGGGGATCTGTTGGAAATATTGATGGTCAATCATTAGTTTCCAGCCAATTTGGAATAGTAAACTCGACTATCGAAATGATGAATTTTACATCTTGAGTTGGCACCATTTTGGCGTAAGGCCACAGCGTCGTTCTGGCGGTAAATAGCGCCTTATTGGAGTAATCCCCATTTTGAGGCGAGTCGCATTCTCCCGAACGCTCCGTTATGACTATAGTCTGCGTCGACATGCCTCCGCTTTGGCGGCATTTGGGTCAGGGCCGATTGATTGAAACGTAAAAATTGCTGCGTCGGTAGTGAAGGGGTAACGAAATGCCAGACGTAAGCTATTATCGTCACGAGTTTGATCATGCGCCTGCGATCCTGCTTTTCTCAGATAGCGATAGCGGCGCTAACTCACTCCGCGATACTGTCGGGGCAATTGAGGGTCGCATCGCTTTTGATGGCGATGTTAGTGAAGTTGCCGCGCGCTTGAAAATGCAAGTCGCGATGGGCGCTATCCTGATCGATATTACGCAAGATCACGGCCATGCGCTTGACCGCACGCTTGATCAGCTGGGCGCTTTGGTGCGCTATGAAGGCGCTACGATCATTGCCTCCGCGCCATTAGCGTTGATTGACACTATCTCAGCGCGGCTCGGCGACGGCGATGCTGTTATCTTGTGCGATCCAGACCGCAGCGAACGGGCAGCAGCGCTCAGCCTTGCGCTCTGTGAGAAGAAGGTGATGTTTGCTGATGTCGCCACCGAAATTGATTCACAACGCCTGCGGCGATTGGCAGATGAAGTCGGGCGGATTGCGCGCGCGCTTTCTTCGATTTCAAGCCATAATCCAAGCGGCGGTATCACGGGCCACGTCAGTGATATGCAGCTCGCGTTCAAGGCTGAGCCAATCGACATGGCGTTCGCGCCCGATGTGCCAAGTGCCACTGACATTCGACGTCTGATCCGGCTGCGGCGGATGCGTGATAATTTCTTTGACGCAGCGCTATTTGCTGATCCGGCGTGGGATATGTTGCTTGACCTCATGGCAGCGCGGATCGAGGAAGACCGCGTGGCGGTATCAAGCCTGTGCATCGCCGCCGCAGTGCCGCCTACGACAGCGCTACGCTGGATTAAGGCAATGACCGATCACGGCCTGTTTGAACGTCACGCCGATCCCGATGACGGTCGGCGGATCTTCATTCGCCTATCAGAAGCCGCCGCTGCTGCCATGGGGCGATATTTTACCGCAACAAAAAAAGCTGGCGGCTGGGCGATTTGAGGGGGGAAAGATAGGCTTTAGCCTAAAGCCATCACATTATGCCGCGTCGCTGATCCCGAGTTCGGCAAGCTTTCGGTAGAGCGTTGATCTGCCAATCCCTAAGCGCCGCGCTACTTCAGTCATCCGCCCACGATAATGGCCGATGGCGAGGCGGATGACGTCCGCCTCAATATCATCAAGCGCGCGCATATGCCCGTCAAACTGATAAAGCGTAACGCCTGCATCGTTCACGCGTCCGATAACCGGCTGCGGAATTGTTAGGCTTGCGATATGGGGGAAATCTGCCTCAGTCAGCGCGTCGCCGTCACATAAGACCGCTGCCCTGAACAGCGCATTTTGAAGCTGACGGACGTTGCCCGGCCATTCATATTGGCCAAGCAGCGCAAGCGCCTTATCGGTGATACCTAGCCCGCGCATCCCCGGCTGGCGCGAAATCCGCGCGAGCAAGTGGCGCGATAGTGCGGGGATATCAGCGCTTCGTTCACGTAAGGGCGGGATCGTAACTTGGACGACCGCCAACCGGTAATAAAGATCTTCACGGAAGCGCCCCGCCGCAACTTCGTCAAGCAGAGTTTTGTTTGTCGCTGCAATGATCCTCACGTCAACTTCACGAAAACCCCGCGCGCCAATCGGATGAACTTCCCCCGTTTCGAGCACACGAAGCAATTTTACTTGCGCATCAAGCGGCATTTCACCGACTTCATCAAGAAACAATGTGCCGCCGTCAGCCTCAGAAAACTTGCCGATGTGGCGCGCAAAAGCGCCGGTAAACGATCCCTTTTCGTGACCAAATAAGACTGATTCAACCAGATTGGCGGGCATCGCGCCGCAATTGACCGTAATCATCGCCCGTTTTTCACGCGGGGAAGCCGCATGGATGGCATCGGCTAAAACTTCCTTGCCAACGCCGCTTTCGCCTTCAATCAACACAGGGATACGAGCGCGCGCTGCTTTTGCCGCAATTGCTAAGGCAGCACGGAATTTAGGAGCTGACCCAACGATTTGATCAAAACCAAGCGGCGTTGAAATCTTTTCAGTCAGCGGGCGAAGTTCACCGCTCAGATCACCAATGCCCACCGCAGCATCAAGTGCGGCGAGCAGACGATCAGGCGCAATTGGTTTGACGAGGAAATCTGTAGCGCCTGCACGCATCGCATCAACCGCAGTTTCAACTGAGGTAATCGCGGTTAACATCAAAAGCGGGAGTGAAGGCCGACGTTCACGGATTTCCGAAATAAGCGCAGTGGCATCAGCGCCGGGAACCGCGTGGTCAATCAAAATCGCATCAAGCATCATGCCATCTTGCGTGCCGAGCATCGCAATGGCGCTTTCCGAATTGCTGATTATCAACGTACGCCACCCTGCACGCGCGGCAAGTGCGGTAACGAGCCGCTGCTGCGCAGGCTCATCATCAATCAACATCAAAATGCGCGTGCCCGACGGCGTCATAGCAACCTCATTGTTCTATATCGGCACAGCTTTAGCAGCGAAGTGGTAAAGGGCAGTTTAACGAGGCCAAAGCTTTCCAATGGCGGATTTGGCTTGAGAGCAAAGACATGCTGACCTATGGATTTATCGAAACATTCACAGAAGGGCGATCATCATGGCAAGCGACAGCGATTTCAAAGCACATCAAGACACATTCAACGGCGTTATGGTCATGATAAAGTGGGGCGCAGCGGCAACTGTGCTGATCACCGCGCTCGTTATCTTTTTGATCGCGCGCTAAGCTGCTCCATGAAAATTGCTGTCTTAAAAGAACGTGCGGAGGGCGAACGCCGTGTGGCGGCCTCACCTGAAACGATCAAGAAATTCATCGCGCTTGGTGCGAGTGTCGCGATTGAAAAAGGTGCGGGGCTGACTGCGTCGATCAGTGACGCTGATTATGATTCAGCAGGCGCAAGCGTTGGAAGTGCGGCAGCGACAGTTAAGGACGCTGCGATCATCCTCGGCGTTCAAGGGCCTGATCCCAAGGCACTCAAAGGCGCAGCGAGCGGCGCTTGGGTGATTGCAGGACATAATCCGTTCGGGGAGCGCGCACGCGTTGAAGCTTATGCGGCCGCAGGCCTTGAAGCGCTCGCGATGGAATTCATGCCGCGTATCACCCGCGCGCAAGGGATGGATATTCTCTCAAGCCAGTCGAACCTGTCAGGCTATAAAGCCGTTCTTGACGCGGCAGGTGAATATGATCGCGGGTTTCCAATGATGATGACAGCGGCTGGTACGATTTCCGCCGCGCGCGTGTTCGTCATGGGCGTCGGCGTTGCGGGGTTACAAGCGATTGCCACCGCGCGGCGTTTGGGCGCTCAAGTATCCGCTACTGATGTGCGCGCGGCGACGAAGGAACAAATCGAATCACTCGGGGCAAAGGCCATATTTGTTGATAAAGTGGCAGGGATCGAAGGCGAAGGCAGCGGCGGATATGCGACTGAAATGTCTGACGAATATAAAGCCGCCCAAGCTGAACTGGTGTCAGCACATATTGCCAAGCAAGATATCGTGATCACGACCGCGCTTATCCCCGGACGCCCTGCCCCGCGTCTTATATCGGCGGCTCAAATTGCGAGCATGCGCGCTGGATCAGTGATTGTTGATTTGGCAGTGGAAAGCGGCGGCAATGTTGAAGGCGCGGTTGCTGGTTCGGTTGTTGACGTTCGCGGCGTAAAAATTGTCGGCCACAAAAATGTACCCTCACGCCTCGCCGCCGATGCCTCAGCTCTGTTCGCGCGGAATCTGTTCAATTTGCTGAGTGCGTTTTGGGACAAGGAAACGGGGAAGCCCGTTCTTGACGAAGAAATCGGCGACGCGATCCGGCTGACCAAGGATGGGAAGGTTGTTAATCCGAGGTTGTTGGGGTGAGGAATGAGGCGTTTGCATTATTTTCAATCGGCAACGCGGCGGCACGCCCTCACCTAGTCATGCCGACTGCCGCCTCACCCAACGAGGGCCGAATGGCGTTTGGAGAATTAGATGAATTGTAGTGTCGCCCTTTCTCAGCTCAAGGCGCAAGAGCAAAACTTGCGGGCGCAGGGGGTGTGCGGGCTGTATTTGTTCGGCTCACAGGCACGATATGAAGCCACAGCGGGATCCGATATTGATCTCATGTTCGATATCTCACCCGATGTGCCGTTCAGTTTGTTTGATCAGGCGCGGATTACGCGGCAATTGAGTGATGTGCTTCAGGCCCAAGTTGACTTCGTCCCGCGTCGTTCGCTTCATCCATTGGTCAGGGGCATTGCAGAGGCAGAACAGATAATGATATTTGGATGACAGAAAACGAGCGAGAGACACTTTATCTAACGTTGATTGCTGAAGCGATCTCCGATGTCTATCGCCGTCTGCAAGAAACAGAATACGCTTTATTTTTAGCAGATCGGGATGAACAGGCGTTGGCCGCCTTCCGCCTCTCGATCATTGGTGAGAATGCAAACAAGCTATCGGCAGAGCTAAAGGCCCGTCATCCCGAAATTCCTTGGGCTGATATGGTTGCCTTCCGCAACATTGTGTCGCACGAATATCACAGGATCGATCCCGCACTGGTTTGGGAAGCAGCACAGGCGCTAGATGATATCGCAGCAATGGTCGACGCAGAATTATTAAATCACAGGGGATAACGGGACAAATGGATTTTATCTCAATTTTAAGCATCTTCGTCATGGCCTGCTTCGTGGGTTATTATGTCGTCTGGTCGGTGACGCCAGCACTTCATACGCCGTTGATGGCTGTCACTAACGCTATCTCTAGCGTGATCATCGTTGGCGCACTGATTGCTTCATCACCGATTGGCATGACGGGAGCGGCGAAGTGGCTTGGGCTAATCGCGATTGTGCTCGCCAGCATCAATATCTTTGGCGGTTTCGCGGTGACCGCGCGGATGCTTGCCATGTATAAGAAAAAGGAACGTTGAGCGTGCATGACGCTGTAACTGCGATACCCGCTTGGGTTGGGCTCGCTTATTTGATTGCGGGTGCTTGTTTCATCCTTGCACTGCGCGGGCTTTCATCGCCAGCATCAAGCCAGCGGGGCAACCGCTTGGGTATGATTGGAATGGCGATTGCTGTCGTAACGACACTTGCCTTGCTCAATATTGCCAGCCTCCCTGAAATCGCGATTGCGATGGCAATTGGTGCCGCGATTGGCATTGTCACCGCGCGCAAAATCGCGATGACTGATATGCCGCAGCTTGTGGCAGCGTTCCACTCGCTCGTTGGTTTGGCAGCGGTTCTCGTGGCGGCGTCGGGCTTTCTTGCGCCGGATGTGCTTGGAATCGCTGACGTCCTCAAAGTAATGAGTTTAAGCGGCGACCCGGGCGTCATCATTCCCGACGCTTATTCGGTTGGCCCAATTCATCCCGCAAGCAGGATTGAACTGGCGCTGGGCATCGCAATCGGCGCGATTACGTTCAGCGGATCGGTAATCGCGTTCCTCAAACTCAACGGCAATATGTCGGGTTCGCCAATCATGCTGCCCGGCCGCCACGTGATCAACCTGGCTTTGCTCGCAGGCATCCTTGGCCTGATTGCTTATTTCTTTACCGATCAAAGCCCGTGGGTGTTCTGGACGATCACGATCTTAAGCTTCATCATTGGCTTCCTGCTGATCATCCCTATCGGTGGCGCGGATATGCCCGTCGTCGTATCGATGCTCAACAGCTATTCAGGCTGGGCAGCCGCCGCGATGGGCTTCACGCTGCAAAACAGCGCGATGATCATCACTGGCGCGCTGGTGGGCTCCTCAGGCGCTATTTTGAGCTATATCATGTGCAAGGCGATGAACCGCAGCTTTATTAGCGTCATCGCAGGCGGATTTGGCGCGACGGCGAGCAGTGGCGGCGGTGAAGCAAAGACTGATCGTCCGTGGAAGCGCGGCGCGGCTGAAGATGCGGCCTATATGATGAAGCAAGCCGATCAAGTGATCATCGTGCCTGGGTACGGCATGGCGGTAGCGCAGGCGCAGCATGTTCTGCGTGAAATGGGTGATTTGCTCAAGAAAGAAGGCGTGAAAGTTAAATACGCCATTCACCCCGTCGCAGGGCGGATGCCGGGGCATATGAACGTCCTGCTCGCCGAAGCCAATGTGCCTTATGACGATGTGTTTGAGCTAGAAGATATCAACAGCGAATTTGCGCAAACCGATGTCGCGTTCATCATCGGCGCGAATGACGTTGTGAACCCTGCTGCCAAAACCGATAAAACATCACCAATTTACGGAATGCCCGTGTTTGATGTCGAAAAAGCGAAAACCATATTCTTCATTAAACGCAGCATGGGCGGCGTTGGCTACGCGGGCGTTGATAATGATGTGTTCTACATGGATCAAACCATGATGCTTCTTGCCGACGCCAAAAAGATGGTTGAGGATATCGTGAAAGCGCTCGCGCACTAAGTAAACCTAGAATTGATCAAATTGAATCGTCTTTGCGAGGAGCAAAGCGACGTGGCAATCCACTCGCCGCACCATATTATGGATTGCAGCGCTTCACTCACAGAGACGATTGTGTAGATGTGACGGACGCGCTGCTGGGCAGTATCCGCTCATCCTAACGCCCCGACCAAACCGGCTTGCGCTTCTCTGAAAAAGCACGCGGGCCTTCTTGGGCGTCTTCGCTATTGTAAGCCGTTTCGTGTACCGCCCACGCGGCATCCAAAGCACCCGCGCGACCCATTTCAGTGGACAGCATCACGCTTTCACGCGCGGCGGCCACCGATAGAGGCGCGCCTTCGATCACTTCGCGCGCAAGTTCAATCGCAATGTCCCTCAA
Source organism: Sphingomonadales bacterium (assembly GCA_043741135.1). Classification (GTDB taxonomy): domain Bacteria; phylum Pseudomonadota; class Alphaproteobacteria; order Sphingomonadales; family Sphingomonadaceae; genus Aquisediminimonas. Next base: position 14,681 of record JAYUAU010000048.1, on the reverse strand, counting down.
CGCAGTAGGGTCAGCTAGCCGGTTCACCAACCCAATTTCATATGCACGGCTAGCGCTGATCGGCTTTCCCGTCAGCACAATCTCCATGAATATCCGCTGGGGGATCATATGGATCAACGGCGCTGCCCAAGGCGAGCCACGCCCCACCCTCACTTCGGTAATCGCGAATTTGGCGCTAGTTGAGGCAACGCAGAGGTCGCACGCTTGCGCGATCATCCAGCCACCCGCAAAGGCCACACCGTTGACCGCTGCAATCGTTGGTTTTGACAGCTTGATCGTTTCATAAGGCACGGGAAACATAGCACGCGGTGGGACTTTGAGGCCCGTTTCGACCATTTCCTTCAAATCACCGCCTGCGCAAAATGCCTTTTCCCCGCTGCCCGTCAGGATCGCAATCCGCGCTAAAGCGTCATGTTCAAACCGATCCCACGCCGCGAACAGGCCATCGCGCACTTCGCGTGACAAACAGTTGCGCTGCTCAGGGCGGTTGATCGTGATGATGGCGATACCGTCGTCACTCACAGTATAAAGAACCGCGTTTGACATGACTAAAACCCTCGTTTCTGAATGACATGCGCGGTGCGGTTCAACTCTTCGCGGAAATCGGGATGCGCAATGTTCACCAGCCGCCGCGCGCGTTCTGACAAGCTTTGCCCGCGCAATTGCGCCGCGCCAAATTCGGTGACGATGATATCGACTTCGCTGCGCGCCGTTGTCACTGGGCCGGAAAGCGAGACGACAATCCTGCTGATCGTTCCGCCCTTCGCGGTTGAAGGCAAAGCAATAATCGAATGGCCGCCGGGTGATCGCATCCCTGCGCGCACAAAATCGACCTGACCGCCGGTGCCGCCCATATAGGCAGCGCCCGATGCTTCGGCATTGGCCTGGCCGCTTAGATCAACCTCCATCGCCGAATTGATCGTCACAAGCCGCGAAAGCTGAGCCAGTATTGCGCTATTATGCGTATAATCAGTGCGCATCATCCGCACCGCTGGATTGCGGTGAGCAAAATCATAAAGCCGCTTTGTGCCAATCAACGCGCCGTTGATCGAAACCCCCATATCTATTTCCTTGCGCGCATTGGACAGCACGCCCGCCTCGGCAAGGTCAACCAGCCCGTCACCTAGCATGCCCGAATGAACGCCCAAATCTTTGCGGTCATGGAGCAAGCGCAGGATCGCATCGGGGACTGCGCCAACACCAGTTTGGATCACCGCACCGTCGCCAATAAATTCTGCACAGTGGCGCGCGATGGCTTCGTCGGTCGCGGAAATTGCTGCGGCAGCAACGTGCACGGGCGGACGATCAACATGCACGGCAACATCGATGCGCGAGGCAGGCAATAGCTCACCGTATGTAAAGGGCACTTGCGCGTTAACCTCAGCAATCACCACACGCGCCTTGTAGACGGCGGCTTGGACATAATCGCTAATGAGGCCGAAACTGTGATTGCCGTCAGCATCAGCGGGGCTGACTTGCACCATCGCGACATCGCAACCGATCAAGCCTTGTTCAATCAGCGGCGCAACCTGCCCGACATGGCAGGGAATGATGCTTAAACAATGCGCCTTACTCATTGACCGCAGCGCACCGATTGCCCCCATACTCGATAGCGCGAAGCTAGGAGCCGTTTCAGGCATGAAAATGCCTGAGAAACTGGTAGCGATGAACGCTGATAGCCCCCCGATATCGCTGCCTTGCGCGATCAACGCTTCAATCAAACTGGTCGGCTCACCGCACGCCTGCCCGAAAACGATGTGGTCACCCGTTTTCAAATATTGGCTAAGATCAAGCCCCGCCGATTCGGTGCTAAGCGTCACGCGCCGTCCACTTGTGCCAACAACCGTAGCGCGCGTGACAAAAAGGGTCGATCAAGCATCGCGCCCATATATCCGATCGTACCAAGCCTCGGATTAGCTGCAAAAATCGCAACAATCTCGCGGGCTTCGGATATTTCCTCCGCGCTCGGCGTAAAGGCGGCATTGATCACATCGACTTGCGCCGGATGGATCGCGAGCATCCCGGCAAAGCCATCGCGCCGGACTTTCTCAGCACGAAGTCGCAGCGCATCCAAATCCTTAAATTCGGCAGAGATCGTCTCAACCGCGGCAATGCCAGCCGTTGCGGCACCCAACAAAGTCAAGCTACGCGCCAGTTCATAAGTGAAAGTGTAACTGCCATCGGCATTCTTGTTCGAACTTGCCCCAATCGAGTCAGCCAAATCCTCCGCCCCCCATGTCAACGCGACAACACGCGGCGCGCCTTTATAGCTGCCGGTATGGAACATCGCCTCGGCAGTTTCGGTGATGAGGACGATGACCGGCGTCGAGCCCTCTTCGATCCCGTTCGCGACCTCTAACGCAGACAGACAATGATCGAGCTTTTCAACATCAGCGCGGCTATAAACCTTGGGCAGCATGATGCCGCCGGGGTTCGCAGGCATGATCGCGGCGAGATCAACGAGCGTGTACGGGCCATCAAACGGATTGATCCGCACCCACAACCGCTCACGATGCGCTGCATTCGCCTTCATAAAATCATGCACGATTTGCCGGGCGAGCGGCTTGTTCTCAGGCGTGACCGCATCTTCAAGATCGAACAAAGCGATGTCAGCGCTCCCCTCCATCGCTTTGGTCATTTTCCGCTCGCTATCGCCAGGGGCGAAAAGCCAGCTCCGCATTTTCAGCGCGATTTTCGGTACATTGCTCATCGGAGGTACTTTGGCAGGTCTAAGACTTTGACTGCAAGGAAATTCATAATCATATGCGGGCTAACCTGCGCTGTCTGCGGGATCAGCACCGCGCGCTTTGCGAGATTCGAGTAAGGAGAATCAATATTCCATCTCGGCGATCCCGAGCAAAGACGAGTGACAAGCTCACCTTCGCTCGATGATATTCTTTATTTTCGCTCAGCGTGAGCAGATCATCTATACGCGAACATATTCGAAAGGAGCCTGCACGCCATGACGCAAACGTTGACCCATTTGCAGCGGCTCGAAGCTGAAGCGATCCACATCATGCGCGAAGTTGTGTCTGAATCCGATAAACCCGTGATGCTGTACAGCGTGGGCAAGGACAGTGCGGTGATGCTCCACTTGGCACGCAAGGCTTTTTACCCCTCTCCCCCGCCCTTCCCGCTGCTCCACGTTGATACGACGTGGAAATTCAAGGCAATGTATGAATTGCGTGAGCAAGCCGCCTGTGATGCAGGGATGGAATTGCTTGTCTATCAAAATCCAGAGGCCATCGAACGCGGCATCAATCCGTTCGATCACGGCCCACTCCACACTGATATGTGGAAGACTGAAGGGTTGAAACAAGCGCTTGATCTCTACGGTTTTGATGCAGCGTTTGGCGGGGCGCGGCGTGATGAGGAAAAGAGCCGCGCCAAGGAGCGGATATTTTCATTCCGCACCGCTACGCACGGCTGGGACCCAAAAAACCAGCGCCCCGAGCTGTGGAACCTTTACAATGCGCGCAAAGCCAAAGGCGAGAGTATCCGTATCTTCCCTATCTCGAACTGGACTGAGCTCGATATCTGGCAATATATTCATTTGAACGACATTGCCATTGTGCCGCTTTATTTCAGCGCGATGCGGCCGACCTATATTCAGGACGGCCAGCTGTTCATGGCTGATGATATCGAACGGCTGAAGCACGTGATGGGCACATTGCCTGAGATTACCGAGCGGTCGATCCGGTTCCGGACGCTTGGCTGTTCGCCTTTGACGGGGGCGGTTGAAAGTGAAGCCAAGACACTCCCAGAAGTCATTCAGGAAATGCTGCTCACCACCACCAGCGAGCGCCAGGGCCGCGTCATTGATAAGGACGGCGGTGATGCGAGTATGGAGAAAAAGAAGCAGGAGGGTTACTTCTGATGTCAGACGTCTACAAAACTGACGCCCTGATTGCTCAGGATATCGACGCTTATCTCGATACGCATCAGCACAAAAGCTTGCTGCGTTTCATCACCTGCGGGTCAGTTGATGATGGCAAATCGACGCTAATTGGGCGGTTGCTTTACGATAGCAAAATGATCTTCGAGGATCAGCTTGAAGCATTGCAAGCCGATTCCAAACGCGTTGGCACGCAAGGCTCTGAGATTGATTTTGCTTTGCTCGTTGACGGGCTTGCGGCTGAGCGCGAACAGGGCATCACCATCGACGTTGCCTACCGTTTCTTCGCGACTGAAAAGCGCAAATTCATTGTCGCTGATTGCCCGGGGCATGAACAATATACCCGCAACATGTTTACCGGCGCATCGACCGCTGACCTTGCGGTGATGATGATCGACGCGCGCAAAGGCGTGCTCGTCCAAACGCGGCGGCATAGCTATTTGTGCAACCTTATCGGTATTAAGAACATCGTGCTCGCGGTCAATAAAATGGATTTGATCGATTATGATCAAGCGCGATACGATGCAATTGTCGCTGATTATGCCGCATTCGCCGCCGAGATTGGCATCAAGAGCTTCACGGCAATGCCGATATCGGGCTTCAAGGGTGACAATATCACGGCGCTGAGCGAAAACACGCCGTGGTTCACGGGTAAGCCTTTGATTGAGCATCTCGAACTGGTTGAGATCGACAATGAAGCTGATCAAGGCAAGGCGTTTCGCCTGCCAGTGCAATGGGTCAATCGTCCCAATTTAGATTTTCGGGGTTTTTCGGGGCTGATTGCGACTGGCACGGTTAAACCTGGCGATACCGTCCGCGTACTGCCATCGGGTAAGACCACAACGATCTCTAAAATTGTCACGATGCCCTCAAGCCCCTCCCCTTCAGGGGAGAGGTTGGGGTGGGGGCTGTCAGCGCCCTCCGAAGTGCGAGGCGCAGGCGAACAATCCCCACCCCCATCCCCTCCCCTTAAAGGGAGGGGTGAAGTAAGTGAAGCCATCGCAGGCCAATCGATCACACTGTGTTTTGCCGATGAAATTGATTGTTCGCGCGGCGACGTGATTGCGACTGCGGATAATCCTCCTGAGGTGTCGGATCAATTCGAAGCCACCATTGTCTGGATGGATGACGATGCTCTGCGCGTTGGGCGATCATATTGGTTGAAGCTTGGCACACAGATAGTTTCCGCCACTCTCCAGCAGCCCAAATATATCATCAACGTGAACAATATGGAGCAATTGGCAGCCAAAACGCTTGAGCTCAATGCAATTGGCGTTACCCAGCTGGCGACGGACAAACCCATCGTTTTCGAACCCTATGCACAAAGCCGGACGCTTGGCGGGTTCATCCTGATTGATAAGACTACCAACCGTACGGTTGGCGCAGGGATGCTGCACTTCAGCCTTCGCCGCGCACAAAACGTTCATTGGCAGGCAACCGATATTGGCCGCGAGCAACATGCGAGACTCAAGAACCAGAAGGCGCGCGTGCTATGGTTCACAGGGCTATCCGGCTCAGGCAAATCGACGATTGCCAATGAGGTTGAAAAGTCGCTCAATCTGATGAACCGGCACACTTTCTTGCTCGACGGCGATAATGTGCGCCACGGGCTTAACAAGGATTTGGGCTTTACCGAGGCTGATCGGATTGAGAATATCCGCCGCGTTGGTGAGGTCGCCAAATTGATGGCCGATGCCGGGCTGGTCGTGCTGACCGCGTTCATTTCGCCATTCCGCGCTGAACGCGATATGGTGCGATCAATGCTGCCCGAGGGTGAATTTATCGAAATTTTCGTCGATACCCCGCTCGATGTGGCCGAGGCGCGCGATGCGAAGGGGCTTTATAAAAAGGCACGAGCAGGCACGCTTAAAAACTTCACAGGGATCGACAGCCCTTATGAAGCGCCGATTACGCCCGAAATCCGCGTCAACACCGTCGAGATGACACCGACTGAGGCGGCCGAGTATATCGTCCGCCAGATTATGCCGCTAAAGTGAGCCTAATGTTGAATGATCACGAACTCGCGAGCCATTTAGCGCAGGTTGCGGGCAAACTGCTCCTCGATGTGCGTGCGTCTGGCTTGTTGTCGGGCAAGGCACTTGGCAAGGCAGGTGATGAGACCGCAAACGAATTTCTGTGCCACGCGATCCGTGATCAGCGCCCCCAAGATGGGCTGCTTTCTGAGGAAGAAAAGGATAATTCCGAACGCCTCACGAAATCGCGCGTGTGGATCATTGATCCTGTCGATGGCACGCGCGAATATGGCGAAGGGCGCGATGACTGGGCGGTGCATGTTGCGCTTGCCATCGACGGCAAACCAGTGATTGGCGCGGTTGCGCTGCCCGCGCTGGATGTGGTTTTGCGAACTGATCAGCCGCAACAGCTTCCCGCTGCGCCAGTCGTCCCCCGCATGGTCGTAAGCCGAAGCCGCCCCGCCAAAGAGGCGCTAGATGTCGCCGAACAGATTGGTGCTGAACTAATCCCAATGGGTAGCGCTGGCGCAAAAGCGATGGCGGTCGTTCGCGGCGAGGCTGAAATTTACCTTCATACTGGCGGGCAATATGAGTGGGACAGCTGCGCCCCCGCCGCCGTCGCCGCCGCGCACGGCATTCACGTCAGTCGCACCGATGGCAGCCCGCTGGTTTACAATCAAGCGGACGTATTCATGCCCGATCTGCTAATCTGCCGTGCAGAATGGGCGCAGCGGGTGTTGGCGTTGCTAAAGTGAGTCAACGATAAAAATGGTGGGCGTGGCAAGGATTGAACTTGCGACCACTACGATGTCAACATAGTGCTCTACCACTGAGCTACACGCCCACATGATCGCTGGCTTGTCGAGCAGCGAAACAGTCCCCTAGCCGCGCGTCTGGCTTACTGCAACCCTCTCAATTGAGGCCTGAGGCACTATTAACTTCAAACATGCGGTCGACCTCAAGCACTAGGTCTTTTAAGTGAAACGGCTTTGACAAAACCTTCGCATTGGGCATCGCCTGCCCTGCTTTGAGCGTTACCGCTGAAAAGCCAGTGATGAACATAACGCGTAAGCTTGGATCGACGAGTGCGGCCTTTTGGGCAAGTTCAATGCCATCCATTTCAGGCATGACAATATCGGTCAGCAGCAAATCAAACCGCCCGCCCGCCTCAATCTTGGCAAGCGCAACGGTGCCGCGATCAGCTGTTTCGACTGCATAGCCTGATCGCTCAAGCGCGCGCGATAGATATTCGCGCATCACATCATCATCTTCGGCCAGCAAAATACGTGTCATTTCCGCGCGATTCCCACTAAAATACTGTTCCCGTCTTCACACGAAAACTGTATAAACCCACAATCCTTAAAATTTCCAGCATTGCTTCTGCGCTTGCGTCGATTTAGCACAGACTGTGATGTCACCCGCCCCTTTTCGCATTAGCAAAACCGCGTGGCCGCGACATCCTGTCATAATCTCCGTGCCGCATGCTGGCCGCGCCTATCCACCCGAAATGGCATCATTATCGCGACTGACTGCAAAAGAGTTGCTCACCCTCGAAGATAGATATGCTGATGCTTTAGTCGCGATGGCATCCAAGGCCGGGTTTCCAACAATCATCGCACAAACACCGCGCGGCTGGATTGATCTCAACCGTGCTGAGGCCGAATATGATCCGGTCATTATCGATGGCAGGCACGTCGGCAATCCAATCGTAACGGCAAAGGTGCGCGGGGGTCTTGGCATCATTCCCACCCGCATCGCGCAGAGCCAAAGCATTTGGAAATCACGGATTGATGCCACAGCATTTGAAGCGCGATTAGCCGCGCATTACAGGCCCTATCACGCAGCCCTTTCAACCATGATTGCTACATCAATCAGCGATTTTGGCATTGCGGTGCTTATTGACGTTCATTCAATGCCCCCAATCCCCACCAAAGCGAATGCACCGCCAGCTCAAATTGTGATTGGCGATTTGTTTGGCAAGAGCAGTGATCGCTGCTTTTCTGATGTTTTAGCGGTGTGTGCCGCGGCGGTGGGATTGCGAGTAGCGATCAATGCACCTTATGCGGGCGGGCATATATTAGCGCGACACGGCAATAGGGCACGCAATGTCCATGCGGTGCAAATCGAGATTGACCGCAGCCTTTACCTCGACGACGCGCGCGACCAAACTGCGTCTGGCCATTCTGCCATGCAAAACCTCATTCTGAATATCGCGCAAGATATCTCGGCCACCGCTTTATCATCAAGCAGGGCAATTGCCGCTGAATGAAAAAACCACCCCGTGCATTTCGCACGGAGTGGCCAAGGTTCAGGGAGGAGACGCATCCGAAGATGCATCAGAAACGGCACTGCGAAAGGGGGGCACGCAACGCCGCTTCATTGATGAAGATAAGCAAGCGCCTCCGCTATTTCAAGTAACTAATTGCACCCATATAGGCATCAAGCGTATCATGATAATGGCGAATGCGACTTTCCTGATAACGCGCGAGCGTTACGCCGGGCTTTTTAGACGCGCGCAAGCCTTTTTGAATCCGCATCAGATTATCGGTATCCTGATCAGCGACCATAGCAGCAGACCCCAATTCAGGCGCATCGGCCCATTTCTGGTCTGCTCGCAGCATCGTCATCTTGGCTGGAAGAGGGTGCGAACCATCAGGCGCTTTTGAAAAGAGGAACATGATCTCCATGATCGAACTTGTCGGATCATCACCGTTAGGGCGAAACCGGTAAGTGATCGGCAATGCCTGCCCGCCCCACGGCACCATATTGGGGAACAGCATATATTCGATCAGATCAAGCGATTCACTATCTGACAAAGTCGACATATCGCGACCGATTGAGCGCGAAATCTTCTGCCGCGCGCGCTCTGCCAATTTGCCGCGCGCGGTTTCGCCCTCTCCAACCTCGATAGGCTTGCCCGCGAAGAATGGCACATCGCGGCGCATGTCTTCGATCACGCGTTCAGGTGCAATCCCTTTAAGCGCGGGCGAAGGCACACCCTGCACGCTGATCATCCGGCTGACATGGCGCACCCCGGGCCAGACATCATATTGCGTATTTGAATCGCCGTAATAGCCAAGCACTTGGGGGTGGGCGAAGGGCACATGATAAGCCTCAACAAACGCCTCCATCGCCAGTTTCCAATTGCACGGCATGATTTTGGCAACATGGGCTGCTTTGTAACGGTCTTCGAGGCTGAACGTCGCGAAATGCTCAGGCAGATTTTCAAGATAGCTCTCAAGTGGTTCGCAGTCTGGGTCAAAGTTGATGAAGACAAACCCGCCCCAGATGCCCGTTTGCGCTTCGGGCAAGTTCATTGCCGATTTGTCAACGTGCGGGAAATCCCATTGCCCCGGAATGATCGTCAGCTTTCCCTCAAGGCTCCATGTAAAACCGTGGAAGGGGCAGCGGAACTGCTTAACGCATCCCCCCTCTGTGCGGAGCATGGTGCCACGGTGGAGGCAGCTGTTCACGTAGGCCCTGATATCGGTTTCGCTCGTGCGCGTCACGATCAGTGAATCATGAACAATATCATAAATGATATGATCGCCAACGTTCGGAATTTCCTCAACGCGGCACGCCAATTGCCACGTTTTGCGCCAGATTTTTTCAACTTCGCGGTCATGCCAGTCCTTGCTGAAATAACGCTCAATCGAGATATCTTCGCTGGCCTGCCCTTGCGCTGGCGATTCGGTGCGCAGGATAGCGGGGGCAGGATTGGTGTCGCTCGCAAACACTTCCTGAACCGATGGCCCGGGCCGCCGCGCGATTAAATCATCCATTCCACTCTCCCTTTGCGTCTATCCTGCCGCGCTGCTAGATTTGACGCAATGACAAATTTGAAACACCGTTCGCTGTTTACAATGACGCTCGCAATTGATTTTGCCGCGATGATCGTGATTGGGAAAACGCCTGCGGGTCTGCGCCGGATTGTGCCCGTTACAGGTGGCAATTTTATAGGCGAGCGACTGAGCGGAAGCGTGCTGCCGGGCGCTGATTGGGTGATCAACCGGCCTGACGCCGTGATGCGGATCGATGTGCGGCTTGTGCTTAAGACCGAGGACGAAGCGCTGATCTATCTGCGCTATAAAGGGCGCTTTCTCGCCGAACCCGAAGTGATGGCGCGCTTTGGGAAAGGCGCAGCCCTTGATCCATCTGAATATTCACTTGCAGTTACCGCGACATTTGAATGTGGTGATGAACGTTATGACTGGCTGAACAATGTTGTCGCGGTCGGCACGGGGACGCAAGTGGCAGGCGGGGCGGTTTACGAATTGTTTGAAATCGGTTGAAGTGCAGCGGCGTGCCACGATGGTGACTCTATGCACTTCGTCTTTGCGAGCGAAGCGCGGCAATCCATACACTGGTGCAGCAAGTGGATTGCCGCGTCGCTTTGCTCCTCGCAAAGACGATTGGCTTTATTGATATTTTTCTCGCTACCTACTTCACCGCCAACCCTTCATCCTCGACCTCAGCCTGCTGGCGCGCCCACATTTCTGCATAGAGGCCCTGCTTCTTGAGCAGTTTTGCATGATTGCCTGCCTCGGCAATCCGGCCACCGTCCATCACTATAATTTGATCAGCATCAACAATTGTTGAAAGCCGGTGCGCAATTGTGATCGTGGTACGCTGCTCCGATATCCGCGCGAGCGTATCCTGAATTTCGGCCTCGGTGCGGCTATCAAGCGCGCTCGTCGCTTCGTCGAGGATCAGGATTGGCGGATTTTTTAACAACGTCCGCGCAATCGCGACGCGCTGTTTTTCACCGCCCGATAGTTTCAATCCGCGTTCGCCAACGGGGGTTTGATATTGCCGTGGTTGGGCGGCGATGAAACTGTGGATCGCCGCGCCGCGCGCTGCCGCTTCAATCGCTTCTTGCTCAGCGCCTTCACGGCCATAGCCGATATTATAGCCGATTGTATCGTTAAACAACACAGTGTCCTGCGGCACGATACCTATCACGCTGCGCAGGCTGGCCTGCGTCACGTCGCGGATATCTTGACCGTCGATGCTTATCCGCCCGCCAGTTACATCATAAAAGCGAAAGATCAGCCGCGCGAGTGTCGATTTGCCAGCGCCCGATGGCCCCACCACCGCGAGCGTGCCGCCCGGCGGGATCGTGAAGCTCACCCCGTTCAAAATCTGACGGTTAGCATCATACCCAAAGGTGACATTCTCAAACCGCAATTCGCCCCCGTTTACAATAAGGGGTTTTGCTTCAGGAGCGTCAAACACTTCGGCGGGCGTATCGATCAGTTTGAACATCGCCTCCATATCGATCAACCCTTGGCGAATTGTGCGGTATACCATGCCGAGCAAATCAAGCGGGCGAAACAATTGGGCGAGCAAAGTATTGACCAAAACAACATCGCCCGTGCTGAACCGTCCCACTGACCATCCCCAGACAGTAAACCCCATCGCGCCCGCCATCATCAGGTTAGTGATCAGCGATTGCCCGACATTGAGCAGTGCGAGCGAATTTTCTGATTTGATCGCGGCGTTGGCATAGGCTTCAGCAACGCGGCCATATTGCGTGGTTTCTCTGGCCTCTGCGTTGAAATATTTCACTGTCTCAAAATTGAGCAGGCTATCAACCGAACGCGATACTGTTTGCGTATCAAGATCGTTCATTTCCTCACGCAGCTTGGCGCGCCAATCGGTAACCCGCTGCGTGAACACGATATAGGCGACCACCATCACAATCGTTCCCGCGACGAGGCCAAAACCGAACTTCGTCCAGAAAATCGCGCTCACCGCGATGAGCTCGATCACCGTTGGCGCAATGTTGAACAGCAGGAAGTAAAGCATCGTATCAATGCTCTTGGTGCCGCGCTCGATCACCTTGGTGACCGCGCCCGTTCGCCGGCTCAAGTGAAAGCGCATCGATAATTGGTGCAGATGTGAGAATACATTGACCGCGAGCCGCCGCGTGGCATCCTGTCCGACGCGTTCAAACACATAATTACGCAGATTATCGAAGAGCACGCCGCCAAAACGCGCGCCCGCATAAGCCGCAACGAGCGCAATCGCGAGGCTGACACCCGCTTCAAGCCCGGGCTGCATCCGATCAATCGCGGCGGCATAGACAAAGCCCATGCTGATCTGAACGCCCTTAGAGACAAGCACGAGGAACAAAGCCGCTACAATCCGCAGCCGCATCGCAGGCTGATCCTTTGGCCATAGATAGGGCAAAAATCGCGCCATGATGGCAAAGCCGGGGCCTGGTTGATCAGGAGTGGTTTGTTGTGGGGGCATTGCGCCCGTTTACGGCGTTTTGCCGCGCTGTCCATCACCGCTTCATGGCGCATTCATGCCGACGCGCCCAAATCGCCTATTAGTTTCCATAAGAATCGAGTGAATTTGTTTACAACGTTCCTCCCTTCCGATGCAGTAGCCCCACCGATTGGGCTTTTGCTCAGCGAAGTGCGCGTGCTTTCAGATTGGCGTCGCGGTGGCCGCCTTGGGCCAGCCTTACCCGTGAAAAGCGAGGGCGATGGCCGCGCGGTGATGGTGCTTCCGGGCTTCTTTGCCTCAGACAGCGCGATGGTGCGGCTGCGGCGAACAATCCGCGCGGCGGGCTATGCCAGCTATGGCTGGGGGCAAGGGCGTAATTTTGGCGTGCGGCCTGATACGCTCGCGCGGATTGACGCGCGGATTGACCGGATTGAGAAAGATATTGCGGGGCCGGTAACGCTTGTTGGCTGGAGCCTTGGCGGGCTGATGGCGCGCGAATATGCTAAATATGCGCCGCACCGTGTTCAAAAAGTGATCACGCTTGGCAGCCCATTTTCAGGCAATCCGCGTGCCAACCATGCCTGGCGGGTCTATGAACTCGTCGCGCGCCATGCTGTCGACGCGCCACCAATCACGGCATGCCTATCTGAAAAGCCGCCCGTTCACACGACAGCGATTTGGTCTCGCAATGACGGCTTGATCGCGCCTGCCTCAGCGCGCGGCGAGCACAGCGAACGCGACGTGGCGGTTGAGGTCAGCTGTGGGCATTTGGGTTTCCCTTCAGACGAAATGGCGATCCGCGCGGTATTGGCAGCACTGCGTGACCCAGTTTCACCGCTCGTCACGCGTTAAGAATGCGGCGATCAAATCAGGCCTGACGCGCTGGAGCCGCCCCGTCGCGCGGTCAATGAGCGCCCATGTCGTTTTCGCTTTCACCTTCACTTTGCCATCATTACCCACAAATTCAACATTACGATTGAACCGCGCCCCCACCGGCGGATCGCTGACCCAAGTTGATGCAGTGACGCTTTCGCCAGCGCTAATATTCCCGAGATAATCAATCTCATGGCGCGTGATCACCCAGAAGAACGCCGCGCTCTGCTGCGCGGTCGCAACGGCGTGCCAATGCGCAGTGGCCACATCCTGTATCCAGCGCACCCAAACCACATTGTTGACATGGCCAAGCTCATCAATGTCAGCCGGAGTTGCGGTGAAGGGTATCGAGAAACCGGCGGACATTGCTATGCTATTGCGCATGGCCTGCGTTGGGTCAATCAATTGCCTCTCCACCATGATACTTGCGCTTATCCGCACTGGCAGTTAAGGCCGCGTCAGCCGCGTATTTAGGAGCGTAGCTCAGTTGGTAGAGCATCGGTCTCCAAAACCGAGGGCCGTGGGTTCGAGTCCCTCCGCTCCTGCCATGCTTGCTTAGTTGCAAGTGTGGGATTATTGCGCTGCTTTGATGAAAGCGGGAGCATCGCTTTTCGGTCGTGAGACAGAAAAGTGCGCCACCTGGTCACTGTTGATGAAACAGTGTCGCTGCGGCGGCATTGTGATGGGAATATAGGTTTTGGCGAAGATCAATCCAGGTAAATTCATTCGCGAAGTGCGGGCAGAAACGGCGCGAGTCGTATGGCCCACAAGCCGCGAAACCGTGACGACGACCATCATGGTGATCATCATGGCGACAGTGCTTGGCCTGTTCTTTTTTGGGCTCGACAATTTTTTCAGCTGGGTGGTGCGTTCGCTGCTCAGCCTCGTTTGATATTCAGGATTAAGAACTAACTCATGTCACGCTGGTATATCATTCACGCTTATTCGGGCTTTGAAAACAAAGTTCGCGATCAAATTTTGTCCGATGCCACGCGGCTCGGCCTTGAAGCTTTAGTCGATTCTGTCGAAGTGCCGACCGAAACCGTCACCGAAGTGCGACGTGGCAAGAAAATTCAATCGGAAAAGAAGTTTTTCCCCGGCTATGTGCTCGCCAAATTGCACATGAACGATGATGTTTATCATCTCGTCAAAAATCAGCCGAAGGTAACCGGTTTCCTTGGATCGATGGGAAAACCTCAGGCAATCTCAGAAGCCGAAGCCGCGCGCATCCTCAACACCAAAGCCGAAATCGCCGCCGCGCCTAAGCTGCGTATCCAAGTTGATTATGAAATCGGCGATACGGTCAAGGTTCTCGACGGGCCGTTCGCAAGCTTCAACGGTGTTGTCGAAGAAATCGATTTCGAAAAAGCACGCGTCAAAGTCAGCGTCTCAATCTTCGGCCGTGCAACGCCGGTTGAACTTGAATTTGAACAGGTTGAACTCGCGAAATAGGGCCGTGCGTTCTGGCGGTCACGCGTGTGGCGGCGGCGTTATACCAAGGTTCATTGAGATTGACTCATCTCTCCCAACCGCTCGCCCTGAGCTTGTCGAAGCCTGTCATGAGCGCCTGCAAGGCAGTCGAAGGGGGTTGTCCTTTATTTTCAGAGGTTTAGAGTATCCGTGATGGTCAAGCGATAGATTCCTTCCACAATCGGTTCGCTTTGAGCAGGGCATTTGCCATGACGACGAGCTTTCGCATGATGGCG
>JAYUAU010000047.1:0-10217 GCA_043741135.1 Sphingomonadales bacterium | reverse complement strand
CTTGCCTCACTGCGCACCAAAGCGGTTGCCGATGGCAGCGACTATATCGTCAACGGCCAAAAAACGTGGACGACGATGGCGCAGCATGCCGATTGGGGCTTCTTCCTCGTGCGCACAGACAATGATGTGAAAGCGCAGGAAGGCATCAGCTTCATTCTGATCGACATGAAATCACCCGGCATCACTGTCCGTCCGATCATCACACTCGGCGGCGAACATGAAGTCAATGAAGTGTGGCTTGAGGATGTGCGTGTGCCCCAATCGCAGCGCGTTTACGAAGAAAATAAAGGCTGGACCTGCGCCAAATTCCTCCTCGCGCATGAACGGACGGGGATTGCAGGTGTGGCGGCTTCGAAACGCGGCGTTGAAAAGGTCAAAGCAATTGCGCGCAGTGAGTTCGACGGCGATAAGCCACTGATCGCGAACGCGTTCTTCAAACGTAAGATTTCAGAACTTGAAGTCGATCTTTGTGCGCTTGAATATACTGAGCTTCGCAGCCTTGCGGGTGAAAATGCAGGCAAGGGCCCCGGGCCTGAATCGAGTTTGCTCAAAATAAAAGGCTCCGAAATTCAGCAGCGCCTGACTGAACTCGCGCTTGAAGCGGTTGGCCATTACGGCGCGCCTTATTTCCGCGGTTTTGGGGAGGGTGATAATCAGCATCCGATTGGGCCAGATTATGCGCACCGCACCGCGCCGACATATTTCAATGTTCGCAAGACAACGATTTACGGCGGATCAAATGAGATTCAGCGCAATATCATCGCCAAGATGGTGCTGGGGCTTTAAGCGACCATCGTTCCCCGGCGAAGGCCGGGGCCCAGACGGACTCGCCTTATGAGGGTCTGGATCCCGGCCTTCGCCGGGAAACTTGAAATAGCGAAAGACAAATAATGGATTTTAATTACACCGAAACGCAGGAAATGCTCCGTGATACGCTCGCGCGCTATCTGGCGGATACCTATAGCTTTGATCAGCGTGGTAAGATGATGGCGCATTCAGGCGGGCGAGATCCCGGCATTTGGAAGGCGCTCGCGACTGAGCTTGGTATCCTTGGTGCGCCATTTGCTGAAGATCACGGCGGGCTGGGCGGCGGTGCGCTTGAAAATCAGATCATGATGGAACAGTTTGGCGAAAGCATCGCGATTGAGCCATACTTGCAAACCGTTGTGATTGGTGGCGGCGCACTCAAGGCGGTTGGCGGCGCGATTGCGGACGCGGTAATACCGCAGATTATCGATGGCAGCGCAATTATCGCCTTTGCTTACGCAGAACCACAAGGCCGCTATGACCTCGCCAATGTCCGCGTTTCTGCCAAGAAGGACGGCGCTGGCTATGTGCTGAACGGGCACAAATCAGTCGTTTACGCCGCGCCCTGGGCAACGCATTTGCTCGTTACCGCACGCACCGGCGGCAGCCACCGTGAGGCAGAGGGCATTTCGCTTTTCCTCATTGATGCCAAATTGCCCGGCATTGTCCGCCGCGACTATCCTTGCGTAGACGGTTATATGGCATCCGAAGTTTACTTCGAAAATGTCGCGATTGGCGCTGACGCATTGCTCGGCGACGAAGGCGCTGCGCTCCCCATCATCGAACGGATTGTTGATGAAGCGACCGTTGCTGTGTGCGGCGAAGCCTGCGGCGTGATGCGTAAGCTTCACACGGGCACGCTCGATTATACGCGCCAGCGTAACCAGTTCGGCCAGCCCATCGCGCGCTTCCAAGTGCTCCAGCACCGGATGGTTGATATGTTCATGGAAGTTGAACAAGCGGTGAGCATGACGACAATGGCAACGCTCAAAATCGATTTGCCAGCCAACGAACGCAAGGCGGCGGTCTCAATGTGCAAAGCCAAAGTGTCACGCGGGGCAAAGTTCGTGGGCCAAAATGCGATCCAAACGCACGGTGGCATTGGGATTACGCAGGAGCTTTCAATCGGCCATTATTTCAAGCGCGCTACGATGATAGAAGGCCAATTTGGCACCGCTGATCATCATATGGGCCGGTTTGAAGCGCTAACTTTGGCGGAGTGATCTCACTCCACCCGGTAAGGCACGAAATCACCGAGCGGACACGCGCCCCCGCTAAATCCCGTGGTTAAATCAGTGGGCGTCACGAGATCGCCGCGGCAAAGCTGGCTTGAATAAAGCCGCGTGACGAGCGCGCGATCACGGCCAAGGCCTGAACAGCCACCTTGCGGATCATTGCGGTAAACTAGCTTGCGGCTGAACTTGTATAAAATTGTTCGATCACCAATTTGCTGCGTGCTGTAGGCATCGCGCAAATTGATACAGCTTTGCGGTTTGCCAGCGACTTTGCCGCCGAGCGCTTTGTCGAGTTCAATCGAATAAGCCGTCGCGCGCGCTTGGGCCGCAGGTGAATCAGTCGTCGCCGCGCAACCGCAGATCAGTGCCACCGCGCTCAGTAGACAAATGGTTCTCATTGACATCATCCTTTCGACCATGCCCCCTTGATCGCTATGTAGCAGATTTATGCGAGCACGCCGCCTAAAATATGAATCGTCTTTGCGAGCGAAGCGCGGCAATCCACTCGCGCTACGGTAGTTTGGATTGCCGCGCTTCCGCTTTCGCGGAAGTTTATCCTCAGCGCCTGCAAGGCAGTCGAAGGGCTCGCAAAGACGAAGGGTGTGGATTTATCTTGCAATGCTTTAGCGAAACACATCTTTTGCCGCACGACGTTCTGCCAATATCTCAACTGAGCTTGCGCGCATGAAAGGATTGGTCGCGCGTTCAAGCCCGATTGTGGTTGGTACCGTTGCTTCACCGCGTTCACGCATTGCGATAATATCGATCATCCGCGCCGCAAGCGCCTCATTCTCAGGCTCAGCAACCACAGCATAGCGACCATTGCTCAGCGTATATTCGTGCGCGCAATAGACGTGCGTAGAGTCCGGCAATTCACTAAGCCGCGCCATATTGGCAAACATTTGCGCAGGGCTTCCTTCAAACAGCCGCCCACAGCCGAGTGCAAACAGCGTATCGCCAACAAAGACGATGCCCTCACCATCAAAATGAAACGCGATATGCCCGGCGGTGTGTGCGGGCACATCGATGACGAGCGCGGACGTGGTGCCAAAGCTAACACGCTCACCGCCCTTCACCAACACATCGAGTGTGGGAATGCGATCAGCCTCCGCGGCTGGCCCCGAAATAATACAGCCCGTTGCCGACTTAATCTCGGCATTCCCCCCGGTATGATCGGGGTGCCAATGCGTGTTCCAAATCTGCGTGATTTTCCAGCCCAATTCGTCAGCTTTGGCCAAAACGGGGGAGGCAAGCGCGGGATCAACCACCATCACCTCTCCGCTCGAATTTTCGCGCACCAGCCAGATATAATTATCGCTGAGCACGGGGATGCAGATAACCTCGATACTCATCCTACCAATGTCCTAAGTTCGGCATTGACGCCCACGGTTCTTGCGGCGGCAAATGGCCATCCTGAAGCAGCTCGATTGAGATATTATCGGGTGATCGGACAAACGCCATATGGCCATCACGCGGCGGGCGGTTGATTGTAACGCCGCCGTCGATCAATCGCTGGCAGGTGTCGTAGATATTATCGACACGGTAAGCGAGATGGCCAAAGTTGCGCCCTTCGCTATAGCCGCTTTCATCCCAATTATGCGTGAGTTCAACTTGCGCACTTTCATCGCCGGGCGCTGCGAGGAAAATGAGTGTGAACCGCCCCGCCTCACTGTCATAGCGGTTGATTTCGTTCAGCCCGATCAACGCAAAGAACGCAATCGTCGCGGCAGGGTCGCTGACGCGGATCATGGTGTGGAGATATTTCATGTTGCGAGCGTTAGCTGGTTTTGTGACGTGAGAACATCTGTTTAATCGTCTTTGCGAGCGAAGCGACGCAATCCATACAATCGTGCAGCGAGTGGATTGCCGCGTCGCTATCGCTTCTCGCAAAGACGAAAAAATTTACCTCAATTGTAATAGTGACGCTGCCGCCGCTTTGCCTGCCTCACTCGCGGGAGACAGTTTGACAGCGGCCTCCCACGCCGCCTTTGCTGCTGCGTCTGATCCTGAGAGGATCGCAATATTACCCGCCTCAAGCGCGACCGATGCATCATCGGGTGATCGTTTGGCGGCTTCGCTGATATCTGCACCTGCACGCGCCAAATCACCACTGCGCCGCGCGAGCGTTGCTGACAGCAGCCATGCCAGCGGGTCAGCGGGAACGAGCTTTAGCGCTTTATCAAGGTCAGCACGCGCGCCCTTATTATCAGCGAGCGCCGCGAGCGCGCGTGCCCGGTCAAGATGCGCCTCACCCGCTTGATCTCCGCTGAGTGCGCCGCCTGAAATGCCCGCGTCAAGCAGCGCGCGCGCCTTGATCGCGTTACCAGCGGCGAGCGCGGCATTGCCCGCCTGCACCCATAATCGCGGCGTGCGCGCGTCACCTGCTTTTTCACCATCTTGTGCAGCTTGTTCAAAAACGGTGGCGGCGACCGCCCAACGTCCTTGCGCAGCATAAGCAAGGCCAAGGCATTGCCGCGCCGATATGCCGCCATTTTCGAGCCGCCACTTGGCTGCGAATTCAATCGCACGCTCAGGGTCAGCTTCAATTAACGCGGTGCATTCGGCAAAGCGCGGTTCGAGCGGCGTCACAGCGGCGGCAGCAAGCAAGACGAGCGAAATCATATAATCTCCAACAAAGCCTCAACCACGCCGATCAAAAGTGCAACATCGTGGGCGCGCGAAAGCCTGTGATCACCGTCTTTGATGAGCAGCGCCTGCACATTGTCTGAACGGAGCTTTGCCGCGATATCAAGGCTGATCTGCCACGGCACATCGGGGTCAGCCTGACCGTGAATTAGGCGAACGGGGCAATCAATCGCAATTTCGTTCTGCAATAGGCGGTTCGCCCGCCCCGATTCCCAAAATCCGCGCGTTGTGATCATGGGTTCAGGGCCATATTCAGATTGGCGCTCAAGCCGGCCATATTTGGCAATGCGGCCCTTTTCCTCGTCGCTAAATCCCCAGTCAGTGAAATCGGGCGCGCTCGCAATGCCGATCATACCGACAACTTGGCTTGGCAAGGCGCGCGCAACGAGGAGTGCGAGCCAGCCGCCCATCGATGATCCCACGAGCACGACCGGCCCGCGAATGAGCAGATCGATGATCAGCAGAACGTCATCGCGCCACACGTCGATGGTGCCATCCTCAAATGCGCCGTCGCTTGTCCCGCAGCCTGAATAATCGATCCGGAGCATCGCACGGCCATTGCGCATCGCCCAGGCTTCAAGAGCGAGCGCTTTGCTCCCCTGCATATCGGACATATAGCCGGGCAGGAAAACAAGCGTTGGCCCTTTGCCGGGCTGACGCACAAAGGCAAGGCGAACCCCGTCAGCGCGGGTCAGCCAATGCGGCGGCGCTAGATGATCCATTCAATCGTCCGCGCATCGCGGGCTTCGCCGCGCGCTTTCACAATCCGCGCATGAAGCCGGTTGATCGTTGTGCTCCCCGTCGTCTTGCAGAAAGCGGGCAAGAAGGCATGCACCAGCGCGCCAAGCCCGCCCCACAACATGATCAAACCAAAACTCGATGCGACAATAAAATGCTGCGCATAGGTTTCACCCACTTGGGCGGGATGATCGAGGAAAAGTTTGCGGAACATATAGGCCCTTATATCTGACTATCACCTTACGCCGTGCCGCCGATCATCAGTGCACGCAAGGGCAGCCCGCTAGAAAAAATCGAAGCCACTCGTCTTTACATTGGGATCATTCTTGCATGAGTCAGTGAGTGCACGCCACTCAGTTGCTGAAATCGCGGGCGTGTAGGGCGCATCCTTGATCGCGCTGCCAGCAAACGCCTTTTGCCGCAACGCTGATTGCGGATGGCTTGAAATATAGCCAAGCAACGGCCCCGCATCGCCCAATTTGCCTTCCGCCTCTGCCAGTTTTGCGAAAAAGCCTGCGGTATCCGCAGGCGAAATTCCTGCCTTTTTGAGTGCGCTGATTGAATGTTGATCGGCCTTGCTTTCGGCCTCGCGAGAATAGGTCATCGAAACAAGTGCATTGGCATAGCCACCCGCATCACCGACCCCGCCGAGCACAATCGAGAAGCCCATTTGCCGGAGCAGCGCCTGCATCACATCACGGTTCCGCACATGACCGATCTCATGGCCGATCACGCCCGCAACCTCATCGGGGGACTTCGCCTGCTGGAGCAGCCCGCGAAAAATGATGATGTGGTTACCGGGCAGCGCTACCGCGTTCACCATATTGATATTGGCGATATGGACTTTCAGATCACTGCTCTTGGGGTCAATCCGTTTGACGAGTTTATTGAGTGCGTCTTGACCGCCCACGCCTTTGCAAAAGCGTCCGCCAAAATCACCAACCATTGCATCGCCTAAGCTATGTTCCCATGACGCGGGAACAAGCGGCGCGATGATTTCGGGTGATCGCACAACAAGGAAAATGGCCAGCGCGGAGATTGCGACGCCCACAAACGTTGCGCGCACCAGACCAAGTCGATCCACGAGGCGGCCATATTTTTCAGCACTCGGCAAATGGCGCGCGACTTCGGGTTCGACATAGCCCTCAATCCCGATCTGCCAGCCGCGCCGACCTGATAGGCCGTAAACCTGCGCTTCGCCGCGCTGCCCGCGAAACATAAGATCATGCCAGTCATAGGGTTCAGACACGACATCACCGAACTGCAAACGAAAGCCATCATCCTCAGCCATCAGCGCGCCGGTTTTGCGAACCCCCGACACGCCGTCAAAATGCCAGACCGCAACCATAAGGCTTAAATCGCCCCCATATCAAATGCGTCGAGCAAGCCCTCGCCTTGCTTAAGCTCAGCCGTTGTCGACTGCGTCAATTCGTCAAGATTGATCTCACCGCCGATTTCAAAATGGCGGATAAAAAATGCCCATGTCCGTAGCCGCACGAAGGGGGATACGAGCAAGAGCGGAATGATGAAGCTGATGGCCATCAATAATACCGCAGCAGGCGCGACCAATCCTGCTTGCAGTGCCTCCGCCCCGCCAGTTGCTAGGGCACCCAAGCTGCCAAGCCCGCCAAAGACCATCGCCGCAATCAAGCCGACAAAGAAAGCGAGGATCGAGAGCCCGAGATTGCCCAGAAACAACAACAACCAATCAAGCGACCGCGCGGTAAATTCAAATTCTAGCTGAGAGAGCGAAAGGCTGCTGACGACTTCGCGGGTGTAAGCGGCATAATAGACTAAAGCCAACATTGGCAGAGTGATGTAGAGAAGGATTATCCCGATAGCGGCCACAACACCTATCGACGTCGCATCTTGACCTGACCGAGATGATATAAAGGCCAATAAGGCCAGTGTGGCAACAATCCCAATGGGCAGCAAAAAACAAATCAGAAAGCGCTTCATCATCACGCGCCAGCTGGGGTTTGATACGAAGCTATGCGGGCCAAAGCTCATCTGCTCCCACCGCTCTTTCCATAGCGTCGTCGATGCCCATGGGATCAGCAGGCCAAGTGAGAATATCCCTGCAAGCGTCTTCCAAAAATAGCTCAGGCTGTACGCAAAGCCTGGGTTATCAGTGCCGCCGTGGATGCCGTGCCATGATGTGCGGCTCAATCGGTAACGAAGTCCGCGAAAAACTGCGAGCCCGACGATGGCGAGCAGCAGGATGTAAATGCCAAAGCCGAGCGCCCCCGCTATGAACGGCGCGCCTTGCAATATAGCGCCTTGCGCGACGAGATTGAGGATGAGCAGTGGCAACCCGAGCAGCACAAGCGCCACCAGAAACCCTAGAAACAATTCGATGCCTTTGCCCGTCCATTCAAGCTGATCATCGATGACGCGGGTATGGCCCCAGAAAAATTTACGTTCGCGCGTCGTCGCCCAGAAACGGTAGATGCCAAGCGTTATAATATTGAGAAACGTATTGGTCAGCGCGATTGGGATAAAGGCCTTCCAATCTCCATCAAATTCAACGGCTGTTTTATCCGGCCCACCAATACCCATTTACATGCTCCCTGTTACTCAGCGCTATACTTCCTTTATTTGGCAGGCGCGTCAAGCTGCCCTTCCCATTTCGCGACCACTGCGGTTGCCACCGCATTGCCAACGACATTAGTGCCCGTGCGGCCCATATCGAGGAATTGGTCAACCGCAAGGATCAGCACCAGCCCTGCCTCAGGCAAGTGAAACTGTGCCATCGTTCCCGCAATCACGACAAGCGATGCGCGCGGCACGGCGGCCATGCCTTTTGATGTGATCATCAGCGTGAGGAGCATTGCGCCTTGCTCCCATAAGCTTAGATTGATCCCAGCAACCTGGGCGATGAACAGTGACGCAAACGTCATATACATCATTGAACCATCAAGGTTGAATGAATATCCCAGCGGCAGCACGAAGCTCGAAATGCGATTGGGCACGCCAAACTTATCAAGCGCTTCGAGCGTACGCGGATACGCTGCCTCGGATGATGCGGTTGAGAAAGCGAGCAGGATTGGATCGCGGATCAGACGGATTAGCTCACCAATTCGCGGGCCGATCACGATGAAGCCCGCAAAAATTAGCACTGCCCAGAGCACGCCAAGCCCAAGGTAAAAACTGCCGATATATTTGGCGAAGGTGAAAAGGACACCAAGCCCGCTCTTGGCGATGACATTGGCCATCGCTGCGAACACCGCGATTGGCGATACCAGCATCACATAATTTGTGACGACGAGCATGACGTCAACGAGCGCATCAATGCCTTTAACGATCGGCGCGCCTTTCTCCCCCACGCTGGCGAGCGCGACCCCGAAGAAGACAGAGAAGATCACAATTTGAAGCATCGTCGTATTCGCCATCGCCTCAAAAATTGAGCGCGGAAACATTTCGGTTATCGTTTCCCAAATGCTCTTTTTAACGATCTCAACGCCTGAAGGGCCTGTTGCGCTTGCGATATCAAGCCCAGAGCCGATCCCGGGTTGAAGCACGTTAACCAACAGCATCCCAAGCGTAAGCGAGACGAGTGTTGCGCCGAGGAACCAGATAATCGTTTTTGCGCCAACCCGCCCCAGCGAGGCCGAATCACCCATATGGACGATCCCCGCGACAAGCGTCGCAAACACCAGCGGGGCCACGATCATCTTGATCATTCGCAGGAAGATATCAGTGATCATTTTGAAGAATTTGTTAGCATCGGTAATCGTTTCAGGCGCTAACTGCGCGTGCATGATCGCACCAACGATGATGCCGAGCACAAGCCCAATCATGATGTAGAATGTTAGCCTTTTGGCCATATCTGCGCTCCCCTATCGATTATTGTGCCCTTGGACGCGATTGCACAGGCGAGGTCAAGCGCGATTTGCCCGACCCCCAAACAATAACACCCGCCGGTGATTGCTCACCGGCGGGTGCCTTTTTTCCTCCCCAGGAAAATCGTATGACTTATCCGAACTGGTTCATCGTATTATGCGCGCCGCCCGCCTTTAGTGCGGCCTCGCCTGCAAAATATTCCTTATGATCATCGCCAATGTCTGATCCGCTCATATTCTGGTGGCGAACACACGCAATGCCTTGGCGGATTTCTTGGCGCTGGACACCCAATACATAGCCGAGCATCCCCGCCGCGCCGAAATATTCCTTCGCGAGATTATCGGTCGAAAGTGCGGCAGTGTGATAGGTTGGGAGCGTGATCAAGTGATGGAAAATGCCAGCGCGTTTGGCTCCGTCGGCTTGGAAGGTGCGGATGCGCTTGTCGGCGGCTTCACCAAGTTCAGTGCCATCATAATCAACGCTCATCAGCGCGGCGCGGTCATAGGCTGATACGTCGAGGCCCTCTGCGACCATCGCATCATAAACTTGCTGGCGGAAATTGAGCGTCCAGTTGAACGACGGCGAGTTATTGTAAACGAGCTTTGCGGTGGGATGCACTGCGCGAATGCGGTCCATCATGCCTGCAATCTGCTCAACATGGGGCTTTTCAGTTTCAATCCACAGCAGATCAGCGCCGTTTTCAAGGCTGGTGATGCTATCGAGAACGCAGCGATCTTCGCCGGTTCCAGCGCGGAATTGGAACAAATTACTTGGCAGACGCTTGGGGCGCATCATCTTGCCGTCACGGTTGATGATGACGTCGCCATTGCGGGCCGTTGCCGGATCGATTTCCTCGCAATCGAGGAAGCTGTTGTATTGATCGCCAATGTCGCCCGGCTCTTTCGAGACGGCGATCTGCTTGGTCAGGCCGGCACCCAGCGAGTCGGT
>JAYUAU010000046.1:0-25620 GCA_043741135.1 Sphingomonadales bacterium | reverse complement strand
TGGTGCCGCGAGTGGATTGCCGCGTCGCTGGGGCATATGCCCCAGCCTGTCCAGAGCGGCTGGCTTGCCAGCCAGTCGAAGGGCTCCTCGCAAAGACGATTCATATTTAAGGCGGCACGCTCTAGAGCATGATGAGTTTAGGTAGAGCAGATGTGTTCCCCTGCTTAGGCAGGGGTCCAGTCCCAGACAAAAAGAGTCTTTGTTAAGGTCTGGACCCCTGCCTCCGCAGGGGAACGATTCAACTAATCCTCATCCCGCCCTAATGACCTTATTCCAACTTGCATTGATGTGAACCCATTTCGACTTTGCGAGCGCAAGCGAAGCAATCCAGAATGGCTCAAAAAGCTGGATTGCTTCGCTTGCGCTCGCAAAGACGAAATGGGTTCACATCAATGCAAGTTGGTATGAGTCCTCCTTTAGCCCCTCCCCTTCAGGAGAGGGGTTGGGGTAGGGGTTGCAAGTTGGGCACCTCCATCAACCTCCACTTCGTCATTGCGAGCGTAGCGAAGCAATCCAGAAGATGGCGAAAATGTGAGACTTTCTGGATTGCCGCGTCGCCTTTGGCTCCTCGCAATGACGGTTGATGGAGGTTCCCAGTTGGGTTCGCGTGCGCCGAATATGGAACAGGTTGACACTCCCCACCGCTCCCCCTCCCCTGAAGGGGAGGGGCTTGAGAAGCGGAACCATCCGTTAGATTCTAACCACTCGACACCACCAAATGCAGGATGAGCGTTATCCTGCTAATCTGTCATCGGTCTTCATCTGTTCAGCAAGCAAGCTGAAAAGCGCTTCATGCGTTAGCGGCTTTGAAATGAAATATCCCTGTGCCACATCGCATCCCATCGACTCGAGCGACGCCAATGTGTCTGCGTCCTCGACACCTTCGGCGACTGCCAATCGGCCGAGTTGGTGCGCGAGCTGGATCGTCGAATTGACAACAACACGGTCGCTCTGGCTCGTTTGCATTTGGGAGACGAAGCGCCTGTCAATCTTGATTTCGCTCGCGGGGATTGACGTGATATAATCAAGCGTTGAAAACCCAGTGCCATAATCATCAATTGAAATTTTTACGCCAATTTGGCGCAAAGTGGCCATGAAGGCTTTGGTCACGGCGTTGCTTTCAATCGCGGCTGATTCGGTGATTTCAAGTGTCAGTTTTTCAGCAGGATAATCATGCCGCGCGAGCGATGTTTCAATCACCTCAATCATGTTCGGCGCATCAAGCAATCGCCCTGACAAATTGACAGCCATTGTAAAGTCTGGGTTCGTCTGCCTGACTTTCGCCGCAATGCCGAGCGCCTCATCAAGCACAAAATTAGTGAGCTTGCCGACCCGGTTTTGCGCTTCGGCGGCCATCACAAAATCGACGGGGCCAACCTCACCGCGCACGGGGTGTGACCAGCGCACTAAGGCTTCGGCGCCATTGATAGCACCCGTTAAAACGTCTATCTTTGGCTGATAAGCTACCCAAATCTGCCCCTTGTCGATGGCCTCATCAAGCTCCCCGACCAAAGACAATTTCCATTCTGCAGTATCAAGCGCGACAACATCATATTCTTTCCAGCGGATATGCGCGTCAGCAGCTTCTTTGGCGGCCACCAATGCGCTACCAAATCGGTTAGAGACTGATCGGTCACTCGTCTTATCGATCCCGAAGGTGAGTGAAAGGTCAAGCCGGTGTGAATCAATTTGTACCGGGCTGCCAAACAAAGCGTGTAGCCCCTCAAGCGTATCATGGACGGGCGTTTGCCGATCATCGCTCATCACCCATGCAAACACACCGTCATCGCCTTGATAAATCTCAGCGCCATCAGCGCCAAGCGAAAGCCGCTGGACGATTTGAACTGCAAGCGCATCTTGTTTCTCAGAGGGAAGGATCGCGCAAATCTCAGCGAAATTTTGGATACGAGTAACGACAAGGCAGGTGTTGACAGGTAATATCAGATCGCGAAGTGCGTTCAGATTGGGGAAACCCGTGCTTGAATTGATACGGCTTCGTTTCAGATTGAATGCCATCCAACTATGCCCAACTGCTGTCCATATCAATAATATGAGTGCAGGGGCTGTTTCGGTGAAAATGAGATTATCATCTAGCCAAATCGGAATGGCGAGTGCTAGAAAAATCGCAAAATATAGAAAATTTGTTGGAAAAAACGGCTTCGCAAATGTAAAAATAACACAAAGCATCAATGATATAGCAATGACTAGATACCACGATACACTTAACGTTTCTTTTTGCAGCGCTGTTTCAACGATCAGTGCAATTGTTCGACCTAAACTCGAATTTCGATTGTTTACTATTTGATAGTTAATTGGATCAATATTCCTAATTTCATCAACAATAATATATTTCCCCTCCACCAATTGACTCATGTTGAAAATATTTGCGCTATTTATTGATGGTATATTCCGAGCGACAATACTTGTATCAAACTCCAATTGTTGATTATTGACAGCTGTAAAATTTGCGGCGATCGTAGCAATCGACAGGTAACTCTCATTACTAATATTTAATTGATAGGGAATGCGCGCGAAATAATATAGTTCATTATAATTAAGTTTATTCACCGAAAGATCCGCATGCCTCAAAAATTGATCTGCGGGCTTCACGATCGTCAATTCCCTGGTAGCAGCATTCTCAATTGGCAAGACACTAAAAATGGTTTTCGATTTTTGCAGCGCAGCGATCAACGCCCGATCACCCGGCGAACCATTGTAGCGAGACGCATCCATGCTGACGATAATGCGTTTAGCTCCCTTGGCGGCGAGCTTGGTGATCAGCTGAGCGTGATAAAGTTTCGATTTCTCGTCACTATCACCGCCAGTGATATGTTTATCGTCAACTTCAACGATAACGACTTTACCGCTTGGCTGATGGTTGATTATCTTCCCACGCGCGGCGCGAAGCAGAATATCCATCGGCTCGCTAAACCCGCTGATCCCGCATAAAGCTGCGACCAACGTGCCCCACAGCAATATACTGAGGCCCGGGCGGGATTTTACCTTTTTCGTTAGTGACATTATGCGCGACATATCTTGCCTTAGTTTTACCCGCTCCCTTGTGAC
Organism: Sphingomonadales bacterium; assembly: GCA_043741135.1. Lineage (GTDB taxonomy): Bacteria > Pseudomonadota > Alphaproteobacteria > Sphingomonadales > Sphingomonadaceae > Aquisediminimonas. The sequence continues at coordinate 22,554 of JAYUAU010000046.1, read as the reverse complement.
ACGAGATGGTTAACAAGTTCGAAAGATTGGCAATTTTACGTGCGAGATATATCCATTGCTGATGCGAAAATATCCAAAGCCAAATGATTGATTTTGTGGGGGTAAACAATATGAAAACACAGGAAGTGCGCGATAGCTCGCCGCCACGTGCTATGGGTTTCTGGATGGCGCTTGCGCTCGTCATGGGATCGATGATTGGATCGGGGGTGTTTCTCCTCCCCGTAAGCCTCGCGCCGCTGGGGTGGAACTCAGTTTTTGGTTGGGTGCTGACAATTGCGGGCGCGCTTTCGATGGCGGCAGTGTTCGCGTCACTCGCCAAAGCCTATCCCCAAGCCGGTGGGCCATATGCTTACACACGCTTGGCTTTTGGCGCGGTACCCGCCTTTGCAGTCGCCTGGGCCTATTGGATGTCGATTGTGGTTGGCAACGCAGCGATTGCCACTGCTGCGGTAAGTTATCTCAGCCGATTGTTTCCCATGATCGGCGCACCGGGCATATCGGGGCTGGTTTCAATCGCGCTCATCTGGGTCTTCACGCTGATCAACATAAGCGGCGCTGGCCTATCAGGGCGCGTCCAAGTCGTTTCGGTGGTGCTCAAGCTTGTTCCCCTAATCGCTGTCATTGGCCTCGCCGCTTACATTTTGACGCGTGACGGCGTTGCTGCGGTCACCCCGTTTGACAGTGCTGCGATTTCTGTCGGCGGCATCACCACGGCGGGCACGCTCACGCTCTGGGCAATGCTCGGGATCGAAACCGCGACTGTGCCCGCAGGCAACGTCCGCAATCCTGAGAAAAATATCCCGCGCGCGACGATGCTCGGTGCGGGCGCAGCGGGGCTGATTTATCTCTTTGTCTGTTCAGCAATCGTGCTGATGATGCCCGCCGACGTTATCGCAAAGTCGGCAGCCCCATTTGCCGATTTTGTCGCCTTTTATGTGGGGAGTGATGCGGGCCTTGCGCTGGCTGGATTCGGCGCAATTTCAGCGCTTGGCGCGCTTAATGGCTGGGTGATGGTGCAAGCAGAAATGCCGCTTGCACTCGCGCGGGATGGCCTGTTCCCAGCTGGTTTGGGAAAGTTATCGTCGCGCGGGACACCCTATGTCTCGCATCTGGTATCAAGTGGTTTGCTCAGCTGTGTCGTGCTGCTCAACTATGCAAAATCAATGGCTGACCTGTTTCAGTTCCTCATTTTGATGACGACGGCAATTGTGCTTTTCGTCTATTTCATCTGCGCATTGGCGGCGGCATCGCTTCTAATCAAACGCCAATTGCCGATCACAAAACGGTTAATAGTCTTTATCGCATCAGGGCTCATATTCTCGATTTGGACGATGATCGGCGCAGGCGGTGAAGCGGTATTTTATGGCTTGCTGCTATTGCTCGCGGGCATCCCCATTTACTTCCTCGGCAAGCTTCGCCGCGAGTAAGCCACGGCAGGCATTGCCGATGAAGAAGCCACCGGCGAGGTCTTCAGCGCGCAAATCAGCCTCAATCGCCATTTCACGCTCAATCAGCTCAGCGCGCAACACACCGGGCAACAGCCCCTGTGCAAGCCGCGGTGTGAGCAATATTCCATCTCGTTTGACAAAGATGTTAGTGAAGCTGCCTTCGGTGATGAACCCCTCATCATTGTGCAGAACAACTTCAAAAGCATCGCCGCGCGCCGCATTGTAGAAGGTGCGGTCGCTGGTCTTGTGGGCAAAGCGGAAGTCGCGTGTGTCCACATCAAGCTTAACCAAGGGAAGCGTAATCGGTTCCGATGGCGCCACCGGTAGCGCACTAATTTCAACCGCAATCCGCCCACTTTTGGCGAGCATCAGCCGAACTCGGCGCGGTAGTTGAATCCGAAACGTGGCTGCTTGCAATTCGTTGCGCGCGGCGTGGCGATCAAACGCGAACCCAAGCGCCGCTGCACTATTCCCGATCCGCGCGATATGACGGTCAAGCAAGACAATCCCGCTTGCCGGATCAAAGCGCATCGTTTCGATCAAATCAAAGATGCGGGGGTCTTCAACAAATTTACCCTTCGCCCGCACCTCAGCCCATTCCGCCGCGCACTCACTATCAGCGACAATCCCGCCGCCTAGCCCTAGCGTCGCGTGTGTGCTTGCCTGCGCGATATGGAGCGTGCGGATCGCCACATTGAAAGCAGCATCGCCGTTAGCATCAATCCGCCCGATTGATCCGGTATAAACCCCGCGCGGGCTTGGTTCGATTTCAGCAATCACCTCCATCGCACGAATTTTGGGCGCGCCCGTGATTGAGCCGCACGGGAAGATGGCTTTAATTACGTCAACAGCGTTCAGCCCCTCATGCAGTGTCGCCATCACGGTTGATGTCATTTGATGGACGGTTGGATAGGTTTCGACATGGAAAAGCTGCGGCGTTTCAACACTGCCCGGTGCCGCGACACGCGACAGATCATTGCGGAGCAAATCAACAATCATCAGATTTTCAGCACGTTGTTTGGGATCAGAACGCAATTCTTCGATGATCGCCGCGTCATCTGGCCCGCGCGCGGCGGTGCCCTTCATTGGCTTGGTCGTAATCTTGCCCCCGCGCACAGCGAAGAAAAGCTCTGGCGAGAGCGACAGGAGCCACTGCGCCCCCGTCCAGACTATTCCGCCATAGCCCGCCTTCGCACGTTCCCTAAGGCCCGCATAGAGCGCTAAAGGATGGCCCGCGAAGGGCACTGTGAAGGGCAATGTCAGATTTGCCTGATAAAGGTCACCAGCGTGGATATAATTTTGGATGCGCGTGAAGGCCGCTTCATAATCGCTCACGCTGCGCGCTGGCACAGGAGCTGAGGCATAAGCACCCGCCGCGTCTGGAAAACGCCCCATTACATCCTGCGCGGCAATTTTCTCAAATCGATCAAAGACGCCAAACCACAATAAGGGCGTATCACCCTGCCTCTGCCCAGCGCCAAGTTTTGGCTCAAGCGCGTGCCCCGCCTCATAAGCAATGAAACCCGCAACGTGCTGACCAGCCTGCGTCGCGTTAGCGACTTGATCAAGTGCATTTGCCACGTCACATGTGGCATCAGCGCTGATGATCGAAACCGGATTGCTGTAAAGTCGCGCTGGCGAGGCTCCGGTCGCGCGCGCATCATCGAGCAATACAAAGGGCGTGGAGGGCAATCGCGACGTCATGATACCCCTATTGGCAGTATGAAGCGCCGCTTGCCAGCCTAAGCTTGTCAAGGCATGATCAAAGGCTGTCCAGATACGGAGTCCATCATGCGAATTTCACTAATCTTAGCCGCGAGCTTGTTGAGCGTTTCCACGGCAGCACTGGCCGATGTCGAAAAACCAGCTGCGCTGATTGCTGACGGCATTCCTGCTGTTCCCGAGGCGTTAGCCGCCAAAACAAGACCCTATATGGAGTTCCGCACGGCTAGTTTTTCTGGTTGGCATCCTAAAGATAAATCGATGCTGATTGCCACGCGCTTTGCCAATACAGCCCAACTTCACCGCGTTGCTGGGCCGCTGATGGCGCGCAAGCAGATCAGTTTTGAAGCCGAACCGGTAAGCGGCGGAAGCTGGGCACCAAAGCGCGGTGATGTGCTGGTCGTGCAAAAGGATATCGGCGGCGGCGAATTTTATCAGATTTACACGCTCAAAAATGGTGCGATCAGTTTGCTCACTGATGGCAAGAGCCGCAACAGCCTGAATGGCTGGAGCCAAGACGGTGAACTTATCGGGTATAGCTCAACACGCCGCAATGGCACAGATAATGACCTTTATGTGATGAACCCGCGAGACCCCTCAACCAATCGGATGGTCGCGCAGGTGAAGGGCGGTGGCTGGGCGATTGCCGCATTTTCGCCTGATAAGAAAACGGCGATCGTTGGTGAATATCTCTCAGTCACTAAATCTAATTTGTGGCAGCTTGATTTAGCGAGCGGGAAGATGACACCGATTGGCGATCATTCAAAAAATGTGGCTTATGGGCAAAGCGATTTCGCGCCCGATGGCACTTTGTGGGTGACGTCTGATGAAGGATCAGATTTCCAGCGGCTTGGTACGCTTGACGTGAAAACCGGAGCGTTCACGTCAAAAGCGACCAAAGAAGCATGGGATGTTGAGACGTTCGACATCTCTCCCGATGGCAGTTTCATCGCCTACGTCACCAATGAAGCCGGGATAAGCCGCGTCAAATTGCTTGATCCCCTGCGCGGCACGGTGCGTATTGCAAACAGCCTTCCTGCGGGCGTTGTTGGCGGCCTAAAAATTGCCGAATGGGGCGATATTGGGATTACTTTTACCTCAGCGCGCAGTGCAGCAGACGCGTATAGCCTCAATCCCAAGACGCTCGCGCTGACCCGTTGGACTGAGAGTGAAACCGGCGGGCTTGATGTTACGCGTAATGTTGAGCCTGCGCTCGTTGAGATCAAAAGCTTTGATGGATTGAAGGTGTCAGGCTTTCTTTACCGGCCTGACGCCGCGAAGTTCCCCGGTAAACGGCCACTCATCATCAATGTCCACGGCGGGCCAGAAGGCCAGAGCCAGCCGGGCTTTCAAGGGCGGAATAATTACCTGCTCAACGAGCTGGGAATTGCGATTTTCTATCCCAATGTGCGCGGGTCAACGGGCTATGGCAAAAACTTTGTGAGCCTTGATAATGGGCCGTTCAAGCGCGAAGATTCGGTCAAGGATATGGGTGCCTTCATCGATATGCTGGCCAAAGATGGCGCTATCGACCCTGCGCGAATTGCGCTGACGGGCGGATCATATGGCGGTTACATGTGCTATGCCGCCGCTGTGCAGTTTAACGCGAAACTGACGAGCACTAACTGCGTCGTCGCGATTTCAAACTTCGTGACCTTCCTAGAAAATACGCAAAGTTACCGCCGCGATCTCCGCCGTGTTGAATATGGCGATGAGCGTGATCCCAAGCAGCGCGCACAATTGCTCAAAATTTCGCCGCTTACACGTGTGGGTGAGATTGTGAAGCCGATGATGGTGGTGACCGGCGGCAATGATCCCCGCGTTCCCTCATCAGAAGCCGATCAAATCATCAAGGCGATCCGCGCAAAAGGCGGCATCGCTTGGCATTTGCTCGGGCAAAATGAAGGCCACGGCTTTGCCAAGAAAGAAAATCAGGATTATCAATTCTGGGCGAATTTGCTATTTTGGGAGAAGACTTTGTTGGGGAAGTGAGCGGCAAAGGGGGCTTTTTAGCATCCGCCCCTTGCCACTGGCATCACGGCTTGCCATGGCAATTGCATGACAAATCCCCCGATGAAAGCCACGATTATACCCGTTACTCCCTTGCAGCAAAACTGCTGCCTGATTTGGTGCACGCAGACGATGAAGGGCGCATTCACCGATCCAGGCGGCGATTTGGATAAATTGCGGAACGCTGCGCTCCAGCACGGGGTGACCGTTGAAAAGATTTTGCTCACTCACGGCCACCTTGATCATTGCGGCCAATCGGGGATGTTTGCCGCCGAACTCGGCGTTCCGATCGAAGGGCCGCATGAGGGAGACCGGTTCTGGATCGCGCAATTGGGCGAGGACGGCGCAAAATACGGGATGCATGCGGAGACGTTTGAGCCTGACCGTTGGCTCGTTCACGGCGATACCGTCACCGTTGGCAATCTCACTCTTGATGTCATCCACTGCCCCGGCCACACGCCGGGCCACGTTGTGTTCCACCACGCGCCCTCCCAACTCGCGATTGTTGGCGATGTATTATTCAAAGGATCGATTGGGCGCACTGATTTCCCGCAAGGCAATCACGGAGACTTGATCAACGCGATCACAACACGGCTGTGGCCGCTAGGCGGTGAGACGTCATTCGTGCCCGGCCACGGCCCAATGTCAACCTTCGCCTACGAACGCGCGACCAATGCTTATGTCGCGGATGATCTGCTGAATTAGGCTGCAATTTCAATCCGCTCGCCGTCACCCATTTCCACAACCAGCCTCAACGTGCCGCCCTTGCCCTCAACCATCCGCCGCAACACCGAAATGCTGGGATCAGACTTAGCTTCAATCTTCGACACATTGGACTGGGTGGTGCCCAGAAACTCAGCGAGTTCCTTTTGAGTCAAATTCAACCGCTCGCGCAGCGCTTTGACCGCTAGAATTCGGGGTTCAATCCGCGCCTTGAGCTGGTCATAATAGGCCTGCTCTTCAGCGGTCAGTTCGGGCCGCCATTCCACGCAGTCATCAAAGGTCAGTGGCTTTGCCTTGCTCATAAAAATCCAATGTTATGGGCCTGATCCCCGCTTGGTTTCGTGCAAAACAAACACAGCGGGCAATCGCACCTCTAAAGACAGGAACATCCATTCGCCCCTGTTCTTCAACCAAAAATCAATGCGCTCTGCGTCTCCTGATGCGTCAAAGACTGTTTCTTCAACAGCGCACATTTCGTCGTTTCCGATGATCGCCCGAAGACCATGCTCACGCATCATGTCTTGGAAAAAAACGAATTCGACACGGCTTAAACTATCCCATTGTTGCACCCGGCGGTGCAGTGTGAGCACGAGAAAAACTTGATATGTTTCGGACATATGTCCTCCTGAAAGCAGCCATTCTCGCACCTGCCAGAACAAGATTTGAAGTAGTTGACATAATATTGCTCCGTTTGCTCAGTTTGCTCATTCTTTCGAATAAACAAGGACTATCACATTCCAAATCAGAATGAAAGTCTAAAATGGAATGTCATGCCGCGGCGAGCAATGCCTCAGCGCCGCCGAGATCGACCGATACCAAGCGGCTGATCCCTTGTTCGATCATTGTGACGCCGAATAAGCGGTGCATTCGGCTCATCGTTACCGCATTGTGCGTGACGATCAGATAGCGGGTGTTAGTTTCGCGCGTCATCATGTCGAGCAATCCGCAGAAACGCTCAATATTGGCATCATCAAGCGGGGCATCGACTTCATCGAGAACGCAGATTGGGGCGGGATTGGTCAAGAACAGGCCGAAGATCAGCGCCACTGCGGTTAACGCCTGTTCGCCGCCTGAGAGCAAGGTGAGTGCGGCGAGCTTTTTGCCCGGTGGTTGCGCGAAGATTTCAAGGCCTGCCTCAAGCGGATCATCGCTATCGATCAGCGCGAGATGCGCTTGCCCGCCGTTGAACAAAGTCGCGAACAGTCGCTCAAAATGGCCGTTGACCGCTTCAAACGCGGCAAGCAATCTGGTGCGGCCCTCACGGTTGAGCGCGCCGATTGACCCGCGCAAACGGCTAATCGCCTCGGCAAGTTCATCACGCTCGGAAATCGATGTCGCGCGCGTCGCTTCAATCTCAACCAACTCGCTCTCGGCGATGAGGTTCACTGGCCCGAGCCGCTCACGCTCGATCGTCAGCGCCTCAAGCTGTTGTGATTCGTACGCCGCATCGCGCACATGATCAGCGTCAAAACCAACGCGTTCGGGTAATAACGGCGCAGGACATTCGAAGCGTTCCCCCGCGACACGCCCCATTTCGACGCGGCGAAGCTCCTGATTTTCAGCGCGCGCCATCGCCCCAGCGCGCGCCTCCCTTGCCGTGGCAAGCGCTTCACCGATGTCAGCCAATTTGACTTCGTGTCCGCGTAATTCGCTTTCTGCGGCACGTTCAGCCGCAGCAGCCTCTGCCGCCGCAATTGCGAGCGCTGCATTCTCGCCCTCAAGCGCGGTGATTGAGGCCGCGAGTTTGGCAGGTGCACCCTCAAGGCTCTCCAGTTCAGCTCCGGCGGCAGCGGCGCGTGCTTCCATTTCGGTGAGCCGTTTAGCCGCCTCTCCACTGCGTGATTGCCAGCTTTTGGCCTCAGCGCGCGTCGTAGCGAGCCGATCCTGATCAGCAGCGATGGCACGATCAATTGAGGCGGCTTCGGCCTTGATTTGCGCACTGTGAGCGCGTGTGGTTTCGCTGGCTGACTGAAGCCGCGTGACCAGATGCCCTGTCGCGATGCCGTCAGGAAGCGACGTGAGCGCAGTTTGCGCGGCCACCTTATCGTCGTCAGCTTCGCGTTGTTCATTGGCGACGCGCGTCAATCGCTCGCTATATTCGGCGCGGCGTGAGGCGAGCCGTTCGGTCGCGGTAATCGCTTGATCTTCATCACGCTGTGCTGCGCGCGCAGCAGCTTCGGCACGGGAGAGTGCAGCGCGGGCGCCTTCTCCCGCTGCTCTCGCTACCTCAGTTGCAGTTTGTGCGGTGATCACGGCTATCCGTGTGGTTTCAACTTCTGCGCGCGCGAGGGGAATATCAGTTTCAAGCGCTGAAAGCCGGTTAACCCGTTCAAGCCGCTCAGCCGCAGCCGCGCCGTCACCGCTTGCCATAAAGCCATCCCAACGCCGCAGAATGCCACTGCGCGTGACAAGCCGCTGACCAACCGCCAGTGCCTCACCGCGATCGACCTCCACCACCGCAATCTGTGCCAAACGCCTTGCAAGTTCGGCGGGAGCCTGCACATGCGCGCTCAAAGGTGAGCATCCAGGGGGAAGCGCTGGATCACTCGATAGGGCCGCAGCCCCCGTCCAGCCACGCGCGCTTCCCCTGCCAATATCGCTTTCAAGATCATCGCCGAGTGCGGCGGCAAGCGCGCGTTCAAAGCCTGGTGCAACGCTTATGCTGTCAAGCGCGCGCGCATTCCCCCCTTTTGATTCGAGAGCTTTAACGAGCGCTCGCGCTTCGCCCTCTAAAGCAGACAGCGCGGCCTGTGCTGAAGCGCCCGCACTCTGTACGGCATCGCGGGCTTGCACCGCTGCCTGTCGTTCACTCTCAGCGGTTTCAATCGCCGCGCGAGCCGAAATTGCTTCAGTTTCGGCGGCCTGACGCGCCGCGCGTGCTTGATCACCTGCCGCGATAAGCTGCGCGTCACTGCCCAACGCATCGGTCTCCGCAGTCAGTCGAGCAAAATCGCGTGTTGACCGTTCAAGGCGAGCAGCAGCAGCAGCGAGCGCGGCATCGGCAACACGCGTCTCAGCTTGTTCACGCGCTTGCGCAGAGAGCGCTTGCGCTAATTCAACTTCAGCATCACGCACCGCGCTCTCAGCCGCCGCAATCTGCCCGACAAACGCGGGGAGCCGCGCCTGTTCGGCGGCGATCCGCGCTTCGAGCGTTTTAGCCTCAGCGCTGAGCCGTGCCAGCGCCTCAGCCGCATCGCGCGCCAATTCGCCTTCACGTGCGCGGTCACTCGCCAGCCGCGCAAGCTGTGCGTTTAGATCAGCAATGCGCAGATCAAGCGCGGCGCGCTCTGCCCCCATTGCGGTGAGCCTATTGCCAGCCGCAGCGGCAGCATCACGCGCGACTTGCGCCGCTGCCCGAAGCACACCAACTTTGGTGACCGCTTGCGCTTGCCAAGCCGCCGCGCCTGCTTGTGCTTGGGTTGCGACAGTGACTGCAGCTTGAGCGGTTTCAGCCTCAGCTTTAGCCACCTGTGCAGCCGCCGCCGCATCGCGCCAACGTGAATAAATGAGCCGCGCTTCGGCCTGCTTGATCGACTCAGATAGTGTCCGATATTTCTCAGCCGCGCGTGCCTGGCGCCGTAACTGGTTAATCCGCAGCTCCATATCGCCAATCACTTCATCAAGGCGACCAAGATTGGTTTCGGTGGCGCGGAGTTTCTGTTCAGCATCCTTGCGCCTAACATGAAGCCCCGAAATGCCAGCGGCTTCTTCAAGCATCATCCGCCGTTCAGCGGGTTTTGCCGCGATCACCGCACTGATCCGGCCTTGGCTGACAAGTGCTGGTGAATGTGCGCCCGTTGCGGCGTCGGCAAAGAGCAAGGCGACGTCTTTTGCGCGGACATCGCGGCCATTGACGCGGTAGGCCGAACCAGCCCCACGTTCGATCCGGCGGACGACCTCGATATCATCAGCGTCTGTCGCGGTCGCGTGGAGCGAGACTTCAGCAAAATCGCGTGAGGGGCGTGTGGCAGTTCCTGCAAAGATCACATCATCCATCGCGCCGCCGCGCAGTGACTTCGCGCTGCCTTCGCCCATCACCCAGCGGATTGCTTCAAGCAGATTTGATTTGCCGCAACCGTTAGGCCCGACAATCCCCGTCAAGCCGCGCTCAATACGCAACTCAGCAGGTTCAACAAACGATTTGAACCCTGACAGTTTGAGCCGCTTGATCTGCAATGTGGGTTACGCCCCAGCGGCGATCAATTTGGGCTTAAGCAATTCCCAGTTCGATGTGTCAGGAACCGTCTGGCCGTTGATGACAAATGTGGGCGTGCCTTTCAGATTGAATTTCGATTGCGCGACTTCGCTGATCTTGCCCAATTCCTCGACAGCCTTGGGATCATTAAGGCAGGCTTTGGCTTGATCCACGCCAATTCCGCGCGCCTGAACGAAGGCAGTCAGCCCGAGCTTTTCAGCAAGGAAATTCATCTGCGCGGTTTGCGGCATCGCTTCAAACGCCTTTTGCTCAGCAGCACTGATGTCCTTAGTCTTACCAAGCCATTCTGCTTGAGCTGCATAAAGTTGCTGGCTGATGGGGAATGACGGGCCTGCGCCGCCACAACGCACAAGCAGTGATGCGGGAACGTCAAGCGCGTTCAAAAGGAACGGGCGGAATTCGAATGAAAGCGTGCCCTTCGCGACCATCGCCATCACTTCACCATGCGATTTCTCGCTGAATTCAGCACAGTGCGAACAGGAGAGAGCGCCATATTCAATGAGCTTCACCTTGGCATCGGGATTGCCCATCAGCATCCCGCCATCAGCGGTTTTGCTGACCGTTTCGTTCCACTTGCTGCTGGCAGGAGCTTCGGCTGCGGCTTGGGCGTTGTTCGTCGGCGCGGTGACATCGGGGGCCTTGTTACACCCAGCGAGTGCCAGCAGAGCAACAGCGGGAATGAGTGAGGAAACACGCAACATAACTATCCTTCTTTCTTCATTGCGCTAAGAGCGCGGATTTGAGTTCGGGTTCAACCGCGCTCCAATGACCGGGCGCAGCGAAGGGCTTTTCGTTGATCATAAACGCAGGGGTACCACTGATCTTGCGGACATTCCAAGCTTCGCTCGTCATCGCGACGATTACCTTTTGGTCAGGCTTGCTGATCAGGCAGGCGTTCATTTGAGCAGGCGTGAACCCGCGCGCTTTCATGACGGCATCTAGCCCAACGCCGCGCATAATCATCGGCAGCGTTTGATCAATCGTCAGTTTCGCCATTGCTTCAGCATTCGCCGTATCAAAGCCAGCAGCCTTGCCTAGCCATACACTTTGGCTTGCCATGATCGCTTCGCTATTGCCGAAGAAGCGGTTCGGGCCGCCGCACCGCGCGAGCAGGCTTGCGGTGAAATCATAACGGTCACGCACCGCGTTGCGCACTTCGATGCTGACCAGGCCTTTGGCGACATAATCGCGTTTGAGCGGCACTTTGGCCTCATCGGTGAATTCTGCGCAGTGCGAACAGCTGAAGCTGAGATATTCGACGAATTTCACTTTGGCGGCTGGATTGCCAAGCTGAATAGCGCCACTCGGCAATGCACGCGCACGGTTCGCCCAATTGGCGGGAGCAGCGGCGATGAGCGCAAGCGCTGTGATTGCGAGCAGGTTCTTCATGTGACTTTCCCCATAACCTGAATTGATGCGGTAGCCGCAACGCCGCGAGCGAGCGATTCGAGAACGGCCTTAAGCTCAGGGTCAGCAATCGTGCGCAAACTATCGCCAAGTTCAATCGGAACCGGCCCATTGTCAACGCGGCGCTGAATCGGCTTTGGCTTCACCATTTCACCTTGGCGAATGGCGACACGCGCCACCGCGCTGTAGCCAAAGAAGCGATTAACGCGCTCAATGATCAGCGGGATCACATGCTGCATCATGGGAGCATGCGCGCTGCTCACCATGAGTGTCAGCGTTCCCTCTGCGCGTTTGCCGATGGGAAAGCGGATCGACTCAGGTGCTGAAACGCCTGCATAACGATCACCCACAATTTCCTTCCAGCGGCTGACAATCGAGCTTTGCACAAAGCCAAAGCGGCGAAAGGCAGCGCCGCCGACACTAGGCAACATATCACTCACACGCCGCGCAGCACCGCCCCTTGCACGTTCAGGTGTGGCGTTCTTGGATGCTACAATAGTCTTTTGTTTCGTCATCCTGCCCTCCATGCCATAGCGCTTCATGCGCGTCGATATGCCGAATGATTTTGCCCACAAGATTCTGGCGTGGTTTGATGCGAATGCGCGGGAGTTACCGTGGCGCAACCCGCCGGGTGACGCTTTGCCGCTTGATGATCCCAATTGGCCCTACCGCGTTTGGCTTTCCGAAGTGGTGCTGCAGCAAACGGTTGTTGCCACAGTGCGTCCTTATTTTGCGGCGTTTACCGAGCGCTGGCCAAGCGTCACTGCACTTGCCGAAGCTGACGATAGCGATGTGATGACCGCGTGGGCGGGGCTTGGCTATTATGCCCGCGCGCGCAACTTACTCGCCTGCGCAAGGGTTGTTGCGTGGGAACACGGCGGGCGGTTTCCCAGCGAAGAGGGTGAGCTTCGCCAATTGCCCGGGATCGGTGATTATAGCGCGGCTGCGATTTCGGCCTTTGCTTACGGCCAATATGCGGTCGTGGTGGATGGCAATATCGAACGTATCATGGCGCGCGTCTTTGCGATTGATACGCCGCACCCTAGCGCCAAACCTCAGTTCAAAGCTGCCATGGCGAGCGTAACCCCGCGCGAGCGATCCGGTGATTTTGCGCAAGCGCTGATGGATTTGGGATCAAGCCTGTGTCGCCCTAAAAACCCTGATTGTTCAATTTGTCCGGTAATCGAACACTGCGCAGGCAAAGGCGCACCGGAACTCTATCCCCAAAAGAAAGCCAAAGCACCAAAACCAAAGCGAACCGGCACTGCGTGGTGGATTGAGCGTGGTGCCCACGTCTTCCTCATCCGTCGCCCCGCCAAGGGTTTGCTCGGCGGAATGCGCGCGCTGCCCAGTTGCGATTGGCGCGGAGGCGATGCCATGCCGCCCTTTGAAGCTGATTGGGAACATGCTGGACAAGTCTTGCATGTCTTCACCCATTTTGAATTGACGCTAAAGATCATGCGTGCGGCTGTAAAAACTAGTTGCACGCTGCCACTTGATGGCGAATGGTGGGAACAAGCGGAAATCGAGCGAGCGGGCTTACCCAGCCTCTTTATGAAAGCCGCAACCTTAGTGACCGGAGGATCATCCTAATGACTCTATTGTTAAACCGCCGCAGCCTTATCGGCGGCGCTGCCCTATTGAGCGGCAGTGCAGCGATGCCCGCCTTTGCCAAGCCCAAGCTGCGCGTCGTTTCGAGCACATGGCCAACGATCCAAGCCTATCTTGATGAAAATGTGGCGAAGAAATATGTGCCGGGAACAGCGGCTGCGGTGGCACGGGGGCTTGATCAGGCCGATTTCATGGTTTCGGGCAGGCTTTCGCAAGACCCGACGTCTGCCGCGATCACACCCGATTCGCTTTACCGCGCTTATTCGATGACGAAGCCGATTACGGGCATGGCAGCGATGATGCTGATCGAAGATGGCAAGATGAAGCTTGATCAGAATATCGCTGACTTTCTGCCTGCGTTCGCCAATATGCGTGTGATGATTGACGGCACAAAAAGCCTTGCGAGCCGCCCCTCACAAGCCCCAATCACGATCCGCAATCTGCTGACGCATACAGCCGGACTTGGCTATTCGATCATTACCAAGGGGCCGCTGCTTGATGCTTACCTCAAAAACGGGATTACGCCGGGTTCGATCAGTCGATCACAATTGCCCGGACTTCCCAAGGTTGACATTGCGCCAAGCCTTGCTGAATTCGCTGATCGGCTCGCAACGCTCCCGCTCATCGCTGATCCCGGTGTGCGGTGGAGCTATTCGATCAGCCTTGATCTGCTCGGCCGCGTGATTGAAGTTGTCAGCGGTATGGCGTTCGATGAATTCTTGCAAAAGCGCATTTTTACGCCGCTTGGTATGACAAGTTCATTCTTCCAAGTGCCTGCAAGTGAAACTTACCGCCTGACGACTAACCATGCCGCGATTGGCACCGCAACAATTCCAATCGATCCCGGCAATGCGAGTATTTTCTCAGATAAGCCCGCTTTCCCCTTTGGCGGAGCGGGGCTTGTCACCTCGATGCGTGATTATGACCGGTTCCAGCTGATGCTGATGGGCGAAGGCGCGATTGGCCAAACGCGCGTGATGGCGCGGGGCACCGCGCGGCTTGCGATGTCAAACTTGCTTCATCCCGATGTTAAAATGGAAAGCTGGGTTACGGGGCAAGGCTTTGGCGCGGGCGGCGTCGTTTCGCTTGCGACAGGGCCGCTCGGCGAAGGCGCTGGCACTTACGGCTGGGGGGGTGCTGCCTCAACAAACGCTTGGGTCGACCGCACACGCGGCGTCCGCACCTCATGCTGGACACAGATTATGACGCAGGGCGGACAGCCCTTCACCGTTGGTTATCGAAAAGCCTTTTACGAAGCGCTCAAATAAGGGTGAGTGGTGCGTGGAAACTGACGCTCCCTGCGACGCGCGGTGAAGCCGAAGCGGTCGATGTAGATAGCGGAGCGCTTGCCGATCTTGACGCGCCGCCAGTGATTGTCACCTGCGAAGTTGCGTCGGGTTGGGAGGTGGCCGCCTATTTCGAGAGCAAGCCTTCACCGCGCGAAACTGCGCTGTTTGCGGCGCTTGTGTCGAGTGCGAGCGGGATCAAACCAACGCTACAACGACTGCCCGATGAAGATTGGGTGACGATGAGCCAAGCCGGGCTTGATCCCGTTCACGCGGGGCGCTTCTATGTTCATACATCAACCAACAAGGGCAAAGTGCCGCCGCATACCAAACCGTTTCTGATCGAAGCATCACAAGCTTTCGGCACAGGCGGGCATGATACAACCACGGGCTGCCTAGCGATGCTTGACCAGCTTAAGATGTCTGGTGCGCGGTTTGATCATATCGTTGATATTGGCACGGGCACGGGTTTGCTTGGTTTTGCGGCGCTTCACCTGTGGCCGCGGGCTTATGCAACAGCGTCTGATATTGATCCGGTGAGTGTTGATGTTGCGGCTGATAATGCGGCGGCTAACGGTGTTGACCTTGGTCAGCGACAAGGTCAGTTTGCGCTTTGCGTCGCGTCAGGCACTGATCATGAGATGATCGCGCGGCGTGGGCCCTATGATCTTGTGATCGCCAATATCCTTGCTGGCCCGCTGATTGAACTTGCGCCGGCTTTCGCGAAGATATTGCGTGATGGTGGGTCTTTGATTCTAGCGGGATTACTTGATACGCAAGTCAGCGCGGTCTCCACCGCTTACCGCGCTTACGGCCTTCGCCTCGCAAAACAAGGCGGGTCAGCGCAATGGCCCTGCCTTCACTTGCGCAAACGCGCGCGGTTTGGCTGGCAGCGGCCCGTCCGCACGAGTGGACGAACGTCTCAATTGGCGGGTGATTTTGGGGCGGTTTAGCGCAACTTGTGTAAAATGTGAATCGTCTTTGCGAGGAGCAAAGCGACGCGGCAATCCACTCGCGGCACCACCCTTATGGATTGCCGCGCTTCGCTCGCAAAGACGAAGTGGGTCAACCGTATGTCATCATACTCTAGGGGGCAGACCCAGCATAAACCTGGCTCCCGCGTGTCATCACTTCATCCTCAGCCAGAATATCCGCGACGCCAATGTCTGGCAGCGTTTCAAGTACCCCGTAAAGCGGCGCGAAATCAGTTTCGAGTGTGACCTTCAATAATTCATCAAATGAAGCGATCACAAAATAGCTCTGCTGATAATCATCGATCCGGTAATCCGTGCGCATCACGCGAATGAGATCAAACTTCAATCGGTTAGGGCTCGCGCTATCAAGCGCGAACTGGCTTTCGCCGTAACTTGAAACAATCCCCGCCCCATAAATTTTAAGCGCGCCACCTTCGTTGATCAGGCCGAACTCGACCGTATACCAATAAAGCCGTGCCAGCTTGTGGAGCGCGCCGTAGCCAAGGCTGCGCAACCCCCCTTGCCCGTAGGCCTGCATATAATCAGCAAAGACGGGGTCTGCGAGCATTGGCACATGGCCAAAAACATCGTGAAACACATCAGGTTCTTGCAAATAATCAAGCTGATCAGCGCGCCGAATGAAATTGCCCGCAACGAATTGCCGGTTGGCCAAGTGACGGAAGAAGACATCATCGGGAACAAGCCCCGGCACCGCCACCACTGACCAGCCTGTTGCCGCCATCAGCCGTTCATTGAGTTCGCGGAAATCGGGAATGCCGGGCTTTGAGAGTTTGAGAACGTCTATTCCACGTAAGAAAGATGTCGACGCGCGGCCTCGCAACATCGCCGATTGCCGCGCAAATAAAGCGTCCCACACTAAGTGTTCTTCGCTCGAAAATTTGTCCCAGTCTTGGGGAATTGTCCAATCGTTGATCACTCAAGCCACCTACTCTGGTCTATGCACAGCGTCCAGCCGCACAAATATAGCGCTGTTAATGCTAGGTTATTGTCAGGCCGTCCAAAGGCATCTATTCCAGTAGCGTAATGTAAAGGAATGGATATGCGCCTGCGTAACATTCTTCCAGCCGTGTTTTTGGTTGGAATGGCAACACAAGCAACGGCCGATATCGGTCGGGTTAAACTCGCAAGCGGTGCTGCCACCGTATTGCGCGGTGTCGAATCGATAAAAGCCGCCCCCGGACTTGTCCTTGAGCAAGGAGACACGTTTGTGACGGGCAAAGATGGCCGGATGGGTATCACTTTCAATGATAATACGCGGTTTGCCGCAGGGCCAAACAGCCGTGTTGCGGTCACTGATTATGTGTTTGATGATACAACGCATGAAGGCCAGTTTTTAACCCGCGTAGACCGCGGTGTTCTTGCCGTAGTTTCAGGCCAGATTGCGAAATCAAAGAAAGACGCGATGCGCGTTAAAACACCGACGTCGCTTTTGGGCGTTCGCGGCACGCGCTTTGTTGTTGAGGTAAACTGATCTGCTTATGCGCCGCGCCTTCCTTATCATATCGGTTGCTTTAGCCATTGCGGGATGCGCGCGTACAAGCCTTTCGATGTTTTCGGGTGAGAAAAATGCTGCCGGTGGGATAAATCCTACCGGTGCGGTGGCGGTGCTTGATCCTGTGACGGGGCAGGATATTTCGCTCGTTGATCAAGCCAATAGCCGCTCAGCGCTAGGTAAGCGCAAGGTTTCAACCAAGACACTGAGTGCGGCCCAGATGAATACGCGCTTCGGCACTCTGCTTGGCAGCATGCCTGAGCAACCCAAGCTCTTCATTCTTTATTTCAAGCAAGGCTCAACCGAACTCGTCGACGAATCGGGCGCATTGCTGCCCGATTTATTTTCCGAAGTGAAACGGCGTCCCGGGGTTGATGTTCAAATTGTCGGCCACACCGATAGTGTTGGTGAGGCGGGGCTGAACGATAGCCTATCGATAAAGCGTGCGCAGGAAGTCAAAGCGTTGCTTGCGACGCTTGGGCTGCCGTCTGACATTGTCCGCGCAACGGGACGCGGAGAGCGTGAATTGCGCGAAGCGACGGGTGACGGCGTTCCCTCCGAACTCAATCGCCGTGTTGAAGTTTACGTTAAGTAGGCTCGTTTCGCCCTAAAGCTTCTCTCATTTAACTTGCAACACTCGTCTTTGCGAGCGAAGCGCGGCAATCCATACGGGTGGTGCCGCGAGTGGATTGCCGCGTCGCTGCGCTCCTCGCAAAGACGATTCAACCATTTGTCATCGCGCGCTAGTGGCTGGCTTCAAACCTCGACAACAAGCCCGTCATAAGAACAAATCACCTCAAGCGTCATGTCGCCTCGCGTTAACTCCTCATAGCGAATCGTTTCGGCGTGCATCCGCTGGATATCCTCATCACTATAGGTGGGTTCATGGTGGAAGAGCGCCAACCGTTTGGCGCGTGCGGCACGGCATAAATCAACCGCGATGATATTGCTTGAATGCCCCCAATCGGCTTTCATCGTGACTGAGTCAGCGAGCGAATACATCGTATCGCAAATCACCAAATCAGCATCGCCAAAGAAGGCTTCGAAAGCGAGCCTGTCCGCAGGATTTTCGATTTTATGTTCGCTATCAGTCGAATAAACCACGCGCGAACTGCCATCATCAAACGCAAAGCCGTAACTATCATGCGAATGATATTGGCAGATTGTTTCAACCTTGATGCCCTCAACGTCGTAAACCCGCCCCGGCTCCATCGTTACGAAGCTAAATTTTGCTTGGAGCCAATCAAACGAAACGGGGAATGAGATTTCTTCTTGCTGGCGACGCAGCGCAATCTCAGCATCCTTGTGGCCGCTGTAGACCGTAATGCTCGCCTCGGGGTCAAACGCTGCCCCAAAAAACGGGAAGCCCATGATATGGTCCCAGTGGAGGTGCGATAGAAAGATCTTGTACGTGCGCGGACGTCCGTCCTCACAGCGTTTCTGCGCGTCAAGCCCGAATTCGCGTAAGCCTGACCCCATATCGCACACAAAGAAGCTGCCGTGCCCGCGGTCAATCTCAACGCAACTTGACGCGCCGCCGTAACCTTGACCGGTGGCGAAATCGAGATGAGTATCGATGAAGCGGAACGCTGATTCTTCATCGCGCATCGTATTCCCAGCCGCCGCAACAAGCGCCTTAGCAATCTTCTGGCGCGTTATCGCCCCGGTTTGTGCGACGGGAAGCGAGCCACGTGTGCCCCAGAATTTTACCCACATCGTCATTCGTTATCGCCCGCGCGAATATCAAAGAGCGTATCCAAATGGCTAATACTGAGCAATTCGCGTAAGCGGTGCGTCGGACGCATCAGGCTTATCGCGACATGATGTTGATCGGCGGCTTGCTTCACCAGCGTCAAAACGCGCAATCCCTCGGGTGAAATGTTCGAGACGCCTGCTAGGTCTAGCGCTAAGGCTTTTTTCTCCCCGCGCACGACATCAGCTTTCTCCCCGCGCACGACATCAGCAATTACGCTCGTGACATTGGCAAGGAAGGTATCACACATCACGGCTTCGAGGCGCCCAACCGGTGCAACGATCACTTCATCTTCGGTTTCGCGAACCGACCATAACATGCTCACTTCCCCCCATCTCGCTTACGCGTGATGATAGCGAGTGCGTCTAAGCGATCAACCCGAATATGATGATGAAGCTTGAGATAAAACTCGCGGTGAAGAAAGCGAAATCGCTTCGCGGCGGGTGCGCTTTGATCTGCCCGTAGGCGGTCAAGGGGAGCGAAGCGCGGAACCGGTGACCGGCAGCTTCATTGGTGAGGACAAGAGCACGTTTCATGGGACAATGGTAAACAGATTGTTCACCACTCCGCCTAGCCCCTATGATGGTTAAACGCGTGTCGTGCCGCTTTGTGACATTAACCTAGACTATTGATTTTGCGGATGCTTTGGTCTGCCGGTCAAGCAACCAGGGTGCCCAGCGCGTCAGGAAAGCGAGACGTTTGGCGGTTTTCCCAACGAGAATATGGATTTTTTTGCCGTGAACTGCGTTCCAAGCCGCCTGCGCAACTTCAGCCACCGGCGTGAATTCAAGCCCCGCATCGCTAACCCCATCGCGCGCGGTTCGATTCGATCCGGCAACGGTGATCGATAAAAGTGGCGTATCGATGAAGCTCGGCATGATTGACCGCACCTTAATGCCGAGTTCACCCCATTCGCGGTCAAGCGATTCGGTGAGGCCGCGCACCGCAAATTTGGTCGCGGCATATGTCGCTAAACCCGGTGCACCAACGATCCCCGCAACCGAACATGTGTTGAGCAAACATGATCCGGGGGTTTGCTTGAGATAGGCAAGTCCCGCCTCAGCGCCGTAAACAACGCCTTTGAAATTGATGTCAATCAACAGGTCATTATCCTCGGGCAACACATCAGCGAAAAGGCCGCCGCGCGCAATCCCCGCATTATTCATCAGCACATCAAGCCGACCGCCCGACACGCTCCAGAATTCAGCCAGCGCACTCGCCCAATCCGCGCGGTTTCGCACATCCATGACATGTTGTGAGTTCATACCCGCAGGCAGTAACGCGGCGGTTTGCGCCAACCCATCAGCATTCACATCAGCCAGCCCGACAAACCAGCCCTCGCTCGCAAAATGTTCAGCCGTCGCGCGGCCAATGCCTGAACCGCCGCCCGTAATGAAAACCGCTTTTGGCATAGTGTAGATCCTTGTGTTCGTCACGCTTTGGCCGAAACATTCGCTCAGTCGCAAGGCTATGTTAGCCGAATAATTTCGTCACATCGCATAAAATATAGTTCGCCTTCGCCCCAGCCTTGTTTATACCAAACCCCAACAAGTCCAACCCACCCCCGCCTATCCTGAGCTTGTCGAAGGACTGTCCTTTCTTCCTCTCAGCCTCTGGAAAGCAAGGACAACCCTTCGACAAGCTCAGGGATGCGGTGGAGAGATGTGAGTCAATCTCGATGAACCTGCATATGAGACCCGCCCCCATGACACATAAATTTCCCATCCTCGTGACCGGCGGCGCTGGTTATATTGGCAGCCATGCCGTGCTTGCGCTGCGTGATGCTGGCTGGCCGGTAATTGTAATCGACAATCTCGTCACGGGATTTCGTTGGGCAGTGCCCGAGGGCGTTGGCTTTGTTGAAGGTAATATTGCAGATGAAGCGCTCGTTCTCGAAACGATCAAGCGCCGTGAAATCGGCGCGATCATGCATTTTGCGGGATCAGTTGTGGTGCCTGAGTCGGTTGAAAACCCGCTCAAATATTACCGTAACAATACCGCTGCTAGCCGATCATTGATCGAAGCAGCCGTAACTGGTGGCGTGAAGCATTTCATTTTCTCCTCAACCGCTGCGACATACGGCATCCCCGAAACCGTGCCCGTGCGCGAAGATATGCCCAAACTACCGATCAACCCTTACGGCACATCAAAGCTAATGACTGAGGCGATGCTCGCTGATGTTGCGGCGGCGCATCCGATGAATTATTGCGCGCTGCGTTACTTCAATGTGGCGGGCGCTGATCCTGAGGGGCGCACGGGGCAATCAACGACGGGCGCAACGCATTTGATCAAAGTCGCGGTTGAGGCCGCGATTGGCAAACGCGGGCATGTTTCGATCTTTGGCACTGATTTTGATACGCCTGACGGAACGGGCGTGCGCGATTATATCCATGTCAGCGATCTGGCCGCAGCGCATGTTCACGCGCTTGAAAAGCTCATCGCTGATCCCGCAACAAGCCATATCATGAACTGTGGCTATGGGCGCGGTTATTCAGTCAATGATGTGCTCGATAGCGTAGACCGCGTCACCAATGTCAAAATTGAGCGCCGTTACGAAGGCCGCCGCGCGGGTGATCCTGATGCGCTGATGGCCGACAATAGCCGTATCCTTGCAACGCTGGCGTGGCGGCCTGAGCGTGATAATCTTGATCTGATCGTTGCGCACGCGCTCGCGTGGGAACGCAAGCTTGCTGAGCGGTCATAGACAAAAGTGGCGGAAGCTGATTTCATTGGGCTTTTGCGCGGAATAGCCACTGACCCCAGCGCGCGCGGATTGATCGATGATGTTGCGGTGCTCGGCGATCTGGTGCTCAGCCATGACAGCATCGTTGAAGGCATTCACTATTTGCCAAGCGATCCTCCGGCAAGCGTCGCGTGGAAGCTGGTCGCGGTAAACTTATCCGATTTGGCCGCAAAGGGCGCCGTGCCCGTTGCCGCGCTGATGGCCTATACGCTGAGCGGAGATAGCGATTGGGATGCTGCTTTTGTTGAAGGCCTTGGCCTAGCGACCCGCCACTTCGGATTGCCCCTGATTGGCGGCGATACGGTATCGATCCCGGCGGGCAGCGCGCGGGTGATGGGGCTTACGGTTATCGGACGAACTCAAGGCATCATTCCGGATCGGCGCGGTGCGGGTGTGGGTGACGGTCTGTTTGTGACGGGGACGATTGGCGATGCGGGGCTTGGGCTTGATGTGGCGCGGGGGCTGGTGCGCGGCGATGACTATCTCTTGCGCGCCTATCAATATCCCGAACCACAGCTCGCTGCGGGTAAAGTGCTCGGCGGGGCGGTTACCGCGATGATGGATGTGTCAGACGGGGTGCTGATCGATGCCGAGCGTTTGGCCAAAGCGAGCAATGTGGCGGTCGTCATTGATCTTGATGCGGTGCCGCTCTCACCGTCGTTTCGCGCGGTTGCCGGTGAAGGCAGAACTGCGCGGTTGCGCGCGGTGGCGGCGGGTGATGATTATCAATTGCTCTTCACTTCAGCACTCCCGCTGCCGATTGTTGATGTTCTCATCACGCGGATTGGCCATATGGCGCGCGGCGCTGGGTTGCGGCTTCATGACCGCGACGGAGATGTTACGCTTCCTGAGAGGCTTGGGTGGATGCACGGTTAAGGCCTTGGTGTTGGGTTAGTGAGCGCGTAAGGGCGATTGCTGATTAAAGGATTTGCGATTTGCATACCGCCATCAAACCTCACGTTATTCCAGCGAAAGCGGGAACTAGACTCGAATTCGATCAGATTGAATCGTCTTTGCGAGCGAAGCGCGGCAATCCATACTATGGTTCGGCGAGTGGATTGCCGCGTCGCTGGGGCAGATGCCCCAGCCTGTCCAGAGCGGCTGGCTTGCCAGCCAGTCGAAGGGCTCCTCGCAAAGACGAATGTGCA
>JAYUAU010000045.1:0-49304 GCA_043741135.1 Sphingomonadales bacterium | reverse complement strand
AGGGGTCCAGACCTTAACAAAGACTCTTTTTGTCTGGGACTGGACCCCTGCCTACGCAGGGGAACACATTTGCTCTACCTAAACTCATCACGCTCTAGTGCGGCGGGATTAACCAATAATGCGCTTAGTTGTGCTTGTTTTCACGGGCTGAGGGTGGTAGCTCTCCTCAATCAGGCCTGTAGCGTGCATACGCTCGGAAATCTGCCATAGGGGTCGCGCCCGAAATGCGTTGTAGACTATGCTCTTCAACTGCTTTTCAACTTGGAAAAATGTCCAAGCCTTAATTCGTTGCCAGACGTAAGCGCTGGCCTGAAGCGACCACGACGGGGGATATGCAGTGAAGCGCCGACATGTTTTGAATTTGTTGAGTTCGGCACTGGCAATTGCTTTGCTCCCCACTGCTGTGCTTGCCCAATCGAACAGCGGTATCCCCACGCGTGAGGAAATCAATCGGCTTCCCTCAGGCGCGCAAAGCACGAAGGCAAGGCCGAGCATGTCCGCCGATAACATTATCGAACGCGCGCCCTGCCCGCTTGCTGGCGAACAGTTCAAAGATTTGAAATTCACATTAACTGCGGTTGATTTTGGCGATACCAAAGGCATCCCCGCTGATATTTTCAAATCTGCTTATGTGCGCTTCCTCGGGCAAAACCTCTCAGTTGCCACGATTTGCGATATTCGCGATGAGGCAGCAACGATTTTGCGACGTCAAGGCTATCTTGCCGCAGTGCAAGTGCCCCCACAGCGCATAGAGGGCGGTATCGTCAAATTCGATGTCCTGCTCGCCAAATTGGTCGGGTTTCAGGTGCGCGGTAATGCGGGCAAAGCTGAAAAGCTCATCACTGGCTATCTCGATGCGATTAAAGAACAGCCGGTGTTCAATGTGGTTGAGGCCGAACGCTATCTTTTGCTTGCGCGCGATATCCCCGGCTATGATGTTCGCATGACACTGCGCCCCGCAGGCACCGTTCCGGGCGAAGTGATTGGCGAAGTTCAAGTCATCTACAGCCCGATTGAATTAGACGTAAACGTCCAAAATTACGGCTCACGCGAAGTCGGGCGCTATGGTGGTTTGGTTCAAGCACGGATCAACGGATTATTCGGGGCGGGAGACCGCACCACGATCGGATTTTATTCCACATCAAATTTCAAAGAACAGCACGTCATCCAAGCGGGGCAGGAATTCCGCGTTGGTCATGAAGGACTAACGATTGCGGGCGACTTCACTTATGCGTGGACAAGGCCGTCACTGGGTGCGGGCGGCGATTTGCGGTCACGGACGCTCGTCGCGTCACTCGCCGCGCGTTACCCGTTAATCCGTCGGCAAAGCCACAATCTTAACGTCAGTGGCGGCTTTGATTTTGTCGAACAACGCGCGCGCTTTGGCGGCATTCCGCTCTCAACGGATAAACTCCGTATCATCTATGGGCGGCTCGATTATGATGCGATTGATCCTGATAGCATTGCCAGCGTCAGCGGATATTCAGCCGCTGAGCCACGGTGGCGCGTAGGGGGATCGTTAGAATTACGCCACGGTGTTGATGTTTTCGGAGCAAGCAAGGATTGCGGCTTAAACTTCGTGCGCTGTAGTGCTGCGGGCGCAGTGCCGCTCACGCGTCTTGAAGGCGATCCAACCGCGTTTGTTGCGCGCGCGACTGGCAATCTTGAATTTCGACCCGTGCCAACTGTTGCCTTCGTCATATCGCCGCGCGTTCAATATTCGCCGAGCGCACTGCTCAGCTATGAAGAATTTTCGGCGGGCACTTTCACCACAGGGCGCGGCTATGATCCGGGGTCACTCATCGGCGATAGCGGCATTGGCATCACTGAAGAAGTGCGGGTGGGCAGCCTCACCCCGCAATCACAAAAGAGCATTGCGATCCAAGCTTATGCCTTTTTGGATGCGGCGTGGGTGTGGAACAAAGACCGTGAATTTGATGGACTTGATCCCGCGCGACTTTATTCGGCAGGTGGCGGAATACGCGCGGCTTACGGTGACCGTGTGAGCATCGATATTGGCGGCGCAGTGCCGCTTCGAACCGTGGGCCTTGCGACGCGAAGAAGCCCGGTCAGGCTTCTTATGACAGCAACGGTGAGGCTCCTTCCCGCCTCACGTCGATAAGTGAACAAGACTTTGCAAAGGGCAAAGACATGATAGTGACAGTAGCACAGCCAGTTTCGAAGCGTCGCCAATCGCGCCAAGCCTTATTGGCGGGATGCGGTATCGCGCTCGCCGCTTCGCTGATCGCTCAGCCCACCCCGCTATTTGCCCAAGCTGCGGCCGTTGCGCCTCCTCCCCCTACCTCTTCGGGCGCATTTCAGGGCACATTTACAGCCCCGCAAGTGTTAACTGTTGGCGGAAGCGTTAATATCAACCGCGGCGGCGTGGCTGATCTCATCACCATCGGATCAAATGGCGCGACATCAGTCAACGCGATTATCAACTGGACACCTACTGACACCACTGGCTCTGGCCCCATCAATTTTCTGCCCTTTGGTTCGATTGCAACATTCCAAAACAGTGGCGTTGTCACCGATTTTACGGTTTTGAATCGGATCATTCCAGCTGACGGAAATCGCGGCATTCGCTTTGATGGTACCGTCAATAGCCGGATCAACGATGTCCAAGGCGGCAATGTTTGGTTTTATTCGCCAGGCGGCATCATCGCGGGCGCACGGTCTGTTTTTGATGTCGGTGGATTGGTTCTCACCGCGAACAATATTGACATTACCGGCGGCTTGTTTGGCAATCCTGGCACTGACAATACGATCCGTTTCCGTGGGGTGAGCAACAGCCTGTCGCAAGTTGAGATTGAGAACGGCGCGGCCATCCGCGCGAATAATTATGTGGCGATGGTAGCACCGCGCGTTGTTCAAGGCGGCACGGTCACAGTCGATGGATCAGCTGGCTATATCGCGGCTGATCAAGTTGATGTGCGGATCAATAATGGTCTGTTTGATATCGAATTTCTCGAAGGAACAGCCGCGCGGTCAAGCCCGATTGTTCATAGCGGAACAACAGGCGGGCCTGCCGAAAGTGACAATGGTGTCAATCACCGCATATACCTTGCCGCTTATCCAAAGAATGACGCGATAACTGTGCTCGTCGGCGGAACGCTCGGTTATGATAAGGCCGTCTCAGCTTTCCTTGAAAATGGCCAAATTATTTTATCAGCGGGATCATCAGTTCGTGATATTGGCCGCGGTGGCATTGGCTTGGCCCCAAGCACAACCGCCGCTAATATCATCATTGGGCGCGATTTGAGCGGCGACGTTTCATTCACATCATCTGTGAGAGCTACCGCCACAAACGACATCTTCATCACCCCGCAATCTGGTGCGACAATCAATGTTGATGGGTCGCTTACCCTGAATGCAGGGCACCGCGTTGAAATCGGTACTGATGCTGGCGAAGCGATTTTCGTTGCCGGCACGCTTAACGCTTCAAATGCGGGCACGGGAACTGATGCCGAAATCTATCTCTACGCGAACCGCGCAACCGGCGCCACCGCGCCGCAAGGGGTGATCAGCGTTGGGGGTGATTTACTGTTAACATCAAAGCGTGATACCCAAACGCCCACAATTCGCACCATCATCGATGGTGGTCGGATCAATGTAGCCGGGCTGACGAGTCTTAATGCCTCAGATTTAGCGTTTTCCAATGGCATTAACGGCATCGGTGGCTCTGCTGTCATTGAGCTGCGGTCTGCTGGCTCAGTTTTCGCTGGGCAAGATGTATCGCTATTCGCCAATGCCTCTAGCCGACAGATGCTTGACGAAAACGATGACGTGGTCGGCGGCGGGAGCACAGGCGGCAATGCTCGAATTACCGTCACTAACGGCATGTTCTCCGCGCGCAATGTCGCGCTGCAAAGTGATTCGACTAACGCCGTTGGCAATAGCGGCACTGGCGGCATGTCATTGTTTCAAGCAAATGGTGGCACAACGACGCTCGGCAACTTAACGCTGATGGCCAACGCAGCGGTTGGCGGCGAAGGTTTTGGCGGGCGTCCGGCGGGCGTAGTTGGCAATTTGCAAGGCGGCACATCATCGCTCTCGGTCGCGGGAGGTGCTGTGACGATTACGGGCGATTTAACGCTGACCGCACAATCACGCGCGCTCCTCCAACCAGCGTCAACAGGCGATATCATCGGCGGGATCACAAGAGTTTCGGCGGCGGCGGGATCATCGTTAACCGTTACGGGCACCGCAACTGTCAATGCCTCTAGCAGCGGCAGCGGCGTTGATGATCAAGGTGGGATTGATATTGCGAAGGGCGGTCAGATTGATCTGCTCGCAAATGGTGGGACGATCACTATCGGGGCGCTTGACCTCGACGCGAGCGCCACCGGCTCATCCGCGCTGACACGCGGCGGCGATGCCCAAGGTGGTGACATCAATATTAGGGCAACCATAGGTGGATCGGTTGTCGTTAACCGCGCAGCGATGGTGACGAACTCAGCATTTGGCGGTGGCGGCTTGACCGGTGGCGATGCCACGGCAGGCATGATCACTATGCTCGCCAATGGTGGAACCTTAAACTTTAAGCGTGACACGATAGTTACCGCCACGGGGATGGGTGGCAGTGCGCTTGAAAGCCAGTTTTCTACAGAGAGCACTGGAGTTCGCAGTGGATCGGGCACGGGGGGGACGATTGACATTCAATCGGGCGTTCTGAACGGCACCGGGTCAAGCTTTCAGTTCACCCGATTTACCGCCGATGTGAGCGGTAGCTCGGCTAGCTTTACTGAGAATGGCACTGCCGTTCCCGGCGTATCGGGCGGGACAGGCACGGGGGGCGACATTAGGTTCGCGGTTAATTCCGGTCTTATTTCAGGCAACCAGTTGACGTTCTTTGCAGATGGCACTGGCGGGAATGGGTCTGATGAGACGACGGCAGCGAGTGCGGGTGCGGGCGGTCTGGGCCTCGGTGGCCGGATCACAACGACGTTGGCGGGCGGCAGCGGCAATATTGCAACGATCAGACTCGAAGGAACGGGCGTCGGCGGCAGGGCTGGCTTTGGCGCTAATGATACAGGTTATGGCAGTATCAATGCCGCAGGTATTGGAGGTGCGGGCACGGGAAGCACACTCAACCTGACGCTTGGATCAAGCGCGATCACGGTTGGCGCCATCACCCTCTCAGCAAGCGGGATAGGCCGAGACGGCGGCGGATCATCAAGCCAAGTGGGCGGCATTGGCGGCGTGGGCACGGCGGGATCAGCACGTCTGCTCTTGATCCAAGATCCAACGATCCCCAATATCACGATCACGACCGATAGTATCGGTGGCGACGGCGGCGCTGGTGTCACCGGCGGCGCGGGTGGCAATGCGATTAACGCCACAATCGCAGCACTTGATGTGACTGTCGGCGCGCTCACTGCCACGACGGTTAGCGTGAGCGCCAATGCCACCGGCGGCGCAGGCGGCCAAGGCACATCAGGAACCGGCGGCGTTGGCGGCAATGCCAATGCTGGCACCGCGCGGGTGACCTCAAGCGGAGCGACCGCGAATTTAATCGCTCCCAATTTGACAGTCACCGCTAATGCCATTGGCGGCGTTGGCGGCAATGGGGCACGAGGCGGCGCGGCGAGCGGCGGCAGCGCATCGATCAGCGGCACCGGTGGTGCGCTTTCAAGCGCGCGTCTGATGGCCAGCGCGACGGGACGTGGCGGCGCTGGCGGGCTTACAAACTCAGGGCGCGGTGGCGCAGGTGGCGATGGCAGCGGCGGCAGTGCCTCAGTCTCGAATATCGCAATTAGTGGATCAGATACTTCGCTTTCAATTGATACAAGCGGCTTTGGCGGAGATGGCGGTAATGGGCAATCGGGCGGCCTAGGCGGCGACGGCTTTGGCGGAACGGGTATGACCGGCGGCGCGTTTCTGTCGCTCGCTCGCGGATCAATCATGCTCGATTCTGGATTGTCTCTGCTTGCTGATGGACGCGGCGGCAAAGGTGGCGGCGGCACCATTTTTTCGAGCTTTGGCCAACCCGGCGGCAATGGCGGCAATGGCACTGCGGGCAGAGCGGGGATCACTCTTTCGGGTGGCACAACAGAGCTCAGGACGGGCGGCCTTACTCTATCTGCGTCAGGCTTTGGCGCTAGCGGCGGAGCCAATTTCCCAACACCTGGCCTCATCGCAGCCCCGAGTGGTGGCAGCGGAACTGGAGGAGCCGTCTCAATTACGACGAGCGGAGGCGCAAAACTGTTCACAACTGACGATGTGGCGATCACTGCGGATGCCTTTGGCGCGAGTGGTGGCGCAGGGCCAAGCAATTCAAATACAAATGGAGGCAATGGCGGATCAGCTGTTGCTGGAACAGTCCTGATCACCGCCGCGGGTGGTGGGTTTGTTGCCAGAGGTTCGTCAAATGTGATTACGGCTAATGCGTCAGGCGGGCGTGGAGGCGACGGCGGCGGCTTTATCATAAACGGCGTCAACATCATCCTTGGCACTGGCGGCAATGGCGGCAACGCGACGGCGGGTCGTGTTGAGACCAACATGCAAATCGACAATGCCAATGGCAGCTTAACTCTCGGCGCAAGAGCGATTGGCGGTTTGGGTGGCCGGAGCGACAACACACGAGGCAACAGCGGAAATGCGTTGGCGCGCGTTGGCGACGGCGGCGTGTTTGCAACGTTTGACAGCGGCATAAATACAACATCGAACGTTGAGATCAATGCGGCGGCAATCACTTTTGACGGACAAAACAGTGGCAATGCAATTGCTGGAAATTCATCACTAACAGTCAGCGGCTTGGGCACGACCCTAACCGCTCCGCTAATTTCGCTGCTGTCGGCTGCCGAGAGCGGAGTGGAAATCAACTCTCGATCTGCTGGCTTAGTCGGATCGGCTACAGGTGGTAACGTAACACTCACAGTGGCAGGTGCCTCCTCCGCATTGACGTCAACCATGGTTACACTTGATGCAGCCGCAACCGGCGGCAATAGCCGTAACGGTAACGGTGGTTTTGGCTCAGCGGGCAACGTCAGTGTCACAATAGACGAAAGCACTGCCTCCATCGGCGAGCTCGTTTCTGCTGTCGCAGCGCGAGGCGGCAGCGCGAACAACAGCCTTCCCACTATTGGCGCTCCAGGCAATGCCGGCTCAGCGCAATCAGGCAATTTCACATATCTGCAAAATGGCGGACGGTTTGCAAATGGCGGAACGGGTCTAGTTGGCCTTACTTTCTCCGCCAATGCAACGGGTGGTGCTGGCGGCGCGGGCGGAGACGCATTTGCGGGCACTGCTGGCGGAAATGCCTCTGCTGGCACGCTATCCGTCACGATAAACGGGGGGACGCAAGGGACTCCGACGACATTCCTAAGTTCGCTTTCGCTCGCATCAACTGCGCGAGGAGGCATCGGTGGCAATGCACAGATTGGAACGGCTGCAAGCGGAAACGGTGGCAATGCATTCGGCGGCGGCGCTTTGCTTTCGGTCAGCGGGCGGGCGACCGACGTCACGATTTCGGGCCTTAATCTGGCAGCAACTGCAATCGGCGGCAACGGCAATGGTGGTTCGGGGGGAACGGGCGGTTCTGGCGGCGATGCTACACAAGGAAGGATCGGCATTACAGTCTTGGATCAGGCAACGCTCCGCCTGCAACAAAGCCAATCAATTGCAACGACGACAACGGGCGGTAACGGCGGATCGGCGACTAATCAGGGCAGTGGTGGCCGCGGCGGCAACGCCAGCGCTGGCAATGCTGAACAAGGCGTTTCAATTCTCGTCAGCGGGGCAACCCTGATTGCTGATAGCCTTAATATCTCAGCCAATGGACGTGGCGGCAATGGCGGCAACGGTGCTGCGGGCGTCAACGGCGCCTTCTCCTCTGGCGCAGGCAGAGACGGTGACAACGGATTCGATGGAGACGGTCAGGGCGCCAATGGTTCAAATGGCGAAAGCGGGGGCAATGGCGGCTCTGGCGGCAGCGGGACAAACGGCGGCGCTGGTGGCGTCGGTGGCAACGGCGAAGGCGGCTCCATCCGCATAGAGATCAATGACGCGGGCGGCAGCTTTCGCGATGCATCATTGATGACGGGCGGCCTAACGGCAACGGCACAAGGCACTGGCGGCGCAGGTGGAAACGGCGCGACGGGCGGAAACGGTGAAGCGGGCAGCGCTGGCGGCAATGGTGGTAGCGGTGGCGGTGGTGATCTGGGGATGCCCGGACAAGACCTTGGCTATGGCAGCTTCACCCCCGGCGGGCGCGGAGGCAATGGCGGCAACGGCGGAAACGGCGGCATTGGCGGAAACGGCGGTAATGGTGGCAATGGTGGTAACGCTGGATTTGGCGGCACCGCACGCGGCGGCGCGTTCAGCCTGATCGTCGATAGCGGTACGGCGAGCGTTGGCGCGCTGAGTGCCAACGTCGACGGTCGCGGCGGCAGCGGCGGCTTTGGCGGCATAGCGGGAATTGGCGCGAACGGCGGACTCGGCGGAAGCGCTGGTTTGGCTGGTCGTGGCGCAGCTGGCGGGTTTGGCAATCCTATCGGCGCACGAGGGAGCGACGGCGTTGACGGAACGGGAGGGACTGATGGCACGCCAGGAACCGCTGGCAGTGACGGCCGCAATTTGCGCGGCTTTGCGTCTGAAGGCAAAGGCGGGTCAATTTTGATCCGTGTTGGCAATGGCGATGGCAGCCGTGGCGATCTGACCGCGACTGACGTCAGCCTCAATGCCAATGGGCAAGGCGACATTTCGGACGGTTTTCCTGCTAATGGAACAATCGAAATCACCAATGCGAACGATGACGAAACGACGACGCCGATTGTCTTTACTTCGCTGACGGCCTTTGCAAATGCACCATTTTCTGGCTTGGGCGGCGATGGTATTCGGGTTGATGCGGGCCGTGATGGCATCGCAATTGCTCAAAACGCACTGCTCAACACAAGTGCTAATGTCTCAATCAGCGCAACCGGCTTAGCAAAGCTCAATATCCTCGGCGATATCGATGTGTTCGCAGGCGGCGGCATCACGATCACCCACAGAGATGGTTCAGGTGAAGCGATTAGTTCGCGGCGCGGCACTTATACCGCGGCTAACAATATCAACGCTGGCCTCGGGATTGCGTCAGGCGCTGGCACTATCGTGCGCGCAACCAACCGATTGAAGTTCGTTTCGCTCTTTGGCAGCGTGACCGCTGATAATTTGCAAGGCGTCAACGAAGTGACAGTCTTTGCCAATCGCGGTGCTACCATTGGCAGCGCTAAGGTCAGCGGCGCCGCAGCACCCTTTGGTTCGTTGACCGGCGGGTTGATCGATATACGTGCTGGCTTTGACACACAATTCTCAGAATATCGGCCCGCAACCGCCTCGTTCACTGGCGCACTTTCGGCCACTGGCAGTATCCAAATCAGATCGGGCGGCGATATCTTTGTCGCTGGCAGCGCAGCTTTGCGCTCTGATAATTTCATCAGCCTGCAATCAGGCGGCGATATCATCGTTGGCACAGGCGCAACGATCATGTCTGCACTCAACGTCGCGCCCGATATGGGATACGGAACGTTTGGCGATATCACCGCGGCTGCCGGCGCGATTTCACCGCTTTTCCGGTTCGAATTCGATATTTCCTCAATCATTACGGGCGATGCGCTATTTTCGGCTGCTGGCCATTCAATCATCTTGAATGGTAACGCAATTCAAGCATCCGATGCCAGATTTACGAGCCGCAATTTCCTAGCGACGATCAATGATGCTCCGGGTCTTGGTGCTCCGCGCGGCAATGATCTCGGCGCTCTTACCGCCCCCTGCCTCGAAGGCAATATCTGCGTCGGGACGATAACCGCGACAGGAAATGTCAATCTTGGGCCAGCCACTGGGTTGGCAGGGCTCCCCAATCAGGTGTTCACATTAGGAGCGATAAGCGGCACTAATGTGTCGATCCGTGCCAATGACACAATCGAACTGAGCTCGTCGAATTCTTTGACGTCGCTGCTAGCGACCAACAATCTGTTCGTCGCTTCGCTTGGCGGCGATATCAACCTCAACGATGATGTCGAAGTGACGGGCGGCGCGGGGGGCGTCTCGTTCTACGCCGATGGTGCAATCAACGGTGCCGCAGCCTCGATTTCAGCACCTGGGGATATCGGCCTGTTTGCTAATGATGGATTAACGCTAGGCTCGATTGAAACCGGTGGTGTGCTCAACACGATTGATAGCGATGGCTTGGTTGACGTTGCGGGCGCGCTCGACCTCTCAGATTTTGTCAACATCGGTATCTTGTCTGTGAACGGGGGCAATGCTGACATCAGGGCTGGCGGCATCAATATTGGCACTGCCATTACCCCCAATAACGTGCTTTTGAGCGGTGGCAGTGTGTTCCTTGGCCAAACCGGCGGCGACTTTACCACTCCTGTTGATATTATCGCCACGGGCAGCAGTGTTACTGTCGGCGATATAGCAGCATCAGGCACTATTAGCTTGATCGGTAGTCAATCAGTGATGGTTGATACCGCCGCAAACACAAGCGGCAGCCTTATCGTGAACAGTTCGCTTGGCGGGATTGTTGCCGGAACGCTGACAGGCGGCAGTGTGAGCCTTACTAGCGCAACGAGCGTATCGGCTGGCGATGTGACCGCGACCAATGGTGATATCGGCATCACGACGATGGGTGCCATCACCACGCTTGATCTGAATGCGAGTCAAGGCAGCGTATCGCTTGTCAACCAACTGGGTGCGATCACTGCAGGCCTGATCACCGCGCGCAATGACTTCACGCTTATGACGCGCAGCGATCTGACTTTTGGCGGCATTTCGGTTGGTGATGATATCCGTATCACAACCACGGGTACCGCTTCGCTTGGTCGCTTAACCACAACGGGCTTGGGCACTGATAATGAAGGTGATCGGAGCAACATTGTGCTGCGGGCGACCGGCGCTTTGAGTGTTGAACACGCCGATAGCAACAATCACTTCACCGCAAACGCCGCGCGGTTTGAAACGGGGCTGAACACGATCATCACTGCGGGTGATATCAATATCACGACGGTGGGCGATGCGCTGCTCGGCAATTCTCAAGCCGGGGGGTTCATCAACGTCAACGCGGGTGGGCTGATTGATTTTAACGCGATCACGTCAGGCGCTAATACGTCGCTGTTCGCCAGCACAAGCGTCACTGGCACCTCTTCAACCGCAGGCGGCGATATCATTGTTTCGACCGGCGGCGCAGTTTCACTTGGCACTGCAACCGCCAATGGCACTTATGTGTTTGATGGCGTTCGCTCAGACGGCAATATCTTCATTCAAACCCAAGGAAATGTAAGCCTAAACGCAGCAACTGCGCGGACATCGATTGGTGTTGCGGCCAGCGGCATCTCAGGCAATGACATGTGGCGCGCGGGCGAAGATATCACGTTGCGCCCCCTTGGCGTGGTGATGCTCAACAGCCTTTCAGCGGGCGATGATATCGATATCTTTGGCGGCACGACAATAACGCTAACATCGGGAACCGCGCGCGGCGATGGCCGTGACGGGCGTGAACTGAGCTTTAGTGAAAGCGGCGTATCGTTCATTTCAAGCGAAGTCGGCAATGGCAGCGACATAGTGTTTGATGCCAGCGGACAGATTATCGTAACCAACCTAACCGCAGCAGACGATATCACCGTGTCAACGACGGGCGGGGTAACGATTACTGGCCTAGCGCGCACACGCGGCGTCGGTATCATCGGCACGGCAAGCGATATTGATATCAATGCTGGATCAGCAACGATTGCCGCCGCAACCGCGTTTGATAATCTGAGCGTCATCACGACAGGCAATGCGGCGCTCGGCACGTCAGAGGCTGGCGATAGCATCAACGCCAATAGCGGCGGAACGGTGAGCTTTACGTCGCTAACGTCGGGCAGCTTTACCCAGATTGCCGCAATTGGCACGGTAACCGGCGGCAGCGCCACGGCGGGTTCGGCGCTCAACATTACGGGAGGCGGCAGCGTTGTTGCTGGCAATGTTTCGGGCGCTTCACTCGTTCAAATCAGCGGCCCAACTGGAGTGACACTTGGCAATGTTGCCAGCGCGAACGGCGATGTCACTTTGTCCTCAAGCGGCGGCAGTGTTTCTTATGCGGGTGCGACTGTCGGCCAGAATTTAATCGTGACCGCGCTTGGCGATATCAGGCAAACCGGCATTGCCACCGTCGCGCGTGATGCTCGCTTTACCGGCGCTAACGTCCGCATCGCGACAATCACCGTTGGCGATGATCTTGATATCATGAGCAGAGGCCTTGTTGACTTGGCATCCGCGCTCACACTCCGCACACCGATTGATACGGGCTACGGATCGATGAGCGATGACAGCAATATCCTGATCAACGCAGCCGGTGCTGTAACGATGGGAACGGTTCGTGCGGTCGATAATCTGACAATCACCGGCACTTCGCTCGCCGCAACGAGCCTCACGGCGGGGCAAAGCTTGCTTGCAACGATTGCGGGCAGCTCAAATATCGCCACCGCAAACGGCGGCAGCCTCGTTCAAATCACCACACGCGGCATAAACCACGTAGACACTGCGATGAGCGCACGCGGCGATGTGAACCTGAGAGCGAACCTTGGCATCATCGAACTCGGCGATGCGACAGCCGGGCGTGACATCATCCTTGGCGCGTTTCCGGGTGCTATCATGCACACGGGCACCGCCACTGCGACGCGTTCAGTTTCGGTCACTGGCAATAGCGTATCGCTTGGCACGGTGAGCGCGGGCGATGATATTGACATAACTTCATTAGGCCCGCTCACCGCCGCATCGTTAACGACAACGGGCACTGCGCCGATACTGGGGGCAGGTAGCGATATCGTGGTCAACGCAAGCTCCGCGACAATCACCAACGCGAATGCCTTTAGCGCGCTTAGAATAACGACAACGGGCGCTGCTATGCTCGGAACCTTGCGCGCGGGCACTAATTTGGCGGTAACCGCGCGCAGCATCACTGCTGGCAATAGCAATGCAGGCGCGGCGCTGACCCTGACGAGCACAAGCGGCGATATTGTGGCGGCCAACCTTACCGGCGGCAGCGTCACCGCCAATAGCGCGCGGATGCTGACAGCAGGAAACATCGTTGCCACCGCGAGTGACATCAATCTGGCCGCGCTCAGCGGAATCAACACTGGTGACATTACCGCAAGCCTAGGCAGCGTCTCACTCAGCAACCGCTTCGGCCCGATCAGAACTGGCCTGATCACTGCGCGCAACGATTTCACACTGACAACAGCCAGCGACCTTAGCTTTGGTGGTATTTCGGTGGGTGATGATATCCGCATCACGACCACTGGTTCAGCAACGCTTGGTCGCTTAACGACAACCGGCGCAGGCACTGACAATGAAGGCGATCTAAGCAACATCGTGCTTCGTGCAAGCAATTTGCTCAGCGTTGATCATGCCAATAGCGCGAATGATTTTACATCAAATTCTGGGCGGTTCGAAACGGGGCTTAATACGATCATCACGGCGGGTGATATCGATATCACCACACGCGGAGACGCTCTGCTCGGCAATTCACAAGCTGGCGGATTTATCAGCGTCGATGCAGGGGGGTCGATTGACTTTAATGCGATCTCGGCAGGTGCGTTCACAAATCTCTTTGCAAACGGCGATGTGACCGGTGGTTCAACTTCGAGCGGAGCGACCACGTTTGTTTCTGCCCAAGACATTTCAATTGGCACGGTTACGGCCGGTGACACTATTGAATATCAGTCATTTGGTGGCGGAGCGATCGATGTCGGAACGTCAACTTCGGGGGGAGATATCCTCGTCAATGGTCAAGGCGCGGTTAGCTTAGGAACCGCGACCGCGAACGGCATCGGAGGCCCCAATAGCGTCTCGAACGGAGGCAATATCTTCGTGGTAACCGCGGGCAACGTCACCATTGGCACAGCGCGCGCGCGCGCCATGATCGGTGTCAGCGGCAATGCAGTCAGCGGCACGGGCACGTGGACTGCGGGTGAAGATATCTTTGTCGACGCAGCGACGACAGCGACGCTTGCGACCTTAAGCGCAGGTGATAATCTTGATATCATCGCGCCGGGCGGTATCACGCTCACAAACGGTGTCGCGCGCGGCGATGCGCGCGACGACAGATCGTTGCAATTGTTCAGTGGAAACGAAAACGCGCGCGACGGCAAGTCAGTGCAATTTTTCAGTGGTTCAGCGGGTCAGCAATTCCAGATCATTAACACACCCAGCGACGGCGCGGACATTCGCTTAACAAGTTCAAACGCGGTGAGCGCGACCAACCTGACGGCGGCTCACAACGTTGAAATCAGCACAGACGGCAGCGTCAACGTCACAACGATCAACGCCGCCTTGGCACCGCCTGTCAGCAGCGATTTGCAAGGTGTCAGCATTCAAGCTGGCGGCAATATCAATGTTGGCACAGCGACCGCTGATAATATTGGGCTTGGGTCGCTGGGCAGCGTCAAGGCAAACACGCTGACTGCGGATAATCTGGTCGCAGTGTTCGCAGGCACCACTGTTGACGTTGGCACGGTTAGCACGAGCGGGCTGTTTTACGTTGCCAACGCCTCGGTTCTTCAAGGCATCGGTGGATTCGAAAACGTCACCGGCCCCAATAGCTTCAGCGGAGTAGCGCAGGTGCCAACGAGTGGCACGGTAACACTCGGCACAGCGAATGCTGGCGCCATCCAAATCGCTGCTAACGCTGTGGTTGCAGGCAATGTTTCGGGCACCTCATTGCTTCAGGTTACGGGAGCGACGGGCGTTACACTAGGCAATGTTGCGAGCGCGAACGGTGATATCCTGCTCTCTTCAACCAGCGGCGGAGTGGCTTATGCTGATGCCACCGGAGGACGCAATCTGACCGTGACCGCGCTTGGCGATATCAGGCAAACTGGCACAGCATCGGTAGCGCGTGATGCTCGCTTTACCGGGGCGAATGTGCGGATTGCCGCGATCACAGTTGGTGATGATCTTGATATCACGAGCCGTGGCCTCGTTGACCTCACGTCTGCGCTCACACTCCGCACGCCGATTGATACCGGCTACGGATCGATGAGTGATGACAGCAATATCCTCATCAATGCCGCAGGCGCGGTGACGATGGGAACAGTGCGTGCGGTTGATAATCTGACGGTAACTGGCAGCACGCTAAGCGCCACATCGCTCACCGCTGGGCAGACGTTATTGGCGACGATTAGCGGTAACTCAACGATTGGCACCGCAAACGGCGGCAGCCTTGTTCAAGTGGGCGCAGGCGGCGCAAACAGCGTGACCACGGCAACAAGCACGCGCGGTGATGTGATCCTCACATCTTCGACGGGCAATATCACGCTCGGGGCAGCGACCGCAGGCCGTGATCTAAGCCTAACCGCCCGCAACG
This sequence comes from Sphingomonadales bacterium, assembly GCA_043741135.1. Classification (GTDB taxonomy): domain Bacteria; phylum Pseudomonadota; class Alphaproteobacteria; order Sphingomonadales; family Sphingomonadaceae; genus Aquisediminimonas. The sequence continues at coordinate 33,970 of JAYUAU010000045.1, read as the reverse complement.
GCACGCTCAACCAGACCGGCAATGCAACCGCAACACGCGATGTGTTGATTGACGCAACCTCTGTTGCGCTTGGCACAGTTTCAGCGGGCGCGCGGATCGTTTCAAGATCCAACGCAGCCACCAGCTTCACCGCGCTGACATCAGGCACATCGGCGCAAGTGGATAGTGTTGGCGCGCTTATCGGCGGGGCTGTGTCGGCAGGAACTAGCTTGGCCTTTACCGCGCAAAGCACAGATGTTGGCCAGCTGAGCGCGGGCACAACGATCACGGGCACCACGACTGGGCTAGCGCGGATGACCGGAGCCACCGCTGGCGGCGCCTTCACGCTGAACGCGGGGCAAACCAATCTTGGTATCGTCAACGCAGGCTCGATTGCGGTTACATCGGGCCAAGGCGTGATCTTCAACCAGCTCGTCTCACGCGGCGCAACCGCACTGTCTGCTGGCGATGATATAATGGGAAGCCTGATCAACGGCACTGGCGCACTCACCGCAACCGCAGGCCGCAACATCAATGTTCCGACGATCACCGCTGGGTCAGTGGCTGCACAAGCTGGCGGCACTGCGCTCATCACGACGCTAACGTCAACGGGAGCAGCGAGCGTCTCAGCCACCGGCGGCATTACCATCGGATCAACATCAATTGGCAGCGGCCTCACCCTCACGGCGAACAACGGCGCTGTGCTCGTCTCGAATGACGCGCGCGTAACGGGCAGTGTTAATGCCACTGGCCGCGAGGTCTCGTTAAGGGCAATCGGCGCGCTAAACGTCGCTTCGGCCACCGCGACGAACGGGAATATTGCGCTGGCCAGCGGTAGTAATCTCACCCTTACGGACGGCCAATCAAGCGGGGCTATCCGCCTGGCGAGCACAAGCGGCGATGTATTGGGACGCACGCTGACCGCTGCTGCGGGCGATATCGTCATCAGCGCAGGTAGCAACGTAACGCTTTCAGGCAATAGCGATGCCAGCGGCGCGATTCTGATTACAACGCCTCGTATTGCAACGCTTGCTGGCAGAGCGCTTGCCTCAACAATTGATGTTCGTTCAAGCGATATCGCGATTGGCGCGACGGCACAGATCGGAGCCCAAGGCCGCACGACAACAGCAACCTTCACCAATATCGGCAATAGCGTCACAACCATCGGCGGTGCGGGCGTCGAGGCTGGCTATAGCCTCTCAAACGCTGAGATTGGCCGCGTATTTGCAAGCGACATCACGATCAACGCACCGCGCATCGGGCAAGATAGCGCTAGCACAGGTCAGGTCTCAACCGCGCTTTCATCGCGTGCGCCCGATGTCATCCTCGATACGCTCACGCTTACGGGCGCGAACAATGTCACCGGTGCGACCGCGGGAAATATCGGAACGAGCGGACGCCTGACGATCAACACCACGGGCAAGTTACGCACTATTGGCGCAGCGAACCTCAATAATTTGACGAGTGGCAACCGCTTCGTGATCAACGCGTCTGATGCCATCGAAGTGGATGCGGCGACCGGCCTGATCAACTTACGCAGTGCAAGCGGTGGATTAGGCGGAACGTTAGTTCTCTCTTCAGGCAACATAGTCGTGGCGAGCACAAGCGCGATCAGTGATGTTATCAACGCAGCCGATATCGGCGTGATCAATGACCGGCTATCGCGCAATGATGGCGCGACGATTGACGAAGGCTATCTGCGCGCTGACACAATCAACGTTTCGGTGGGGAATAATTTCTTCGTGCAGAACAGCGGCGCAAATTCAGCCAATCTGCGCAATTTCAGCAATCGGCGCGGACTGAGCGTAGGGGCCGGCGGATTGAACATCAGCCTTGAAGGATCAACATCGCGGATCGTGATCAACGGGCGGCAAGTTGATAGCGCGGGCGCATTCATCCAAGGCGTAGATTTCCTCCGCGAGGTCAAAATAAACGGTGGGACTATCGCCCTTGGCACTGTGGCGCGCGGATTGTTTGATTTCGGATCAACGATTAACGGCTGCGCCATCCTCAACGTTGCCTCGTGCCAAGTCAATTTCGATAATGGCAACATCGCGCGCGACGTGATCGAGGAAGCGCTTTTGGAAGAAGGCAAATCCAAGCTTCCTGACGCTCTGTTTGAAATCAAAGAGGCAGTTGAAATTGATTTCCAGCCGCTCATCGATGATCCCGTTACCGGCGCTGGCAACGATGATAATTGGGCCATCGATGATAAAACCGATTGCGCACCCGATGATGAAAGCTGCCCCGCGCCAAAATGAGAGAGTTGACGGCGGGGCGGTTTGGCAGGCAGGAAGCGCGGCATGACGCTTCACCTTTACAATAGTCTTACGCGATCAATTCAAGCCTTCGATCCGGTCGAGGAAGGCAAGGCCAAGGTCTATACCTGCGGGCCAACGGTGTATAATTTCCAGCATATTGGCAATATGCGTGCTTATGTGTTCGCCGATACGCTCGGCCGCGTGCTGCGGTATAAGGGCTATGAGCTGACGCATATCATCAACATCACCGATGTCGGGCATCTCACCAGCGATGCGGATGTTGGCGATGACAAGATGGAAAAGGCCGCAAGTGCCGCAGGAAAATCGGCATGGGACATCGCGAAATTTTATACCGAAGCTTATTGGGCCGATATCGAACGATTGAACATTCGCCAGCCCGCAAAATGGTCAATCGCGAGCGATTACGTGCCCGCGATGATCGACTATGCGAAGGGCATTGCTGATCAGCATTGCTATGAGTTGGAGAGTGGGCTCTATTTCGATACGTCAACCGTCACCGATTATGGTCGGTTAGCGCGCGCGGCGACTGAGGATGGCGAGGGCCGGATCGACGCGGTTGACGGAAAACGCCACGCCGCCGATTTCGCGATCTGGCGCAAGACGCCGGTGGGCGAAACGCGGCAGATGGAATGGGATTCGCCGTGGGGCAAAGGTGCGCCGGGCTGGCACCTTGAATGCTCAGTGATGAGCGCCGCTGAACTTGGCCTGCCGTTTGATATCCACACCGGCGGGATTGACCACCGCGAAATCCACCATCCCAATGAAATTGCGCAAAACCAAGCGCATAGCGGATGCGACCATTCGGGTGCGCGGATATGGATGCACAATAATTTCCTGATCGACCGCGCGGGGAAAATGTCAAAGTCGAGCGGCGATTTCCTGACACTCCAAGCACTCGTCGACCGCGGCTACCACCCCCTCGCCTACCGCCTGATGTGCCTGCAAGCGCATTACCGCAGTGAGTTGGAGTTTAGTTGGGAGAATTTGGGGGCGGCGTTTGTGAGGCTGAAACGGATGGTGATGGCGGTTGAGAGGGTGAAATGCGAAGCAGGCGGTGTTGACCGGATCATGCCCGAGGAAGCCCACGAGATTTTCGAGGAGGCGATTTTCGAAGACCTTAACACTCCAGCTGCATTGACATCGCTCGAAGGTATGATCGCTCATGCTGGTCTTGCAAATGATACAAAACAGGGGATAATTGCCACGATGGACTCAGTCCTCGGCCTCAACCTCCTCACTCTCACCCGCAAAGACCTCCGCATTGGCCCTATCGACGCCGCAATCACCGAGGCTGAAATCGAAACCGCGCTCGACGCCCGCAAGGAAGCCCGCGCCGCAAAGGATTATGCCGCGTCAGACCGCATCCGCGATGAGCTTTCGGCGAAGGGCGTTGAAGTGATGGATGGCGATCCGCTTGGTTGGGATTGGAAATTGGCGGTTTGATACACCTCCGTTCCGTCACCCTCGCGAACGCGGGGGTACATATTTGTGCTTCTCCGACATCTGTTGGTGAGGTTCATACATTTGTTCCCGCCTCCGCTAGGGCAATCGCATTTGAACTATTGGCGTTCCCCTGCGAAGGCAGGGGCCCAGTCCTGTCTCAAACGAAGCCGCGAAGCCTCAAGAACGCGGCCCGTCTGGGCCCCTGCCTTCGCAGGGGAGCATATAACTCTGCCGCTTCCATCAGATTGACGAAATGAGAGGCACCCTTGGAGATGAATATATGTATAACCGCGTGAGTGCAGAATGAAACTATGGCGTCTGTCTCGTTCCCCGTTCGCCGCACTTGATGGCTCGGGGCCTGAGCGACACGGCGCGCGGTGGACATCGCCCGGATTACCCGTGGTCAATTTTGCTTCAGAGGCGGGACTCGCCGTGCTCGTGGTGCTGCGCTATTTGCCGCCCGGCCTTGTGGGCGTTGATGAGGATTATCAGCTCGGCTGGACGCACAGTGATTTCGTGCCTGAACGTCTCGACTATGATCCTGATCCTGTGATCAAGCGCGCACGCGGTGACGATTGGCTTTGCTCTGGCCGATCTCTTTTTGCCAGCGTTATGTCTGCGGTATTGCCCGAAACCTCGGTGATCATGATGAACCCGCGCCACCCCGATGCCGCGACGGTTCCGCCACTCACGCTGCGTCGGTTCAGTTTTGCAGATTGCCTACGACTGCCAAAAAATGACGAGCCAACTGTGGCGATAAAAGGAACCCCCCAATGTCTAACCGCGTCATCGCCGCCCTCCCCTTCCTCGTCCGCGCTTTAATCGAGGATAAACTCCCCGATTGGATCGATGCGCGCTGGTTTGCGACCAAGGAGCAGGCGTTCGAAAGCGGCCCCGGTGCTGAAATCGGGTGGTTCGATATGTATGACAAGAAGGATATGGCAGCAGCGATTGCGAATGCATCTGATCTGAAATGGCTTAATTCGATTTACGCGGGCGTTGATGGCATGCCGCTTGAGCAGCTTGCCAAGCGCGGCGTGACCTACACCAACGGCGCGGGCATCAATGCCATCACGATTGCTGAATATGTCGTGATGGGGATGCTCACCGTCGCCAAAGGATACCGTGAAGTCGTGCGCGCACAGGAACGGCGTGAATGGCTTCAGGATTCACCGGGCAAAATCGAACTGGCGGGCAGTAAGGCATTGCTGCTGGGATACGGCGCGATTGGCAAGCTTGTGGAAACGCGGCTTAGGGCGTTTGACGTTGAGGTGACCGCCGTGCGGCGTTCGCCAAGCGCAGGCACGCTCGGCCCGGAGGAGTGGCGCGCCAAACTTGCCGAATTCGATTGGGTGATCCTCACCGTGCCCGCAACGCCAGAGACCGACGGCATGATTGGCGCAAGCGAGCTTGCCGCGATGAAGCCCAGCGCGACGCTGATCAATATCGCGCGCGGAACTGTGGTTGATCAAGCGGCGCTGATCGACGCTTTGCGCACCAAATCAATCGCCGCTGCTTTCCTTGATGTTACCGATCCCGAGCCGCTGCCCGCCGATAATGCGTTATGGAGCCTTGATAATGCGCATATCACGATGCACCTTTCAGGCCGCGCGCAGACGATGATGTATGTGCGCAGCGCGGCGCGGTTCTTGGAGAATCTTGATCTTTACCGTCGCGCAGAACCGCTCTTGCATCAAGTTGACTTCGCGCTTGGCTATTAAGCCTTGAACCATAAAACGCCATTCGTCTTTGCGAGCGCAGCGAAGCAATCCAAACTACGGTGCCCGTGGATTGCCGCGCTTCGCTCGCAAAGACGAATGGCGCAGGTTTAGCGCAAGATGCAATTGCCTGCTCTATGACGCGTGACACACAAGACATCTCTCGTTAGACTAACTGTTATTCCACGAAATCGGAAAAATCCGATGCGTTGAACTTGCCGGTCGCACTATTGGTTATCAGTCATTTTTGGCCAGACACTAAGAGGGAACCGCCGACCATGAGCATGAAAGCATCCGACCTTTTCATTGAGTGCCTCGAAGAAGAGGGGGTTGAATATATTTTCGGCGTGCCCGGCGAGGAGAATCTTGATTTCCTTGATTCACTCTCACGCTCGACCAAGATCAAATTGATCCTCACGCGGCATGAACAGGGCGCTGGCTTCATGGCCGCAACATATGGTCGTCACACTGGCAAAACGGGGGTTTGCCTTGCTACACTTGGCCCCGGCGCAACCAATTTTGTGACCGCGGCGGCTTACGCTCAGCTTGGCGGGATGCCGATGATGATGATCACGGGTCAAAAGCCGATCAAGAAATCCAAACAGGGCCGGTTCCAGATACTCGATGTCGTCGCGATGATGGGGCCGATCACAAAATATACGCATCAAATGGCGAGTTCGGACAATATCCCCAGCCGCGTGCGTGAGGCATTTCGCTTGGCCGAAGAAGAAAAGCCCGGCGCTGTCCATATCGAATTGCCTGAGGATATTGCTGACGAACATACCGACTCGCTGCCGATAAAGCGCAGCAAGGCGCGCCGGCCAAGTGCTGATCCCAAAGCGGTTGCCGAGGCGGTTGCGCAAATCCGCGCCGCGAAATCGCCGATCCTCGTAATCGGCGCAGGCGCGAACCGGACAAAAACCGGACAGATGCTGCGCGAACTTGTTGAGAAAACGGGCATTCCCTTCCTCACCACGCAATTGGGCAAGGGCGTGATCGATGAACGTCATCCGCGCTTCGTTGGTTGTGCCGCTTTGTCTGCGGGCGATTTCGTTCACCGCGCGGTTGAGGCTTCGGATTGCATCGTCAATATCGGGCATGATGTGATTGAAAAGCCGCCCTTCTTCATGAAATCCGGCGGCGCGCATGTGATCCATATCTCGTCAAAGACCGCTGAAGTTGATCCGGTTTATTTCCCGCAAACCGAAGTGATTGGCGATATTGCGAATGCCATTTGGCAAATTAAAGAGAGCATCACGGCCAATCCAGCTTGGAATTTCGATTTCATGCTCAAGGCGCGTGCGGCTGAGGTGGCGCACACGAACGGCGTAGCAAGCGATGTGCGCTTCCCCATCTACCCGCCCAATCTGGTGCGTGAGGTGCGCGCGGCGATGCCTGATGATGGGATCATCTGCCTTGATAACGGCGTGTATAAAATCTGGTTCGCACGCGGCTATGATGCGTATCATGCCAATACCGTGCTGCTCGATAATGCACTTGCGACAATGGGGGCGGGCCTGCCATCTGCGATGATGTCGAGCATGGTCTATCCCGACCGCAAGGTGATGGCGATTTGCGGTGACGGCGGCTTCATGATGAACAGCCAGGAAATGGAAACCGCGGTTCGCTTAAAACTCAATATCACGGTGCTAATCCTCAACGATAATAGCTACGGCATGATCCGCTGGAAACAAGCGAATATGGGCTTCAAGGATTGGGGGCTGACTTACGGCAATCCTGATTTCGTCAAATATGCGCAGGCCTACGGTGCCAATGGCTACCGCGTGGAAAGTGCCGCGCATTTGCAGGAATTGCTGAAAACGTGCCTTTCGACGCCGGGGGTTAATCTGATCGAATGTCCGGTCGATTATTCGGATAATGACAAGATATTGAATAATCAGATCAAGGAGATGAGTGCGGCGCTATGACCAATCTCAAAGATATCTACCCGCTCTACCTCAACAACAAGGCAGAGCAGCCCAACACTGACCTTGCCGTGACCGACAAATACACCGGCGAAGTGGCATTTCGCGTGGCGCTGGCCGACGCCAAGATAATCGATGCCGGAATTGCAGGGGCGGTTGCAGCGGCGGAGCCATGCGCCCGAATGGCGGCGTATGAGCGGCAGAATGTGCTGATGCACTGTGTTGACCGATTCAAAGAGCGCTTTGATGAACTCGCCTATTCTCTCTGTGTTGAGGCGGGCAAGCCAATCAAAGATGCCGAGGGTGAAGTTGGCCGCTTGATCGATACGTTTCGGATAGCGGCTGAGGAATCGGTGCGGATCACGGGCGAAGTTCAACCGCTTGATATATCCCCCCGCGCGCGCGGCTATCAGGGGATGTGGAAACGCGTTCCGATTGGGCCGTGTAGCTTTATCTCTCCGTTCAATTTCCCGCTTAACCTCGCCGCGCACAAGATTGCGCCCGCAATTGCTGTGGGCTGCCCATTCGTGATGAAACCAGCGAGCCGCACGCCCTTAGGCGCGATCATCATGGGGGAAATTCTGGCCGAAACCGATTTGCCGCCGGGGGCTTTCTCGATCCTGCCCGCTTCGCGTGATGGGGCTGATCTCTTCACCACCGATGATCGGTTGAAACTATTGAGCTTTACGGGATCGCCTGACGTAGGCTGGGCGCTCAAGGCCAAATGCGGCAAGAAAAAAATCGTGCTTGAACTCGGCGGCAATGCAGCGGTGATTATCGACCGCGATGCAGACCTTGACGACGCACTCGAACGTGTCATTTTCGGCGCTTTCTATCAATCGGGCCAGTCGTGCATTGGGGTGCAGCGGATCATCATCCACGCCGATATTTATGACACGTTCCGCGACATGCTCGTTGCCAAAGCCGAAACATTGGTATGCGGCAGCCCGCATGACCGCGCGACCTTCATTGGGCCGATGATCGACGTCAAAGAAGCCGCGCGGCTTGATGAATGGATCAAGGAAGCCGTTGCGGACGGCGCGCGATTGCTGTGCGGCGGCAAGCGCGAGGGCGCGATGCTCTCTGCCACCTTGCTAGAAAATGTACCGCGTAGCGCCAAAGCCTTTACAGAGGAAGCATTTGGGCCGCTCGCCATCCTGTCCAAATTCACTGATTTTGACGCGGCTCTTGATGAAGTGAACGATTCCAAATTCGGCCTTCAAGCCGGAATTTTTACGCGCGATTTGTTCAAGGCTTTGAACGCTTGGGATCGACTTGAAGTCGGCGGCGTGGTGATCAACGACGTGCCGAGCTACCGCGTTGATAATATGCCCTATGGCGGCGTAAAAGATTCAGGGCTGGGCCGCGAAGGCATAAGATTTGCGATGGAAGATATGAGCGAAATCAGAAATCTGGTCATTCGTCGCCGAGATTGAGCAACTGGCGCAGTTTTGGCAATTGATCGCTTGCCAGCGCGACCAAATTGCCTAAAAAGCTAAGATAACCAACGCGGGTCGCATCGTGAAGTTAGGAAGTTTCGTTTCACACCGTGAAGCGGGCGGGGGATATGATGCTGGTGCCGATGATCGCTATGTTCAAACACAATCTGCGGGCAGTTTTTGCCATCGCGCTGTGCGTTGGCTTGGCGGGTCTCGCACTTATGGTGGCGCTTGGTGATACGCCTGCCACAGCGGCGCTCCCGGGTGATACGACACATCTCGGAGTTGCGTCCTGTGCTGGATCAACGTGCCACGGGCGCTCACAACCCGATGGAAAGATTGTTCGTCAAGATGAAATTTTGCGCTGGCAAGAAGCATCATCATCCACCGGCGCGCATAGCCGCGCGCTTTCAATCCTTGGCCAGCCGCGCAGCCAAGCAATTGCGCAGCGGCTTGGGATCGGCCCCGCGACATCGGCGCCGTCATGCCTTGGTTGCCACGCTGAAACTGCGCCTAGCAAAGGCGTAAAATTTCAAGCAAGTGACGGCGTAGGGTGCGAAGCGTGCCACGGCGGTTCTGCCAATTGGATCGAGGTTCATAAAACGGGAAACCGCGCGGCGAGCCTACGCGCTGGCCTCGTCAACCTCTCCTCGCCCGCCACGAAGGCCGCCGTTTGCCTCGATTGCCATTTCGGATCAGCCGATGGCAATCAGTTCGTCAGCCACAAGATGATGGCGGCAGGGCATCCGCGCATTTCGTTTGAGCTTGATCTCTTCTCAACGCTGCAACAGCACCATGATGAAGACGCTGATTATGCTGCGCGCAAAGGCAAGACCAATAATGTCCGCGTGTGGGCGATTGGGCAAGCGATGGCGCTTGAACGCTCGCTCTCGCTCCATGCCAATCCCGGGTTAGGCACCGAAGGATCATTCCCTGAATTTTACTTCCTCGATTGCCATTCGTGCCACCGGCGGATTTATGATGATCAGCAATTCACGCCGTCAGTGTCTGGCAATCCCGGTCGGCCAACTCCGCTTGGCACGCCGCCTTATAATGATGAGAATATGATCATGCTTTCGGCTGCGGCGCGGGTGATTGCGCCGTCGCTGGCACAGCGTTTTGACACGGACAGCAAAGCGTTCCACGCCGCAATGGCGCAAGATCGCGTAAGCGCGGTTGCGGCGGGCGCAAAACTGCGCGCAAGCGCCAGCGCGCTTGCCACCGCGTTTCAATCAGCGAATTTTGACCGCGCCAAGACATTTGCAATCATCGATTTGATTTCAAGCGAAGCGATCAATCCACGCTTCACTGATTATGCGGGCAGCGTTCAGGCCGTCATGGCGGTTGATACTTTGCTCAATTCGCTGGTGAATGCAGGGCAAGTGCCGGGCAGTTCAGCAGGCGCCATTCGCGGCGATGTCAACCGCGCTTACTCAGCGGTGCGCGAACCCAATGATTATCGCCCTGTTGAATTCAGGCGCGCGCTCGGCGGTGCTGTTCGGACGATCAGGACACTGCGCTAATGCAATATCGTTCTGCCATTGGCTTTGTCTCTAGCCTTGCGTTGGCACTCACGGGATGCGGTGGTGGGAGCAATAGCCCGAGCGGCGCGGCAACGCCTCCTCCCCCGCCACCCGTCGCCACCAATCTCTATTCAGTCCCCGCCCAAGAAGCGCTGACAATTCTTGACGTACAGCGCATCCTTGCCCAAGCCGCCGCTGAAGCCAACGCACGATCAATGCCTGCCGTCATTGCGGTGACTGACCGTATGGGCAATGTCCTTGCGGTCTTCTCAATGGTCGGCGCGTTGCAGCGGCTCGCGGTGCCCGATGCGCCCGGCGGCGAAGGCTTTAACAATGATCTTCAGGGATTTGACCTGATCAACGGCGCTCCGCTTGGCGCGATATCGAAGGCGATTACGGGGGCCTACCTGTCAAGCGGCGGTAATGCGTTTACCACGCGCACCGCCAGCCAAATCGTTCAGGAACATTTCCCCCCTGCCCCCTCAACACGCGGGCTTGAAAGTGGGCCACTGTCGGGTGTGCAGTTCAGCCAATTGCCTTGTTCTGATCTAGTGGGGCGGTTTAATGATGCGCGCATTGTGACGCCGGTTCCCGGGGCTGATGTCGGGCCAGCGGGTGGGCTGCTTGTTGGTGAATTTGCAGGGCCAAAACGCGCGCCACTTGGCCTTTCGGCGGATGCGGGCGGCTTACCGCTTTATAAGAACGGCGTTCTCGTCGGCGGGATTGGCGTGATGGGAGACGGCCAATACGGCTTTGATCCCAACACGCTCAATATCGATAGCGAGAATGAAGAATTTATCGCGCTCGCGGGCACAACCGGATTTGAGCCCCCCCGAGAAATTCAGGCAGACCGGATTGCAATTGATGGGTCAACGTTGCGGTTTAGCGATGCCGACCGCGCGGGGCTTCGGGCGACGGGCGTCGCTGATTTCTCGACACTCATTCCGCGCACGGGATCGCTGATTGATGTGCGCGGGTATAACCCCGGGCCCATCCGCGCAGGAACACCTTATGGCAGCGTCGCCTCAGGCATACGCGCCGCAACAACTGCGGAATTTGATAATCGCGACGCCTTCATCCTTGTCAACGCAAACGATAGGCCGCGTTATCCCATTCGCGGCGGCACTGATGCTTCAACTGTGGCCACACCACTGACCGCCGCTGAATCGCGCGCTGTTTTGGAAGAATCCTTTAAGATTATGGCGCGCGCACGCGGACAAATCCGCCGTCCGCTTGATAGCCGCGCGCAAGTGACGATTTCGCTCGTCGATACACGCGGCGCGATTCTCGGCATTGTTCGCGCGCCTGATGCGCCGATGTTCGGCGTTGACGTATCGCTGCAAAAAGCACGGACGGTTGGGTTTTTCTCGGGCGCGCGCGCAGGCGAATTATTGCTTGCCGCGCCCAGCCCCGATGTCGTCAATATGGTTGTCGCCGCCCAAGCCTTTTTCAAAGACCCGACAATTTTCAATGGCAAAACCGCTTTTGGTGACCGGACGATTGGCAATATTCACCGCCCTTATTTCCCTGATGGCGAGGTGGGGCGCCCAAATGGGCCCCTCTCGCGGTCAATTCAGGGGTTTAATCCCTTTTCAACGGGCCTTCAGTCAACGCTGATTTCGGCCAATGTGCTCGCGCACGCGCTATTCTCGTTGCGCCGCAACGCGACTGACACGCCACAGCGCTGCACTCAAATTCCGGGAGCCACTTCCGAAACGACGCCTTTGCAAAACGGCATCCAGATTTTCCCCGGCGCTGTTCCCATTTACCGCGGATCAACGCTCATTGGCGCGATAGGCGTTTCGGGTGACGGGATTGATCAGGATGATATGATCAGTTTCCTTGGTGTTTCAAACGCGGGCACGCGGCTTGGCGGATTTGGCAATGCTGACCCTGCGGTGCGTTCGGATCAAATCGTTGTCGGGCTGGCGGACGGTAGGAGCGTGCGGCTGCGCTATGTTAATTGTCCGTTTGCGCCGTTCCTTGATACGCCTGATCAAAATGTCTGTCAGGGGCGGTAATGGTGGGTATCACACTGCCCCTTTTGATCGCTGCTGCCGTGATGGCTCCGGCTTCAATCGAACGCCCAATCATCCTCACGAGCACTGCACGTCAAACGCCACCGGCTGAAGCGCAAACACCCGAAGCCCCGACGGTTGATGCTGATGACGCGCTGATCGATGGCCGCCGCCGTCCTGATAATGAAGTGCAGCTTCCTGATCCCGTTAGCCAGACCAATCCCGGTGCTGTGCGCGCGCCGCCACCCGAGGCCTTTCCGGGTGATCCAGACTTTCCCATTCCCGATCGTTGGCGGCTTTCCGAAACGCTCGGGCTTGCTCGCAAGGAGCGCTTCTTCGATCCCTATAATCAGAACACATATAAGGGTGATCGCCCGCTTTGTGTTCAAAGCGAAGGCGAAAATGTTCGCCGTGCAGCCGCTGGGCTGGCCAAGTGCCGGACGCCCAAAATCTTTGGGTTCAAGCCCGATCATTGGTTCCTCGTGCTGAGCGCGACGTCTGACACTGTGATTGAGCCACGGTCTTTCCCAACACCGGTTGGCGTGCAAACGACCGAACGTCCGGGCAGCCTAGATGTCTTTGGCCGCGCCGATAGCTTGCTCGTGGCGCAAACCTTCATTTTCGGCGCGTCACTGATCAAGGGATCGACGGCGTATAAGCCGCCTGAAATCGAATACCGGATCACCCTCGCGGTCAATGCCAATTATGCTGATGTCAATGAACGGCGGGTCTTGCTGGTAAACCCCAGCGCGCGAAGCCGCCGATTTGACCATTTCCTTGGCGTTCAAGAATTCTTCGTCGATTATCATATCCGCAACACTTCGGATCGTTATGATTTCGATTCTGTCCGCGTGGGCATTCAACCGTTCCAAGCCGATTTCCGCGGCTTTCTGTTCAACGATCAGCAATTGGGCGTCCGCTTCTTCGGCAACCGTGACGGCAACCGCTGGCAGTATAATTTCGCGGCGTTCTGGCGATTGGAAAAGGATACGAATAGCGGGCTCAATTCAGTGATTGAGATTCCGCGCGATGATTGGGTTTTCCATGCCAATGTCTACCGCCAGGATTTCCCCTTTGTCGGCCTGACCAGCCAAGTATCAGCGACGGTCAACATCAACCGCGAAGGCGATGAGCTGCGCATTGATAAAAATGGTTTTCCAATTTCCCCTGCGCTGCTCGGCGATCTTCGCGGGCACAATTACAACGTTGGCTATCTCGGCTATTCGGTTGATGGGCGGATTGGCCGCGTTAACTTAACCGCGACCGCATACGGCTCGCTTGGCCGCGATTCGAATAGTTTCTTCACCAGCCGCCCTGCGAAGATCCGCGCCTTCTTTTTCGCGGCTGAACCGAGCATCGATTTCAATTGGGTGCGCGTTCGGCTCTCGGCACTCTATGCGACCGGCGATGGCAACCCCTACGATAATGTCGAAACCGGCTTTGACGCAATTTTTGAAAACCCGATCTTTGCCGGCGCTGATACAAGTTACTGGATTCGCCAAGTCGTGCCCTTCGCGGGTGGTGGTCGTGCAATTGGCCTCAACGGACGCAACGGCGTGCTCAATTCGCTACGTTCGTCAAAAGAGCAAGGCCAATCGAACTTCAACAATCCGGGCACGGTATTGCTCGGTGTTGGCGCAGATTTTGATCTCACACCCAAATTAAGGCTCACGACAAATGTGAACCATCTCTGGTTTGAAAGCACCGCCGTTCTGCAAGCGCTGCGCACTGAAGGCAGCATAAAGCGCTCGATTGGCTATGATATTTCTGCCGCAGCCATCTGGCGACCAAAAGCGATCCAGAACGTCGTGCTCCGGCTCTCAGCGGCGGTGATTGAACCATCAAAGGGATTTCGAGATTTGTTCACCGATGCGCGCCGTGACAATCGCTATTATTCAGTCCTTTTTAACGCGGTATTGAGCTTCTGATGGCTAGATCAAACATCATCACGCGCTACGTTGCTTTGATCACTGTTTTTGTGTCATTGACGCTCGCGATCAGCACGCGCATCGGTGCTTCCGAGAGCGAACAACCGATCAAGCGCACCTACGCTTTTTCACCCGCCGCGCCTGCGAACCAGAATAAAAGTGAAGCCGCCGCTAAGAGCGAGGGCTGCATCACCTGCCATTCCGCGTCGGACGCATGGACGATGCACAAATCTGAGGCGGTTGTGCTCGGCTGCGCTGATTGCCACGGCGGTGATGCGAGTGTGCGGCTGACCAACACATCGCTCACATTCGCTGACCCCGCTTATGTCGCGCTGCGTAACAAGGCGCACGTTCTGCCGCGTTATCCCAAGAGCTGGAACTGGCCATCGTCAGCCAATCCTGTTCGGAGTTATACGTTGCTTAACAAAGAATCGCCTGAATATATCCGCTTCATCAACCCATCCGATTACCGCGTTTCGCGTGATAGTTGCGGGGCGTGTCATATCGAAGTGATCGAGGCAACCGAACGATCACTGATGGCCACGGGTGCGATGTTCTGGGGTGGGGCCTCTTATAATAATGGCATCGTGCCGTTCAAAAACTATGTCGTGGGTGAAGCTTACACCCGCACCGGTGAGCCTGCCAAAATCGTATCGCCGGGCAGTCCGCACGGTACTGTAACGCCTGAACAAAAAGCACGCGGCGCGCTTCCCGTTCTCTACCCCTTGCCAACATGGCAGACGATTGCTCCGGGCGATATCTTCCGCGTGTTTGAACGCGGCGGGCGCAACGTCAGCACGCAGTTTGCCGAGGTTGGGTTGCCCAACCCAACGGGCCAAATTCAACGGCTTGAAGAACCCGGACGGCCCGATCTCAAGCAATCAAATCGCGGCCCTGCGACCGGTTTGCGCGTCGCGATCCCTGCGCTCAATATCCATAAGACGCGGCTTAATGATCCCTTCACTTGGTTCATGGGCACCAATGATCAACCCGGTGATTACCGCCAATCGGGATGTGCTGCATGCCACGTAATCTACGCCAATGACCGCGAACCGCGCCATAGCTCGGTTTACTCTAAATTTGGTCGAGACGGCCAAAGCGCGACGGTTGATCCGACGATCAAAGACAAAATGGAGCCGGGCGCGCCGCCATCACACGGCGGCGTCAAATACGGTGCTGCGCAGGGTGCAGGGCATAGCGCGGCTGGCATGAAGGAGAAAGGGCATCCGATCGAACATGCCTTTACTCGCGCGATTCCCACCGCGCAGTGCATGAACTGCCACATGCATCAGCCGAACATATTCCTCAATAGCTACCTTGGTTACACGATGTGGGATTACGAATCCGACGCGCCCAAAATGTGGCCGAAGGAGCAAAAATATCCGACGGCGGCGGAGACGCGTGACGCCAATGAACGCAATCCGGAGTCTGCCGCCGCACGCGGGCTTTGGTCTGATCTCGATTTCCTGCGCAATGTTTACGATATCAATCCAGAGCTCAAAGACACGCAGTTTGCTGATTACCACGGCCACGGCTGGAATTTCCGCGCGGTGCTTAAACGTGATCGCGAAGGCAATCTGTTAGACGCTGAGGGCAAGATTGTATCGCCCGATGATCCCGAAAAATGGCGCAAGAAGGGTGAACCCAAGTTCGTTCCTGTTGGCATCAATCCCGGCAAAACCGTCCATATGATGGATATCCATGCTGAAAAAGGGCTGCAATGCGGCGATTGCCACTTCTCGCAAGATGGCCATGGCAATGGCTTGATTTACGGCGAGGTGGCCAATGCTGTAGAGATTGGCTGCAAGGATTGCCACGGCACCGTCGACGATTTGCCAAATTTGCTGACGTCGGGCCCCGCTGCCCCGCCTAACGGCACGAATTTGTCACTCATTCGCAATCCTGATGGCCAGCGCCGCTTTGAATGGTTCACCGACGATGAGGGCAGGCGCGTTCTGATCCAACGTTCGGTAACCGATCCCAAACTTGAATGGCGCGTGAGCCTTGTCAAAGACAGCGTTGACCGCACACACCCGCGTTTCAATATGAAAGCCGCGCGCGCCAAGCTGATCGGCAAAACCGAAAGCGAAGGCGGCTATGGCTGGGGGCCAGGTGTTGCCAAATCAAACCGCGCGCACGGCGATGATAAGATGACGTGCTTTACCTGTCATCTGAGCTGGACAACATCATGTGGCGGCTGCCATTTGCCGATCGAAGCAAATTGGAAAACCAAATCTCACAAATATGAAGGCGAAGAGACGCGCAATTTCGCAACATATAATCCCCAAGTCGCGCGCGATGAGATGTTCCAGCTGGGCCGCCATCAAACGACGAAGGGAAGCATCATCGCGCCCGTCCGTTCAACATCAGCGCTCGTGCTGTCTTCAACCAATGTGAACCGTGAGCGCATTTATGTGCAGCAACCGCCGATTTCGTCAGCGGGTTTCTCAAGCCAAGCCTTCGCCCCGCATTTCCCGCATACCGTGCGAACAACTGAAACGAAGGGGTGCAGTGATTGCCACCTCAGCGTCGATGACGATAATAACGCGATCATGGCGCAGCTCACGCTTGTCGGCACCAACTTCGTCAACTTTGTCGGACTCAATGCATGGACGGGCTTGGAAGGCGGATTTGAGGCGGTGCGCGTCACCGAATGGGATGAACCACAAGCGGTAATCGGCTCTTATTTGCAAAAAAATGCCTATCCCGATTGGTATAAGCTCCACGTTGATCAAAATAAGCGCGAGCTGAAAAATTGGACGCGCGGCGCGATCTTTGACAAAAATCTGTCGGGCGAAAGCCATGCGACCGAGGAGTTTAAGAATATCGTTCAAGGCACCAAGGACAAGGTTGGTTGCCTCCAATTGCGCGGCGAATATATGTATGCGGCCGAGGGTAAGGGCGGATTCCGCGTTTACGATGTCGCCTCAATCGCGAACAAAGGCTTTTCCGAACGGATCACCACTGCGCCCTTCTCACCGCTTGGTCAGGACACGCATGTGAGGAGCGCGAATGCGACGTGCATGGCGCTACCGACGATGCAGCCGATCAATCCCTTACGTAACACCGCTGAAATGCGCGATATTAACCAAGAGCAAGCCTTCCACCCGATCTATAATTATGCCGTGGTGACTGATGCGGTAGAGGGCCTAATCCTCGTCAATGTGTTGACGATGGCCGACGGGGAGTTCCGTAATAACTTCCTCAAGCGCGCCGCTACTTGGAACGAGGGTGGGGTTCTTGATGGTGCACGGCACATCACCCTCGCGGGGCATTTTGCTTATATCACGGCCAAGGTGGGCCTCGTCGTCGTCGATCTCGATGATCCGCTCAAGCCCAAACTCGCGGCAACGATCCCGCTCACCGACGCACGCGCGAGCGCCATTCAGTTCCGCTATCTGTGGGTGAGTGATGCGCAAGGGTTGAAACTGTTTGACGTCACCAAATTAGCCAGTCCCGTTGCAGTGCCGAGCGGGACAGTGCCGCTGGCCAACGCACAGCGCATCTATCTCGCGCGGACTTACGCTTATGTTGCGGGTAAGCAGGACGGGCTTGTGATCATCAACATCACCAAACCTGCCACGCCAGTGGTTTACAGCCGAGAGACATTTGGCGGGCAAATGAATGATGTCGAGGATGTCATCATCGGCACGACCAACGCATCACTGTTTGCTTATGTGGCGGACGGGCGTAACGGTCTTAAAGTGTTGCAGCTCACCAGCCCTGATAGCCAGCCCAATTTCTACGGCTTCTCACCAGCGCCAAAGCCTGAGCTGATCGCATGGACAAAGACACCCTCGCCCGCCGTCGCGCTGTCAAAGGGGCTTGACCGAGACCGTGCGGTTGATGAAACCGGCGGGCAAATCGCAGTCTTTGGCAGGTTAGGATCGCGCCCATTCAACCGCAGCGAGATGGAAAAACTGTTCCTCTCGCCGCGCGGCGTGCCTTACAAGGTGATCGATAAGCCGAGCATGGAGGATTATGTGCCGATGCGCGTGGCGGCGCGTTAGGGGTTGATGCGGGAAATGCGCGTTCGTTCTCCGGCGCAGGCCGGAGTCCAGTCCTCGTCAGAAAAACGTCCGCGAAGCGGGCGGTGTTTGTTTGGGTCTGGACTCCGGCCTGAGCCGGAGAACAGAGGCTATCAATCCCACCCGCCAATCAAAGTGTCTTCATATAAGCGATAACATCAGCGCGATCCTGAGGCTTCTTGAGGCCACCAAAGCTCATCTTCGTGCCGGGCACCGAACGTTGCGGCGCTTCAAGATATTTGTACAGCTCTTCCTCGGTCCACACGAGGCCACTGTTCTTCATCGCAGCGGAATAATTATAGCCCGCTACGCTGCCCGCCTTCATGCCGACATGGGCGGCGAGCGACGGGCCAACGCGGTTTTCACCTTTGACGACCGAATGGCAGGCCATGCACTGGTTATAAACGGTCTTGCCTTTCACGGCATCGCCAGTGAGGCTGGCATAAGTGACTTCGACAGCGGGTTCAGCGGCCACAGTCGGTTCGGCTTCGATGGCTTCATCAGCCTGAGGGGCGCCCGAACATGCCGCCAGCGCCAACAACGCCGAAGTGCAAAGTGCCAATGGCGAAACAAACCGAACTGTCTTCATCATATATCCTTACCGAGCCACCGTGCACTACGGCGCATTTCATACACCCTTTGCGCGGGGTCGCAATATGGCAATGGACATGTGGGGCTGAGACTGCGACTGAATTTTTTCGGCGGCTTAGTTGGGGGGAGCTGGGAACCTCCATCAACCTCCACTTCGTCATTGCGAGCGTAGCGAAGCAATCCAGAAGGTGGAGGTTGATGGAGGTTCCCAGCTTTCGCGCCCCTTTCACTCACATTCAGAACTCAAGCCCCCTCCCCGCCTTGGTATCCCCGCGAACCAATGCTAGGCGTTCATCATTAAACCTTTTGTGACGAGACATGATGATGAGCGGCATGGATGCAGACGTTTTTGAAGCCTTTATCGATCAGCTCAAACGCTATGTTCGCGAACGGTTGATCCCAGCAGAACCCACGATTGAGGCGAGTGATTATATTCCTGACGATATCCTTCGCGAAATGCGTGAGATGGGACTTTTTGGCATCACCATCCCTGAAGAATATGGCGGCTCTGGCATGAATGTCTCGCAGTATATCGAAACGATACGCCAGATTTCCTATGCGATGCCGTGCTTCCGCTCGATCATTTCGATCAATATCGGGATGACTTGTTCAGCGCTCGTCAAAAGCGGGACGGCGGAGCAAAAGGCGGCGTGGCTGCCTCGGTTAGCGGCGGGGGAGATTGCCTCATTTGGCCTGACCGAACCCGGCAGTGGTTCCGACAGCGCGGCGATGGCGACGACTGCCGTGCGCAGCGGCAATGGCTATGTTTTGAACGGTACCAAGCGTTACATCACCAATTCCCCCTTTGCCAAAGTCGCGCTGATCATGGCGCGCACGAACAAGGACGCTTTGCCCAAAAATGCACATGTCAGCGCCTTCCTTGTGCCGATGGACAGCCCAGGCATCAGCATTGGCAGTTCGGACAAGAAGATGGGTCAGGCGGGGTCGCATATCGCTGATATCATCATGGAGGATGTCCACATCTCAGGCGATGCTCTGCTTGGTGGTGAGGAGGGCAAAGGGTTTTACACCGCGATGCAAAGCCTTGATAATGGGCGGCTATCAGTGGCAGCGGCGGCGACGGGCTATGCGCAGCGCATGCTCGATACGTCGCTTCGTTATGCAAACGAACGCAAGGCATTTGGCGAACCGATTGCCAATTTTCAGCTTATCCAGGCGATGCTTGCCGATAGCGAAACCGAAATCTATGCCGCGCAGTGTATGATATCCGATGCGTGCCGTCGCGCTGACGCTGGCGAAGCCATCCTGCGCAAGGCCGCTGCGACCAAAGTTTTTGCGTCTGAAATGTGTGGGCGTGTGGCGGATCGCTGTGTCCAAATCCACGGCGGCGCTGGCTATCTGGCCGAATATGAGGCCGAGCGCTTCTTCCGCGATGCGCGTATTTACCGCATTTATGAGGGGACGACGCAGATCCTTCAGCTTGCCATTGCGAAGAATATGCTCCGCGAATTTGCTGGGCAGCGTTAGTGTATTCGCTGCTTTCGGGCCTATCGATCATCGAAGCATCTTCGTTCGTCGCATCGCCGACTGCGGGGCTGTATCTCGCGCAGATGGGCGCAGAAGTGATCCGTGTTGATCAAATTGGCGGTGGGCCTGATTTCAACCGCTGGCCCAAGGCGCCCAATGGCGCGAGCCTCTATTGGGAGAATCTCAACCGCGCGAAGAAATCGGTCGCGCTTAATCTTGGCGTTCCCGAGGGCCGCGAATTGTTAGCTGACCTTGTCTGCGCTACAGGCCAATTCATCACCAATTTCCCCGTCGACGGCTTCCTTTCGCATCAAAAGCTAAGCGATGAGCGGGCTGACCTGATCACCGTGCGCGTGATGGGAATGGCAGATGGCGGCCCCGCACTAGATTACACCGTCAATTCCGCCGTCGGTTACCCCGATTTGACCGGCACTGGCCCTAACCCCGTCAACCATGTGTTGCCCGCGTGGGATTTGCTCACAGGAAGCTATGCTGCATTCGCGATGATGGCAGCGCTCCACCACAGAGGCGTGACGGGCAAGGGTCAGGAAGTGCGCATCCCGCTCTCTGATGTGGCGATTGGGACGGTGGCCAATCTGGGATCGCTCGCTGAAGTGTTGATGAGCGGTGCGAATCGTGAACGCCTTGGCAATGAAGTATACGGCGCGTTCGGAAAGGATTTCGTCACGAGCGATGGCATCCGTATGATGGTGATGGCGATTACGCCGCGCCAATGGGCTGGTCTTGTCCACGTTCTTTCCATCGCGGGTGATGTGGCAGCGATTGAGCGCGAACGCGGCGTTTCATTTGCCAAGGATGAGGGCGTTCGCTTCTTGCACCGCGATACCCTTTTCGCGCTGGTTGAATCGTGTGTGGTCAAGCGCACTTATGCTGATCTCAAAGCTCAATTTGATGCCAGTGGCTGCTGCTACGGCCCGTATCAAACGATGCTTGAGGCGGCGAACGATCCGCTTCTCGTAAGCAATAACCCCATCTTCGGGGATAGCGACAATCCAAGCCGTCTCTCCTACCCCGCTGCGGGTAGCTTCGCGACTATTCCACAGTTACCGCGCGAAGAACCGCGCACTGCCCCCTTGCTCGGCGCGGATAGTGATGAGATTTTAGCGAACCGGCTTGGCCTTTCACCCGGCCAGATTGCAGACCTGCATGATAGAGGAATAGTGGCGCAAGCATGACACAGGATTATACTCAGATACGCGAAGAGGTCGCCAAATTATGCCAGCAATATCCCGGTGACTATTGGCGCGCGAAAGACCGTGAGCGCGCTTACCCCACCGAATTTGTAAGCGCACTTGGCCAAGCGGGCTATCTCGCCGCGCTCATCCCGCAAGAATATGGCGGCGCTGGCCTGCCGATTTCCGCCGCAGCTGCGATCCTTGAAGAGATACAAGCGCAGGGCTGCAACGGCGGCGCGTGCCACGCCCAAATGTATATCATGGGCACATTATTGCGCCACGGATCAGACGCGCAGAAAGCTGCTTACTTGCCGCGGATCGCATCGGGCGAATTGCGTTTGCAAGCCTTTGGCGTCACCGAACCGAGCAGCGGCACTGATACACTCGCGCTCAAAACCACCGCCAAGCGCGACGGTGATGATTATATCGTCAACGGCCAGAAATTATGGACAAGTCGCGCGGAACATTCTGATTTGATGCTACTCCTCGCGCGGACAACGCCCCGCGCGGAGGCCGCCAAACGCACTGAGGGCCTGTCAGTCTTCCTCGTTGATATGAAGGCGGCGATTGGCAATGGGTTGACCTTCCGCCCGATTGAAACGATGATGAACCACAGCAGCACTGAGGTTTTCTTCGATAATCTCCGTGTGCCCGCCGCCAACCTTATCGGCGAGGAAGGCCAAGGATTTCGCTACATCCTCTCGGGCATGAACGCCGAACGCTTGCTGATTGCAGCGGAATGTATCGGTGATGCGAAATGGTTCATCGAGAAAGCGAGTAATTATGCCAAAGAGCGCGTGCTGTTCGGGCGACCGATTGGGCAGAACCAAGGTGTCCAGTTTCCCATCGCGCGCGCTTATGCCCAAATGCGCGCGGCGGAACTAATGGTGCACGAGGGCTTGCGCAAATATGAAGCCGGCGAACCTGTGGGTGAAGAAGCCAATATGTCAAAAATGCTCGCCGCCGAAGCCAGCTGGGCAGCGGGCGAAGCGTGCATCCAAACCCACGGCGGCTTCGGCTTTGCGGCTGAATATGACATTGAACGCAAGTTCCGCGAGACACGGCTTTATCAAGTCGCGCCGATTTCAACCAATATGATCCTGTCATTCGTTGCCGAACATGTGCTGGGATTGCCAAGGTCTTATTGATTGATTTCGCTCATATCCAATCGTCTTTGCGAGAAAAGCGAAGCAATCCATACAATGGAACAGCGAATGGATTGCCGCGTCGTTTCACTCCTCGTGGGAGACGGGGTGGGGGCTTGAGTGCAGTGATTTTTAATCGACCTTTTTCGTCTTTGCGAGCGAAGCGCGGCAATCCATATAATGGATCAGCGATTGAACCCAGCGGCGTCCTGGTTGTTCGATAAAATGGTAAAGGCCATATGATGCGCCGCCAACGATGGCGAAGAACAAGGTCATCGTGCCTAGCCCGATATCATTGATGTCAGCAACAAAGCCAATTTTGAACAATCGCCAAATCAAGAAGTGCGCAAGGTAAGTCGCGTAGCTGATCATCCCAAGCTTCACCGCCCACGCCGCAGACAGGGGATTTCCCCTCCAATCCGATGTGATTGCCATAGAATAGAGCAAGCAGGAGAAAGCAATCGGCACCGCAAGCGTCTCACGCATCCACCCGATTTGCCAGAGCGTGAGCGATAATATTGCAAGCGTGAATGATCCGAACAAAATCATCCGGCCACGGGCCTCACCGCGCTTTTGCCAGATGAGGCACACCAGCACGCCGCAAGTGAATTCGATCAAGCATCTGAGCAAACCAAGCCCCGTAATGTCTTGACCCAACAGGTCATGGCCGGCGCGCTTGAAAATCCAATCAAGCAAAAGGCTAAGCACGCCGATTAACCCCGCACAGACGAGGAAAGGTGGCGTGCGCCGCAATAGGATGATCGCCAGCATCGGCAGAAAGAGATAAGCGCCAAGCTCGGTCGAGATTGACCAAGACGGATCATTCCACGCCAGTGCATCGGTAAAGCCCCAATTTTGCAGCAGCAGATAATGCAGCGGCAATTCGGTAAAAGCGAACTCGGCGGGTATGTCCTTGCCAAGCAGACTTAATGAAATCGCGACAAAGACAGTGGCACTGAGCATCACGAAATGCAGCGGATAAATCCGCGCAATCCGCCGGAGCATGAAATCGGGCACCGCGCGCCATCCGTTTTCGCGGAACGCATCGGCATAGGTCAACCACATGACAAAGCCTGAGAGAATGAAAAATAGATCAACCGCGAGATAGCCTTTGGCAAATAGCGCGATCACTTCAGTTGGAAATATTTGCGAAAACGCAGCTCGAACATGGTAAGCCACAACGAACCATGCCGCGATGCCGCGTGCACCCGTTAACGCGTCAAGCTGCGGCTTTGCACTCATGCAGGGGTCGCTTCATGAACGCCGCGCAAGCTGTGCCGCCTTGCTTCTAACGTCCGGCGACTTGAATAGGTTCCAAGCCCAATTTGCATACCAACGAGCATGAACATGAAGGGCTGAAACGCAATGCCCGCAAAAAGTGCGCCTACCAGATAGATGATCTGCCCTTGCTGCAATGCGCCTGCCAGCAAGCCAATCCACTGATCATCGTCGGGATCTCGGTTGCGATACTTGCGGTAAAGCAATTCCATATTGACGACGCCAATCACATGGATAGCGAGCCAGAGGAATAGACCGGGAAAGCCTTGTTCGCCCAGCATTTCGAAATAAGCACTATGATAAGCGCGCGCTTTATCAACTTCCAAATTGATCGCGGTATCGCTGTTGGCACCATCTTCGGTGGTTTTTGTGATTTCATAGCGGACATTGTTTTGCAGATAGGCTTGAAAGCCCCCACCCATCGGATGTTCTTTGACATAGTCCCACGTCCACGCCCACACAGCTAGCCGCGTTCCCGCCGAAGCGTCTGATTTATAGCCTTGAATCGTGTTCATTCGTGCGGTGAAACTAGCGGGCAGCATTGGTGTTGCAATCAAGGCTAAAGCCCCTGCTGCCCCGATGTAAAGGAAGCGACGCTTGGTAAAGCGGAGCAACAACAGCGCCAGCACTGCGATACAAATCAGGCCCGTGCGTGCTTGCGTGCCAACGGGTATCAGCAAGGCCGCAAAGATCAATGCTGAGCCGAATATTTTCACGCGCCAATCGGGCGGAAAGACCGTACCGTTCTTCATAAGGAAGAAAATCAAAGGAATGATCGCAATCGCGACGGTCGCAATCGTGCTCGATTCGTAGAGGCCAGTGTTGCTTGAGTTCATCAGATTAAGCGTGCCATAGCCGCCGCCTCCTGCCAGCGTCTTGATACCCCCAACAATGATGATTGATGCCGCTGAGAGCACCATGAACAAACTGAGTGTTTCAAACCGCAACCGAGTTCGCAATGTGAGCGGAATGAATATCGCAAAGGCAAGCGCCTTCCAAACCCATTCCCACTTTCCAGCGGCTTGAATTGGGAAATCGGCGGTGCTCGTTGAAACGCCACAATAGATCAGCAGCAGCAGCAGCAGAAATTGGCGCGGAGCAAAACGCATATCGCGTTTATCATCGGCAATTGCCCAGGCAATCACCGCTGCCATCACCGCGATTAACGACACGGGGACGCTGTTGAGCAAAAAGTAGGTCAATCGCTGCGGGACGACAATATCGATATAAACATAAGCGAGCACCAGCACAAAGGGGCGGCGGAAACCGATGCCAAACAATGCTGCCAAAAATCCGATGAAGGCTAAATCACGCATTGCGCGGCAGGCCTTTGGCCCAACCCTTGTGTTCCGCTTCTGGTTTCGGCGGCGCTTCCTTATCCAAATCAGGGCGGAACATCAGGCGCAGCGCGATAACAAACATCAGCCCGTGCGTGATCACCAAAGATAAAGTATCAATCATCGGGTTTTCCTAGCGCAATTCAGTTGACGCTACGTTAAGTTTATCTGTGCCAAGAGGGCAATGTTTGTTGCCCATCACTAGGTTAGGTTTCGTTTGCGAATTTTGCATATCCTTGATCATAGCTTGCCGCTCCATAGCGGATATACGTTTCGCACACGCGCCATTCTAAAAGCCCAGATCGAAAGTGGTTGGGCTGTGGCAGGCGTCACGGGAGCACGTCATACCGCCGAAGGCCCGCCGATTGAAACGATTGATGGCTTGACATTTTACCGCGCGGTAACGCCGGCACCAGCCCCTAGTCCGATTGCTGAATGGCGCGAAATCTCAGCACTTGCCAGCCGGATTGAGGAGGTCATCACTATCTTCAAACCCGATATCCTCCACGCGCATTCGCCTGTTCTCACTGCGCTCGCAGCGCTACGGGTTGCCAAAAAAGCCAAACTGCCCTTGCTCTACGAAATTCGCGCTTTTTGGGAGGATGCCGCCGTTGGCAATGGTACGGGTCGCGAAGGCTCGCTCAAGTATCAAGCGACCAAGTTGATTGAAACCTATGCGGTAAAACGCGCCGACGCCGTTGCGGTGATCTGCGATGGCCTCAAAAACGATCTAATCTCGCGCGGAATTGCCCCGGATAAGATCATGGTTTCGCCAAACGGCGTTGACCTGACGCTGTTCGGTGATCCACCCCCGCGCGATGTTGCCTTAGCGCTTTCGCTTGGGATTGAACCAAGCGCCGAAGTGATCGGCTATGTTGGCAGTTTCTATGATTATGAAGGGATTGATGATCTGATTGCGGCGATGCCTGCGCTCGTGGCTGCACGCCCTGCCGCCCAATTGCTGCTTGTTGGCGGCGGGCCATGTGAAGCCGCATTGCGCGCGCAGGCGGCATCATCACCTGTTGCTCAGCGCATCCATTTCGTAGGACGAGTTCCACATGATCAGGTTGAGCGATACTATAGCTTGATTGATGTCCTTGCTTATCCGCGCAAGAAAATGCGGCTGACTGATCTCGTCACTCCGCTCAAACCGCTTGAAGCGATGGCTCAGCGGCGCTTGGTGGCAGCATCAGATGTTGGCGGCCACCGTGAACTGATTGAAGACGGTGTAACGGGCACATTGTTTGCGCCTGATGAACCTGCTTCAGCCGCGCGCGAAATTGCCACTCTCCTAGCGAATCGTGATATGTGGCCGCTGCGCCGCGAAACAGCGCGCGCATTTGTTGAACAAAATCGTAACTGGTCGTCAAACATTTCACGTTATCACCCTGTTTATCATAAATTGACGCGAATATCGGTTTAAGGAAGAGTGACTGTGCGTAAGACTATGAAATTTCTCGATAAAGTGCCTTTTGCACCGGTTGTTGCAATTGCCTTTGGGCTCGTCACGGCGGGGTTGACGTTTGCGATTCCAGCATGGCGATTCGCGCAAATGATCGTCGCGACTGGATTGCCAACTGTTCTGCGCGCGGCAGAGCCACCACTCGGCGATACGGCACGCGCGCTTGTCGCGATTTGCGTGGGGCTTGGTGTCTGCGCATCTCTTTGGATTGGACTGTCACTTTGGCAACGGCTGCTGAAGCGAATGCCCGCTGGGCAGGCAAAGGCACGGGGCACGCGGATTGATCCCGTGATTGTGGGAACATCGACGCCAGCGCGTCAGCCAACCGGCCAACGCTCGCCAATTTTTGCCGAACGCGATCTTGGCGCGCCGTTCATGTCCGATGAGGTATTGAGTGCGCAACGAATTGAGCCTGTTCCCGAAGCCACACAAATGGCCGAAGCAGCCGTTCCCGATGAATTGGTTCTTGAAAGCGCTTGGTCTGAAGAAGCGTTGCCGCCCGTTCAAAAAGTGTCCGAAGCTGCGCTTGTTGTTGTTCCAACGTCACACAACGACAAAGCTGACGACATGCCAAATCAAAAGCTAAGCGACTTGATTGTCCGGCTTGATAGGGCAGTTGAAGCGCGTAGCAAACGTGAAGCCGTCACGCCGAGCGGCGATATTCTATCACTTCGCACTGCGCTTGACGGATTGTTCGAGACGCGAGTTCAAGCAGCAAAGCGCTAAACCGCTTCAACGCTGAGCGCTTCGACAAACAAATATTTCCCCTCGCGACATGTGGCCGCGATATCAGCAACGATGTGCCCGCCAATCGAGAAATCGATTTCAGCAATATTGTGAGCGAAGTTATGCAAGACTTCACTAGCATCTTCGCCGCCCAGCAAAAATTCAAATTCATGGCGCGCGCCGGTGAAAGTAGCGCTTGCCCAATCATCGCTTTTGGCGCTGATAAGCGTAGCTTTTGACGGAAGAAGCGCTGCCATGATCTGAGCGATGATGGCGCGTGATGGATCGGCTTTGCGGACATCGCTCATAGTGCTACCTCAATGAGATATGAATTGATCCGCGCGCATAACTTTGGCCCCGCTTCGCGCCCACGCCGCAAATCAAAGACTAGCCGAGGATCGCCAGCGACAGTGCGGCCAAATCGCGTCGGGGCCATTCCGCTCACCCGCAGATAGAGTTCGATCTTCCGTAATAGTGTCATATTCGTCTTCCCCTCGATTCGGTGAACAACTATGTTCTGTATTTGTTCTGTCATTTCCTACTTGTCTAGGATTTTTCCTATCGATATAGGAAAAAAATGAACGAGGCTGCTAAATCGCTAGAAAAACTGATTCGAGATCGGGGTGAAGATTGCGCTTCGCTCTCCCGGTTGATTGGGCGCAATGCGGCTTATGTGCAGCAGTTCATCCGTCGCGGGGTGCCACGTAAGCTTGCCGAGGATGATCGCCGCACGCTGGCAGATTATTTCGGGATCGATGAGGTCATTCTGGGTGGCCCACAGCCTTCCCCGCCTTCGCCTGCGCTTGCCATGGTGCCACGGCTCAATGTCGGCGCTTCTGCCGGGCACGGCGCACTATCGGCTGACGAAACGACGCGCGGTCACATCGGCTTTGATCCCAAATGGCTGCGGCGGACGGCATCGAACCCCGATCAAGTTTCGATCATTGAAGTGAACGGTGATTCGATGGTGCCAACCTTATCTCACGGTGATGAGATATTGGTTGATCGCGGCGATGCGAGCGACCAGCTTCGTGACGGAATTTACGTTCTGCGGGTTGATGATGTGTTGATCGTCAAGCGCATCATGATCAATCCAGCGCCACCACGCCTATCGATCCGCAGCGATAATCTAGCTTATCCAGCGTGGGAAGGCGTTGATACGTCAGCGGTTGATATCATCGGTCGCGTTATCTGGGTTAGCCGCGTCATTGCGTGAGGCGTGCACAAAATTCGTGATAAATCATTGCTTTACCATTTTCGCTTGAGCGGCCTTAGGCTTTGGGGCGTAGACCCGTTATGTAAGCGATGAGGGATGGATACATGACAGTTCAAACGACCACCCTCGCAGATTTCACTGCGGCGACTGAGCTTATGGCAATGTTTGGTGCGCAGGCTTCTCAGGAAGCATCAGAGCGCGCATTGCAAAGCCGTGACCGTGGTAACGTGATCCGTTTTTGCCAGTGGCGTCAGGTTGGGCGATTGATTGAAATGCTCAGCGCTGAGGATGTTCAGGGCACTATCCACTAGGGCGCATGTCTGTTGGCTGGGGCGGCAGGGTTCGAACCTGCGAATGGCGGCATCAAAAGCCGCTGCCTTACCACTTGGCTACGCCCCAACAGGTCAATGATTAGCGCCAATAGCAGCGCCTTCACGATTGGCAATCCCCTCAATCGATCAGGTGCACCCAATGGTGATGATCGGGCGAAGTTCCGCGTTGAATTTCAACAAGCATGGCTTTTAGCTTTTGCGTCATTTGCCCAGCGCCGCCTGCACCAATTGTGAATTCGCCCTCAGGCGATCCAACGCGGCCAACGGGCGTTACGACAGCGGCGGTGCCACACGCAAACGCCTCTGTCAGGCGGCCAGAGTTTGCATCATCGCGCCATTGATCGATGGCATAAGGCTCTTCACGAACCACGATGCCCTGCCCGCGCGCGAGCGTTATAAGGCTATCGCGCGTAATGCCGGGCAGGATAGTGCCGGTCAGCGGCGGCGTTTGGATTGATCCATCATCAAACACGAAAAACATATTCATGCCGCCAAGTTCTTCGATCCAGCGCCGCTCTGCAACGTCGAGGTAGACGACTTGATCATAGCCAAGCTTGATCGCTTCGGCTTGGGCAACAAGGCTAGTCGCGTAATTGCCGCCACATTTGGCAGCCCCCGTTCCGCCTGGCCCCGCGCGCGTATAATCCTGGCTCACCCACAGCGAAATCGCAGGTGCACCGCCTTTGAAATATCCGCCCACCGATGATGCAATGACGAGATAAATATACTCCGCAGAAGGCTTCACGCCTAAGAAAACCTCGCTCGCGAACATGAAGGGACGCAAGTAAAGCGATCCACCTTCCACGTCAGGGAACCAACTGCGATCTATATCAACGAGCGCACGCACTGATTCGATGAACAAATCGGCAGGAATCTCGGGCATCGCCATCCGCCGCGCGGACGCTGCAAAACGCGCGGCATTTGCATCAGGACGAAACAGCGCCATCGCGCCGTTTTCAAGTCTGTACGCCTTCATCCCCTCAAATATCTCTTGCGCATAATGGAGCACCGCAGTTGCAGGATCGAGCGAAAGCGGCGCGCGCGCTGTTACCCGCGCGTCATGCCAGCCAAGCGTATCGCTATACCGGATCATCACCATATGATCGGTAAACACGCGGCCAAATCCCGGATCAGCGATCAGCGCCGCGCGCGTGGCGGAATCAATTGCGCGTAAATTCGGTTCAGTTTGAAATGCTAACATCACTCTGTCCTAAGCGTGGGAAGTTAATACATGCCCAATCTTGCTTGCCAATCGTTACGCACTGCGCCAAGATACGTCAACATGGCTGTCCAAATTCCTAGCGCGCTTTCGGCAGGCGCATCGCCGCTCTTTTTGCGCGAGGCTGAGATACGGCGCGGCGTTGAATTGCTTTATTTCGGGTATAGTCATTTGACGCGTTCGGCTGACCTCATCCTTGAAACGCACAGCCTTGGCCGTGCGCATCACCGAGCGCTTTATTTCATCGCTCGCCAACCCGATTTGACCGTGAGTGATCTGCTCGCGTTACTTGCGATCACTAAACAGTCGCTGGGTCGCGTGGTCAATGATTTGGTCGCGCAGGATTTGATTGAGACACGCCAAGGCAAAAGCGACCGCAGGCAAAAACTGCTTCGCCTAACGACGAAAGGGGCCGCGCTTGAACTCGAAACATTTGAGGCCCTGCGCGAAAAACTGGCGCTCGCTTACGGACAAGCGGGCCAAGCCGCGGTCACTGGGTTTTGGCAAGTTCTTGAAGGGTTGATCCCCAAAAGTGAGCTCGCCCGCGTCGTTGCGCTGCAAGCTCACGATTAGCGCAACTTGTATAATGTGAATCGTCTTTGCGAGGAGCAAAGCGACGAAGCAATCCACTCGCTGCACCATAGTATGGGTTGCCGCGCTTCGCTCGCAAAGACGAATGTACAAATCTGATCGAATTTGAGTCTAAGTTACAACCTGCTCAATCACACCAAAGATCGGGCGGTGCTTATCATCATCCATCCAAATCCGCACGCTATCACCCGCTTTCATGAACGGCGTTTTCGCTTCGCCGTGAACAATTGTCTCAACCGTGCGGAGCTCAGCGAGGCATGAATAGCCAAGCCCGCCCTCGCCGATTGACGTGCCCGGTCCTCCATCAGCACCGCGATTTGAAACTGTTCCCGAGCCGATAATCGTCCCCGCGCCGAGTGCCCGAGTTTTCGCGGCGTGCGCAATCAACTGGCCGAAATCAAATGTCATATCAACACCAGCATCAGCGCGGCCGAGCGGCTTGCCATTAAAATCAACACACAGCGCACCGTGGAGTTTGCCGCCGTCCCAGCGCTTGCCGAGCGCCTCTGGTGTTACGAAAACGGGCGAGAAGCTGCTTGCCGGCTTCGAGTGAAAAAAGCCGAAGCCCTTGGACAATTCTTGCGGGATGAGGTTACGCAAGGATACATCATTGGTCAGCCCGACAAGCAATATATGATCGCGCGCTTCTTCAGGCGAGACACCCATCGGCACATCGCCCGTTACGACAACAACCTCTGCCTCCATGTCACAGCCCCATGCTTCGTCGCTTAGGCGAATGGGATCGCGCGGCCCGAGGAAGCCATCAGAGCCACCCTGATACATCAGCGGATCAGTCCAAAACGTATCAGGCATATCAGCAGCGCGCGCTTGGCGGACAAGCAGGACATGGTTCACATAGGCAGAACCATCCGCCCACTGAAAGGCGCGCGGCAACGGCGAAGCAGCATCGCGTTCATGAAATCGTTCGCGCGGGATTACCGCGTGGTTGAGATCAGTCGCGAGCAATTCAAGCTTCGGGCTAAGCATCTCCCAATTATCGAGCACATCGCGCAGCGTGGTGGCGATATGCCCCGCATAAGCAAACCACGCGAGATCATCACTCACCACAACCAGCCGTCCATCACGACCCCCTTTAAGCGACGCGAGTTTCATTGATCATCCTTTCCGGCTTTGTGATGGTTGATATTAGCATGGCGCGATTAACCGGCACACGCAACCAGCTTGACCAAAAGCTCAATCCGTGTTGGATTGGCATCATGACAACGAGCTTTCACAAATTGGGGAAAAGCATAACACTTGGCCTCGCCTTCTTGGCTCTATCCTCGGCGACTGGGCAAATAGCCGGCGCTGATGTGGCAGGCGCGCAAGCAGGCGCGAGCTGGGAACAGGGACGCAGCGCCGCGTGGGAATTATCGCAGTTGAACAAGTTAAACAGCGCTATCGCCGCGCTCAAGCCGCAGCGCCCTGGAGTGATCGACGCTTATGTGGTGGCGATTGGGCTTGATAGTGATGATGTGTTCGAACGCGAAGCGACGCAGGCCGCTAAAGTGCTATCGCGGCGTTACGACGGCCTAGGGCGGACAATTTTGCTTGCGGCAGATTCAACGACTGCCCCCAATGGCTCACCCGCCTTCTTATCAACCGCACTGGCTGCGGTGGCAGCGAAGATGAACCTCAAAGAAGATGTGCTGATCCTTTACACCACGAGCCACGGCGGGCCTAATATTGGGCTTGCTTACCGTGACGGCATTCACGGATACGGCTTGATCGCGCCAAAGCGGATGGCAGATTTATTGACTGAGCTTAAAATCGAACGGCGCGTCGTGATGATTTCCGCCTGCTATTCAGGCCAATTTGTCGAAGCACTCGCCAGCCCTGATACAGCCATCGTAACGGCGGCTGATAATGATCGCACCTCATTTGGTTGCTCGCCCGGCAATGATTGGACTTTCTTTGGTGATGCGCTGATCAATCATCACATGCGCAAGTCCGTTAAGTTTGAAACGGCATCACAAGACGCGATTTCGCTTATTGGCACATGGGAATTTGCCAAAGGGCTAACTGCGTCAAAACCGAGACTGTTCATTGGTGAAAAGGCGAAGATCTGGCTTGGCTTGCTTGAACAACGCATTCCGTTGGTTGCGACCGCAATGGTTGGGCGGCCAGCGATTGAAGCGCTTGATGACGAAATCGCTGCGGTGCCTTAGAGTATCCGTGATGATCAAGGCCTAGTTTCGGCCCAGAGTCGATTTTCTCTGAGCAGCGCATTTGCCATGACGACGAGCTTTCGCATGATGGCGGTGATGGCGACCTTTGCGGGTTTTCCGGCGGCGATGAGTTTGGTATATTTGGCTTTGAGGTCAGGGTTGAAGCGGATGGCGACGAGGGCTGGCATGTAGAGGGCTTGGCGGACGTTGGCTCTTCCGCCCTGGATGAAGGATTTTCCTTTCCACTGTCCGGATTGCCGCGCCACCGGAGCGAGGCCGGCGAGCGATGCGGCCTGTTTGTTATCGAGGGTGCCGAGTTCGCTCATGTCGGCGACGAGTTGGTTGGCGGTGACAGATCCCAGGCCCTTGATGCTGACGATGATGTCGCGCTTGCGGGCAAGGTCTGGGTTGGCGTTGATGAGCGCGGTTGCCGCTTCGTCGATGGCCTTGATCTGCTTGGCCACGAGTAGCCGACGCTGCTCATTTTGTTTTTTAAGCATGGGCAGGGTGAGGTTTTTGGCACGGTTGGCTAAAGCCGTGCGATCCTTGACGAGTCCTTCGCGCGCTACAATGAGCTCGGAAAGCTGCGCCAAAGCCTCACTTTTGACGGGTCGAAGTTCAGGCTTGAGCATGGCCGCCATCCGCGCAAGCATGGCTGCGTCGACACGGTCAGTCTTGGCGAGTGTGCCGGTCGCTTCGGCGAACCGCCTGGCCCGCCTTGGGTTGAGCTTGACGAGCGGCAGCGCGCGGCCCGCTTGCTCGAAGGCCCGGTGATAGGCCCCCGTTGCCTCATAGGCGATCCATTCAACCGGCCACCCGGTGAGCCATTTGAACAGCAGCTTGTGGCCTCCAGCGTCGTTGGCAAACCGCTTGTAGCTGCCATCAGGATGGAGGTGAACGTCGAGCCAGTCTTTTGAGATGTCGATCCCGGCTGATTG
>JAYUAU010000044.1:0-4578 GCA_043741135.1 Sphingomonadales bacterium | reverse complement strand
CCTGACCAGCAGGCGCGACACGAAATCTCGGGTGACCAAGAGGTGATGCAACAGATACGGACATAAGCTGCCAAGCCCGGTGTACTGTCTGCGCAGCAAAGCGCGATACGGTGATAGCGGCCAACAGCAAAAGCGGACAAACATCAGGGCCAGTGGATCAACCGCCACACCAAAAGGCCGAAGACATGACCGCACCCGAAACCTGTTATAAAAGCTCAATTAACCCTTGATCGCAGAGCGCCGTCCAGACATGACACCTCACTTAACCCCTAAACTCAGGCACGGGGACACCCAATAGGGATGTCCCCGACTGAAACAGACGTCATCCGTCCATCGAACTTTGATCGATCTCCTCCAACTAACGCTTTATTGACGCTGAATTGACGGTAGCACGGATTGACGATTGGCGCGGTGAGCGGGCACTATCCTTACATCGGTAATGCAGTCACTTTGAAACTTTTTGCAGCCTAGCGAACGCCGGTTCTGGGGGGGGGGTGTGTCTGGGAACCTTTGAGACTTTGTAATGGCGTAACCCTGTCCACATTCGTGGGCGAAACTAAGAGGAGCGTATCAAATGAAATTCACGAAATCACTCACAATCGCCGCTGCATTGATCAGCACATTGGCGCTGGCAGCACCTGCCATCGCGCAGGAATCGAGCTATAAGGCTGGCTCGGTTTGGACGGCAGGCCGGATACATGTCCTTCCCGGTCAGTTCAATAATTATATGGATTGGTTGGCCGGCGACTGGAAACGCATGCGCGAGTTTGGCAAGAAAGAAGGCGTTGAGCTGAGCTATCACGTCCTTCAGGTCAACAATCCGCGCAAGGATGAACCCAATTTGATCCTGCTGATCGAATCCAAAGATTATCTGTCGACGGCGGCGCAAGAGGCGTTTGACAAGAAGCTCAATGCATTTCTCTCATCAGATGATCGTAAACAAGGCGCAGCGGCAGCCACCCGTGGCTCAATGCGCGAACAATGGGGTTCAACCGAATTTCAAGAATTGGTTCTGAAATAAGCGACCCGGTTTCAGAACCATGGCAGGCGGAGCCACGCGCACCGCCTGCCACTATTATAGCTGAATATGATCCGTGCTGAGTTTAACACCGGTTTCAATTCCAAGCGCGGCAAAGTCAGCCTCGAACGATGATAGGGTCAAAAAGCCAGTGCACGGTGCGGCACCGCGCCATGAAAGCGCACCGTCGCGCAATAAGCGGGCGATGCCAAGAGCGCCGAGGATGGGCACGTTAGGCCCGCTATCCCCTTTCGCTGCTAGCCACCAGAGCACGCGGCACGGCAGGCCTTCTGGGCAGCGCCCCAGTGCCTCAACCGTCATCCCGCCGCGATCATTGCCGAAAGGCTCAAGCCATCCCGCGATCCAATCGAGTAGCGCGGCGAGGGGCGACAGCGATTTGAAGAGCCCAATCCGTACCAACCAGCCAAGCAACATCAATCCTAAATGCATCACCGACAATTCAAGGCTGGCATAAAAACTCGCCTCAACGCGCGGATTGTGGCGCGTAACAAGCTGATCGAGATCAGGCGTGTCGCATAAGCTCGCCCAGCGCCGCCCGACATGGGGCAGCGTGACGCGCTGTGTATCGCCCCAGCCATAAGATTTGCGCCACGCGCCTAGCCTGAAAATCCGCAGCGGCTGGCCTACATAAGTGAGGATGGCAGCGATCACCGCGATCCCGCGCGGTTGGCGGTTCGATGGGCTGATCACGACGCGCAGCGTATCGATGCTTAGCCAACCGGCGGTGATGTGGCTCACGGCGGCATCACTGAGCGCAGGCGTTGAACTCGCGCCCGCGATCACGACGACCCCCGCCGCCTTTGCCGCTGCATCGAATAAGGAGATATCGCTCACAAAAGTGCGTCCATCGGCGATATCGACATAGTGAACGCCCGCCTCAATCACCGCCTTGATCACATGCGTATCGCTCGTCTGGAATGGCCCCGATACATCGATCAGCAGGTCGATATTGGCACTGCGCAAAACATCAGCATTGATAGTGTCTCGGTTTAGTGCAAGGCATTCGCATCCAAGTTCAGCAGCGACGTCGGTAAGCGCGCTGTGCCGCCGCCCTGCTGCGATGATTGTAAAGCCCCCATCACGATCGATCAGCCGCGCGAGCCTTCGCCCAAAACTCCCGCTCGCCCCGATAATCAGAACTCGCATTCTCAGTCTCCGCTTGACAATCTGCCGCTAATGTCAGATATTTCTGTTATGACAGAAATTAAAGAATTACAAGTGTCAGCGCTTCCCGCGGCAGTTGAACGGTTCATCCTGCATTGGGGCGATATGGGCGGGCAGTGGGGGGTTAACCGCTCGGTCGCGCAGATCCATGCCTTGCTGTTCTTGAGCGCCAAGGCAATGACTGCGGAAGATATCGCCGATCAGCTCGGTCTTGCGCGATCAAATGTTTCGACATCAATCAAAGAGCTGTCAGGGTGGAAACTCGTCCGCCGCGTTCCCGTGATGAATGATCGGCGTGATCATTTTGAAGCCGAAAGCGATATGTTTGAAATGGTGCGGCGGATCGCGGCGGGGCGCAAAGAACGCGAAATTGATCCCGCGATGGCCGCGCTCGAACTCTGCGTGGTCGAAGCAGAGGGCGATACAAAGCTTGATCCTGTGGCGGCGCACCGCTTGAACGAAATGCTCTCATTTTTGCGCACCGTTGATGGCTGGTATGCCGAAATCATGACCGTGCCAACGTCAAAGCTGATGCGGTTGATCGGGCTTGGGGCGCGCGTCGCGAAATTTTTGGGATAAGGAGCACGGCGATGCGCAGCGAACGGTATGAATTTGATAATGTCATCCAACTGCGCGCGCAGCGGCCTGCACTGAACACGGCTCGGCTGGGCGATATGCGCTTTCGCGCGTTGTTGGGGGCTAAGGCTTGGGACGAATTGCCTGAAGCAGTTCAAGCACGCTTTTCAAAACGACTCGGTAGCACGAGCAGCGTGGTTTATACTGGCGAAGTCGTTGAATGCAGTATGAGCAACACTGGTTGGTGGCTTGCGCAGATCTTGCGGATCATTGGCGCTCCGCTGCCACTCTGCTGTGATACATTTGTGCCTGCTGTTGTGACTGTGACTGAGGACGAGGCGGGGGGCGGCCAGTTTTGGTTGCGCCAATATGGGCGCCACACCGGATTTCCCCAAGTCATTCACAGCTCTAAGCGGTTTGCAGGAACCACGGGTTTAGAGGAATATATCGGTGGCGGTGTGGGCGTTGCGCTTAACATCGCGGTAAAGGACCGCGCGCTGATGTTTGTAAGTGATCATTATTTTATCGCGCTTGATAGGTGGAGATTGAAGCTTCCGCGCTGGATGACGCCGGGCCGCTTGACCGTTGGCCATATCGATTGCGGACACGGCTGGTTTGCCTTCACGCTGCGTCTTGACCACGCATGGGCGGGCACTTTGGTTCATCAAACGGCGTTGTTTTGCGATTCTGCGCCCGCAAAGGGTTGAATATTAGCGAATCTCCTGTTACCGGCGCATCTAGTGGAGTGGCAATCTGTCGCTGCAAACCCTTTTTTTGTGATTCGGCGGGGCATGGTCGCCCTGCTTGCCATTTTGGAGTGTAACGAAT
Organism: Sphingomonadales bacterium; assembly: GCA_043741135.1. GTDB lineage: Bacteria > Pseudomonadota > Alphaproteobacteria > Sphingomonadales > Sphingomonadaceae > Aquisediminimonas. Next base: position 971 of record JAYUAU010000044.1, on the reverse strand, counting down.
TTATGCAAATCATCGTTCGCGATAACAATGTCGATCAAGCGCTGCGTGCCTTGAAGAAAAAGCTGCAACGTGAAGGCGTCTACCGCGAAATGAAGCTTCGCCGCCATTATGAAAAGCCATCAGAAAAGCGCGCTCGTGAAAAGGCAGCCGCTGTGCGCCGTGCGCGCAAGATGGACCGCAAGCGCGCTGAACGTGACGGCGTAAAATAGATGTCAGTTACCGCCGCTCCTATCCAACCAACGCCTAAGGGCACACTCACAACCTTGTTCGCAGGCGTTGCGCTCGCGGTGGTGTTGGCGGGTGGCTTGGCATGGATGGGAACAGCGAATGCGGTTTCGGGTGGCTGCGGCGTGGATGCATTTTTGCCCGTTAAGGGTGAGACAAGCGCAGCCGTCACGTCTGAAACTGGCCTTGGCTTTCAAACGGTCAAGCCTGGTAAAGGGCCAAGCCCAACCGATGCTGATGTCGCGCTCGTCAATTATAAGGGCACGCTCGCCGACGGGAAAGAATTTGACGCCAATCAGCGCGTTCCTTTCCCCGTGCAAGGTGTGATCCCGGGCTTTACTGAAGCGCTCAAGAAAATGGCGCGCGGCGGCAGTTACCGCATTTGCATCCCGCCAGCACTTGGTTACGGCGCAGTGGCGAATGAGCGTATTCCGGCCAATTCGACGTTGCGCTTTGAAGTAGAGTTGCTTGATTTCCGCTCAATGGCCGAAGTTCAGGCAGCACAACAACAAATGCAGCAGCAACAAGGTGGCACTGGTCAACCTCAAGGCGCTCCTCAGGGACGGTAAGCGCTCTAGAAGACCCGTGCGCGGGGTGATCGTGATCGCCCCCGAGTTGATAACATCTTAGAGTGGTGTCACATAGCCTTAGAGTATCCGTGATGGTCAAGCGATAGATTCCTTCCACAATCGGTTCGCTTTGAGCAGGGCATTTGCCATGACGACGAGCTTTCGCATGATGGCGGT
>JAYUAU010000043.1:0-26797 GCA_043741135.1 Sphingomonadales bacterium | reverse complement strand
AGACCCAAAATCGATCAGATTGAATCGTCTTTGCGAGCGAAGCGCGGCAATCCATACAATGTGCGGCGGGTGGATTGCCGCGTCGCTGCGCTCCTCGCAAAGACGAATGTGCAAATGTGATCGATTCTGAGTCTAGGTCTCGCCTCTACATCAAACAAAGGCGCGCTATCGCAGCTGGCGACATTCATTGCCGCCATAAGCAGCCCAAAAACCGCCAATCGCCTCACTATTCGGCGCACACTTCCACGGCTTGCAGCCCCTTTGTGCCGTTTGCGATTCGCGCAAGCATGCGATCATCAGGCATCACATCCATTATCCCTGCGCGGCGGAGTGTTTCCATGTGAACAAACACGTCAGCATTATCATCAAGCCGGTTGAGAAAGCCGTAACCTTTGAGCCGGTTAAACCATTTGACCGCAACGGCTTCAAAGGGGAGCGATTCGTCGATAACCAGCTCTTCATCGTTGCGGCGGGGATGCGGGTCTCGGCGTATATCAAAATCGGGGCCAGTCGCGCACGCCAGATCGAATGACACCACGCGTGACGCTTGCAAACCCCGCGTGCCGTGAACAACTTCACATTCAACCGATGCGCCTTCGGGCAACATTCGCCTGCCATGTTCGCGTAACACTGAGAAATGGATCAGGATATCACCCTGCCCATCAGCGCCAACAATGAAGCCAAAACCCCGTGTCGCATCAAACCATTTCACATAGCCATGCCGCACGTCTGCTGCCGCTTCGTCAGCCGCACCCCCGTCATTTTGAAACTCTACATTCGTGCCTGCGGTTATTTCTGCAGGATCAATATTATCTACCCGAGAGGCGCCATCTCTCTGCGCGCTCGACATCTTCTTACCCTTAATCAGACTCAACTGAGCCGCTGATATGGGCGATTACCAATAAGAAAACAAGATATTACAGCGATATAGTTATTCATCCCCCACAGGCAGCGCATTCGCGCTCGTTGCCAGAACCGTTCGTGCGTGCCCCGCACTATGGCCAGCGCGCAGGAAGGCGGCAAAGGCGCGACCATATGCTTTTTGATCAAACTCAACGCGCGCAAAAGGGCCAATTCGTTTTCGCTGGGCAAATCTAAACGCCGCCATCAAAGCGTCTTCGGGATCAACGTCGCTGAGCGAGCGCGCTTGTTCGGCCTCAATCCCCGCAGCCCCGAGCGCCGCGCGAATCCGCAAAGGCCCGTATCCTTTACGCGAAAGTGAGGCCGCGCGCGCTGCCGCAAACACCTGATCATCAACATAGCCGAGATCAACAATCTGATCGATCAGTGCTTCAATCGCGGCACTGCTTTGCTCGCCTGAGCCATCCTCCCAGCCACGCTCGCGCACTTTCCGCTTCAAATAATCACCCAGCCGGCGGCGCGTGGTGGCATATCGCCCGACATAATGGAGCGCCAAGCTGCGCAACTGTTCAGGCGTGAACGGCGGGCGTTGTTTCACGCCTGCGTTTCGGGCTGTTTTGCCAAATTTGAAGCCACTATCCGACATTATGTCAAATTTGTGCCACAGTCAGGCGCGAAGGGAAATGATTAACCAATAACGATAAGCGCGTCGCCGCCGCCAAATGGGAATGAAATTTTGGACACACTCATGACTATCATGACAAATGCGACTGATAGCGCCGCTTCACCCACACCAACTAATGACACGCTCGCACGGCGGTTCTCCGATTTTGCGACACTGGGAGAAGCGCTTGATTACGCCGCTGCCGGTACGCGAGGTCTCAATTTCCATGACCCTCGCGGCACGCTCGTTCGCGCCTATTCTTATTCGGAGCTGCGCTTAGATGCACTCGCAATGGCGAAACGGCTGATCGCTGATGGCATTGAGCCGCAAGACCGAATCGCGCTTATCGCCGAAACCGGAGCCGAATTCGCCGCGCTCTTTTTTGGCTGTATCTATGCCGGCGCGTGGCCGGTGCCGCTCCCGCTGCCGACAAGTTTTGGTGGCCGCGATGCTTATGTTGATCAGCTTTCGGTTCAGCTTAAAAGTTCTGATCCCTCGCGGCTGTTCTTTCCGCCCGAGCTAGCCGCAATGGCAGGCGAAGCCGCGCAAAAGATTGGCGTGATCGGCCATGATTGGGAACAGTTTTCGCAAAGTTCTGCCCCCGCTGTAGCGATGCCAACGGCTACAGCGGACGATATTGCCTATCTGCAATATTCAAGCGGATCGACACGCTTCCCACACGGCGTTGCGGTCACGCACCGCGCCCTGCTCAACAATCTGGCAGCGCATAGCCACGGCATGCATCTGTGCGATACTGATCGCTGTATTTCGTGGTTGCCCTGGTATCATGACATGGGGCTTGTCGGCTGCTTGCTTTCACCCATCGCTAATCAAGTATCAGCTGATTATTTAAAAACCGAAGATTTCGCGCGCCGCCCGCTCGCTTGGCTTGATCTGATCAGCCGCAATCCGGGCACGACAATGAGTTATTCGCCAACATTTGGCTATGACATTTGCGCGCGCCGCGTATCGAGCCAGACGCGCGCATCTGAACGATTTGATCTCTCACGCTGGCGCGTGGCGGGTAACGGCGCTGATATGATCCGCCCTGATGTGATGCAATCATTCGTTGACGCTTTTAGTGACGCTGGCTTCAAGGCCTCCGCCTTCCTGCCGAGCTACGGCCTTGCTGAGGCAACGCTTGCCGTCACGATCATGCCGCCGGGCGAAGGATTGATGGTTGAACTCGTCGATGAATGCGAACTTTCAGGCGTTCCTCATGTCGAAGGCACGCCGAAGCGGTTCCGAGCGATTGTGAATTGTGGGAAACCGTGTCGCGATATGTCAGTTGAAATACGAAGCGAAGACGGCGCACCGCTCGCTGACCGCTCAATCGGAAAATTATGGGCATCGGGCCCATCAATCATGCACAGCTATTTCCGTGACGAGGTATCAACTGCGGCTTGCTTGCAGAGCGGCTGGCTTGATACCGGCGATATGGCTTATATGTCGGCTGGTTATCTGTTCATCGTTGGCCGCGCGAAAGATATGATCATCATCAACGGCAAAAATCATTGGCCACAGGATATTGAGTGGGCGGTTGAACAATTGCCCGGGTTCAAGCCCGGCGATATTGCCGCTTTCTCAGTGATGAATGCGGGCGGTGAGGAATCGCCAGCTGTTCTGGTTCAGTGCCGCACCAGTGATGATGGAGAACGCGGCAAATTGCGCGACGCGATCCGCGACAAAGTGCGTTCGATCACGGGAATGCACTGTGTTGTTGAACTCGTTCCGCCGCGCACATTGCCGCGCACAAGCTCTGGAAAGCTCAGCCGAGCAAAGGCACGGATTCAATATCTATCGGGCGAAATTCAACCCTATTCAATCGCTGCCTGATTTTGTTCAGATATTAAAGGCGATGGTTACCTTCTGCTAACATATTTTTGTTATGCCGCTTGAGTGAGTATCGAAACCAAAGCCAAAATCGCTGGCTTCAAGCCAAGCTGGAGCGTCATCCTTGGACTTTCAAGCCCTGATGGGATTGAGTGGGGTGAGGTGCGTGCTGCGCAAATCAAGGCGATACGCGACGTTGCCCTAGCGCGGATGGTATTCAGCATTTTAGGCGCGATTGTGGTGTTCGCAACACTGCAAGGCACGATGCCCTCCACATTGCTGCTCAGCTGGTTTATCTGCTTCACACTTGTTGCCGCCGTCCAAGGCTATTTTCAACTGGCGCGCAAGAACGAGACGTTCGCGACCGCATCACGGTTCCAATTGCTGAGTGAAACTGCAAGTCTTATTTTATCAGGACTGTGCTGGGCCGCACTGCCTTTTGCTTTTTCAAGCGGCGCGACGCCAAACCAGATGCTTGCGATTTGGACAGTCATCACCGCGCTGATGGGGGTCGCGACATTCGCACTTTCGCCATTGCCGCTCGCGACATCTGCTTTTCTGTTTGTCATGGGCGGCAGCCTCAGTTTCATGATGTGGCAGCTCAACCTGCCTTATTTAGCGGTATCAGCGCTCGCTTATTCAGGGGCTTTATCAGCGGCCTGCCTTGCCAATGGCAGGTCGTTTGTCGCGCACACTTATGCCTCACGGTCGCTGCGCGAGCGTAATGAAGTGGTGAGCCTGCTGCTCCGTGAATATGAAGATTCAGGCGGCGATTGGATGTGGCAAACCGATGCGTCGCGGTGCCTGAGCCATGTTTCACCGCGGATGGCGATAGCGCTTGGTGTCGAGCCAACGACGCTTGAAGCAAAGCCATTCTTACAAATTTTAGCAGGCGATACATGGGAGGCCGGAAACTTTGGTGAGGCCTTGCGTGAATTGGCGGATCGGCTCAAAAATCGCGAAAGCTTCAGTGATCTCGTGGTGCCCGTAAAAATTGGCAATGAGACGCGCTGGTGGGAGCTATCAGCAAGCCCACGCGTCGATGAAGCTGGCAGCTACCTTGGCTTTCGCGGCGTTGGCTCTGATATTACTGAGCAACAAAAAACGTCTGACAAGATGAACCGGATGGCGCGCTTTGATACGCTCACGGGTCTACCAAACAGACTGTCTATCACAGAAGCAATGAGCGCGGCCATGGCTGATGCTGATCGCTGGCGCAGCAAATGCGGCTTCATGATGATCGATCTTGATCGCTTCAAGGCTGTCAACGATACGCTCGGCCACCCCATCGGAGACCGGTTGCTGATGCTGGTATCGCAACGCCTGCGATCAATCATGACTGATAATGAATTTTGCGGGCGGTTGGGCGGCGATGAATTTGCGGTTGTCGTCAAAGACGCCAGCGATTCGAGCAAGATGGAACGTGTTGCACGCAAAATCATCGAGACGCTGTCGCAGCCCTATGAAGTTGAACAGAATATGCTCTATATCGGGGCAAGCATTGGCACCGCCGTTGGCCCGCGTGATGGCCGCTCGGTTGAAATGCTCATCCGCTCAGCCGATCTCGCGCTCTACCGGTCAAAAGATGCCGGCGGATCATCGTTTCACGCTTATGAACCCCAGCTACACGTTCATGCCGAAGAGCGGCGCGTGCTTGAAATCGCGCTCCGCAAAGCGCTTGAGCGCGATGAATTTGAGCTTCATTATCAACCCGTCGTCAACGCGAAAACCGGCGAAATTGAGAGCTTTGAAGCGCTGCTTCGCTGGCACAATAAGGAACTTGGCATGGTATCGCCGTTCAAGTTCATCCCCATTGCTGAAGAAACAAGGTTGATTGGTACCATCGGCGAATGGGTTTTGCGCACCGCGTGTATCGAAGCGGCGAAATGGCCATCGCATATCAAAATGGCGGTTAACGTCTCCGCTGAACAGCTCCACGATTCGTCATTTGTTGCAACAGTCGTGTCAGCGCTCGCGCATGCAGGGCTTCCCCCGCACCGGCTTGAACTTGAAGTAACCGAAAGCGTGTTTATGAAAGAGGGTACGGGCGCTATCGCAGTGCTTGAACGGATATTGGGGCTCGGCGTGAAGCTTGCGCTTGACGATTTTGGCACAGGCTATTCATCGCTTGGCTATCTATCGAAAACCAAATTTTCAACAATCAAGATTGATCGCAGCTTTGTGCAAGGCGCTGCGCGCAAACTGCCTGAAAGCATCGCGATCATCCGCGCGGTTGTCGCACTTGCCGATAGCCTTGGTATGATGACCACCGCCGAGGGTGTTGAAACCGATGAAGAATGCAAGATGATCAACGAACTCGGCTGCCGGAAAATTCAAGGTTATCTTTTCGGAAGGCCTATGCCAGCGAATGAAGCGCGGTTGTTGTTTCCCAATAATAACGTTGAATATGCTGCCTGATGCCCCGTTGCTCTGAACGAGCGTCAAAGATCGCAACTGACCCAGGGGAGGGAAGGTCAGCCGCGATCATTCGTCAGTGCTTCGTTACGGGAGAAGCACGGTATCAACGACGTGGATGACGCCGTTTGATTGCATCACATTACCGATTGTGACGGTCGATTTGCCGCCCTTGGCATCAGTGAGAACAAGCTTTTTGCCAACCATCATTGCAGTCAGCGTGCCGCCATTCACCGTTGTGAGCGACGCCTTACCGCGTCCAGCTTTGATCGCCTTGCCAATGTCAGCTGCGGTCAGACGGCCCGAAACGACATGATAAGTCAGGATTGACGTCAGCGTGCCCTTATTTTCAGGCTTTACGAGAGTTTCAACGGTGCCCGCAGGTAGCTTTCCAAACGCTGCATTCGTTGGCGCGAATACAGTGAAGGGCCCGGGGCTCGACAATGTATCAACAAGGCCAGCTGCGGTGACTGCCGCCACCAACGTTGTGTGATCCTTCGAATTGACCGCATTCTCGACGATATTCTTGGTGGGAAACATCGCAGCGCCGCCAACGATTGGGTTCTTCGGGGCCATTTTGGCAAGCGCAACGCCGCCAAGGCCAAAACCAGCCGAAGCCATTGCGAGCGCAACAACAACGCCGCGAATTGATTTATTCTTCATGATCGATTTCCTACTATAAGGCGCGGATGATGTAATCCGAGCACAATTCAGAAACGCACGCGACGCAACAAAGATGCATGAAGTGTTGAATTAAAGTGACGTTATCGTCCCACTCGCGATGATCGGCCCCGTGGGTTGCCCACTGGCTGAACCACCATCATGTTCGGGCGTGATGGCGAGCGTCGCGCCGCGATCCATCAGCGCACGCTGGCTTGGCAATATCGCAATCTGGGTGGGCGATTTCCCGTTGATCACGCCGAGCGATTGCGGCACGCCGCCAACAGGTATGATCCACAATTCAGGGTAGAGATTGCCCGTTTTTACTACCACAGGCGTCAACAATAACTGCCCCGTATCGCGGTCATAGCGCGCGGTGATCGCGGTTGCTCCCGTGTCACTGCCAAGTGCTGCTAGCAATGGGGCTGCGGGCGCTATCGGCGTAGGCGGCACTGGCTGGGTGGCAAGCATCAGGCCAAGCACCGCGGCAACGCTCGCACTCAGCGCGGTTAAGCCTTGCCATATTCGCACTGAAGGTTGCCCGCGATCCTGCCCCGTAGCGGCGGGTATCTGCGCCGCTATCTTTTCCCATATATGCGCGGGCGGCCGCTGATCAGGAGCGCCGAGCAACGGCCCAAAGCGATCAGACCAAGCGATCACCTCTGCGGCAAATTCAGGATCGGTAGCGATCCGCGCATTGGCTTGAGCCTGCGCACCAGCATCCAGCAAGCCAAGCACATATTCGCCCGCCAACGCCAGATCATCTTGCGTTAAATTCGTCACTCTGACCCCCTCAGGCATTCACGCAGCGCCAATAATGCGCGCCTTATTCGACTTTTAACAGTCCCCAGTGGCACATCATCGCGCGCGGCGAGCTCTGCATAGGTTGCGCCTTGCAAAAAAGACGCGCGAATAAAACCGGCATCGCGCGGATTAAGCCCGTTGATACAGTGCGACAAAGCCGCATCATCACCCTGCGCAATCAGCATAGTATCAGCAAGTGGCGAGGCATCAGCAACATCAACGGCTTCATCAAGCGATGTGAGACCAGTCCTACCCAGCTTACGAAGCCGGTCAATCGAGCGATTGCGCGCGACCGTTACGAGCCACGTAATTGGGCTTGCCCGGCCTTCCTCAAACGTCGACGCTTTATTCCAAATCGTGATATACACTTCTTGCAACACTTCCTCAGCTTCTGATTTGTCGCCAAAGATACGCAAGCACACGCCAAATAGTTTCGCGGATGTGCGGTTGTAGAGTTGTTCAAACGCAGCCCTATCGCCCTGACCAGTGGCGATCAGAAATTTTGTAAGCTGCGCGCGATCCGCGTCAGCACGGCGTTTGGCGAATTCATCGGGGGGAGCAACGACTGTCATAACGCTCTGCTTAATTGGTCATGCGGGTTAATGACATAAATAAGATCGATGCCAAGCGGTAAACCACGGCGCTTTGATAAGATGAGCAAATCGGACCCCAATATTTTTGATTATCAGTTAGATACGCCGGTTTTCGCCAAATAGTTTCAGCACAGCGGAATTTGAATCGCTGAACATGTTGTTTAGCTTGTAAATTCGCTGTTGTCAGCGGTCGATCTTTCCCGCGGCGCTTGCCAAACCGCCAAATTGCTTCAAGCTACAGCAAATCCGAAAGCGGGGGAGCGAATCAAATGACACAAGATGCTGGCTTAGCAAAAGGCGCGCTTGGCGCGGTCGAATCAGCAGTTATGGGGATTGCGGGCACCGCGCCTGCCTTTAGCGTTGCCGTAACCACCGCTACATTTGTTGCCGCTGTCGGCACATTGTCGGTGGGCAGCATCCTCTATTGCGGCTTGATCATGTTCGGCTTGATGCTGGCTTTTTCCAATCTCAACAAAATGTCACCTAACGCAGGTGCTGCATTTGCGTGGGTGGGGCAAGTATTTGGCCCGACATGGGGCTTCTTTGCCGGATGGGGGCTGCTCGTTGCCTCAGTTGTCTTCATGGTTTCAGCGACAATCCCTGCGGCCACATCAACTTTGCTGCTGATCGCGCCTGATCAAGTTGAAAATACCGGGTGGGTGACATTTACCGCAGCGCTCTGGCTTACGCTTGTCACCGCAGTTGTGACGAAAGGGATCAAGCACGCCAGCTATGCGCAAGTGATGCTGACGATCATTGAAACGGTGATCATTTTTGCGCTGATCATCGGCGCCTTTATCGCTTACGGCGCAAAACCAGCGCATCCGCCTTCGTGGGATTGGATTTCGCCCTTTTCGTTCACGCCGCAACTCTTTGCGACGGGCGCGCTGACGGCGGTCTTCTTCTACTGGGGGTGGGACGTGACGATGAACCTTGGCGAAGAAACCAAAGACGGTAATCCTTCGCCTGCGGGGCAAGGCGCATTTTGGGCGATGGTCAATTTGATCCTGTTTTTCGTGATCATGATGATCGTTGTGCTGATTGTTCTCACTGACGAAGAAATTGCGACGGCAAACACCAATGTGCTCTATGCGATTGCGAACAAATTATTCCCAGCGCCGTGGAGCTACCTTGCGGTGCTCTCGACGGTGCTGAGCACGGTGGGGACGATTGAAACTCAAATCTTGCAGTTCAGCCGCAGCATGTTTTCAATGTCGCGCGCTGATATGCTCCATCCACGCTATTCGAAAATTCACCCTGAATGGCAAACACCGTGGGTCGCGACATTGGTGATTTGGGGATTGGGCGTCATTTTGCTGTTCACCTCATCCTATATGCCAACGGTTGGTTCGATCCTTGAAAGTTCGATCCTCGCGATTGGCATCCAAATCTGCTTTTATATGAGCCTGACTGGGTTTGCGTGCGCTTGGTATTATCGCGGCATGATTAAAACTGACCCGCGCGGATCACTCACCCATGTTGTCTGGCCGCTTATCGGCGCGGGGTTCATGGTGTTTATCGGCCTCTACTCGATACCGACGTTTGAAACAGTCACTCTGGTTATTGGCGTTGGCGGGTTGTTGTTGGGAATCATTCCGTTGCTGCTCGGGCGGGTGCGGCGCGCCCAATCATCATAGTGGCGATCAAACCGATGACGCACAGTGCAGCGATGAATCCGAAATAAAGCTGATATCCAACCGCGCCGGGATAGCCATCAAGCAGTGCCCCACCAATCAGCGGCATGAAAATATCAGGCGTAAAGCCAATCATCGAAATGAGGCCAGCCGCAGTGCCCGTCATCAGCGGCGGGATTTGGCATTCTTCAAGCAGCGCGAAATAAATGCCTCGGTGCGCAAAAACTGCGATGGAAGCGACGATGATATTGGCGACCATCAGGATGGTCAGTGACGCGGTTCCCGGCAAAATGGCAAAGCCGGCAAAGCTGATGATCAGGATGACGTAACCGCCTACCACGCTTTGCCAAATGCCAATCCGATCAGCGATAAAGCCCGCAATTGCGGCTGCCCCGGGCTTAAGCCAAATTTTTCCCGCCGCGATTGAACCAGCAACAACGACGCTCATTCCGAAAACTTCGGTGGCGTAAGGTGTGAAGTAATAAGCCCCCCAATAAGCGCAGTAGGATGTCATCACGACAATCGAGATCAGCCAGACCGCTGGCATTTTGGCTGCCGCGACAAAGTCTTGCAAGCCAGAGCGTGCGCCGTCTTCACGGATCGGCGCGCCCGGCGCGATGACCCGCCATGCGATGATGCCCAGCGCTACGTGGAGTGCTGAATAAATGATGATGATCTTCGAAAAGGCGGGCACATCGCCGCCGAGTTGCGCAAAGATCGCAATCAGCACGGTGGCGAGCAAGGCTTCAGAAATCCCGCGCCCTGCCTCTAGCAAGCCAAATGCCTTGCCCTGTTCATCGGGCGGCGCCCATTCGCGTGTTGCCTTAATCAAGGCGCCCCACATCATCCCCGTCACGGTCACGCCCCAAAGCGCATGGATTAGCAGCGAGACGCCGTATGAGGGAAAGGTTGAAAAGACAAAGCCAAGCAGACCCGTTGAAACAAGCGACAATGAAATGAGCAATCGCGGCGACACACGGTCAGCAACCCAGCCGCCAATCGGATAAGTGATGAGCGACGTCATCCCAAATACGGGTAGTGGGTCAGTTTGAAATCTGATCCTGCTTTCTATAAGAACCTCGCTTTTTCGGGGCGGCTTCCGCATCCTCTACCAGCTTGGCAATGTCCGCAATATCCCAAAGCCTATCAGAGACACCGGCTTCCATTGCAGGAGTGACGCGTAGCGTTTTGTGGATACGGACGAAGTTGTAATACATCATGTGCAGCGCAACGGCGTGGGCGTGGTTTTCGATCTTCTTTGAAAAGGCGTTGGTTAGGCGGGTGAAGCGGCGCATGTGCATCCGCATTGTCAGGTTGCTGCGTTCCACATAAGACGTGCTGACGTGCTTAAAGTCTGGATTGCCCTCGACGCGGGTTTTCTTTGCCCCCGTGCAATCGGCGGGGCTGTAGCGGCCCTTGAACGATTCCGGCGCTGCACCATACATCTTGACCAGCATCGCATAATCCACGTCGCAACCGAACGCGCCTTCTACGGCTTCAAGGTAGGCCTTGTGTCCGTCACTGGTAAGCTGGACGCGGTTAGCGAGCCGTGACGCCAGATCGTCCATGAACCACATGGCGCATTCACCATCCCGCCCGCCCACAAAATAGGACAGGATCATCTTGCTATCGGCGTCGAGTGCTGTCCACGTCCATGTGTCGCCAGCATCAAGCGGGGCAGCCTTCGCCGTGGCGACGTTCTTTTGCTTGGCATAGGTGAATGACCAGATTTCATCTACCTGCACCCGCGACGATTTGACGTTGCGCACAGTAGCGTCGTGATAGGCGGCGCAAGCCTTGCCAGCGTCAATCAGCAGCTTGGCGACGGTGTTTTTGCTTACTCCGGTCAGGCGCGTGATGGCGCGGATGCTCATTCCTTCGCAAAGCAGGTGAAGGATTTTGGCGCGGGCTTCGGTGGTCAGCTTGTTCATGCATTCTCTATCGCCCACCTTCTTTCTCAAGTCAAGCATAAAGAGTCAGTTTGACTTTCTGCGCATGTTCTGCTTGAAGGGCAAAGCCAGTCATGTTAGAGGGGGAAGCAATGGCGATACACACCACACCTGGACAACTGATTTCTGAACTTCTCGAAGAGCGGGGATGGACGCAACGGACTTTGGCTGTCGTCCTCGAAAAGGACGAGAGCACCGTCAACAAGATTGTTGCAGGCAAGGGAGTTGTAACCACTGAGACTGCGCTCGCTTTGGAAGATGTCTTCGGTGTTGAAGCTGAGCGATTTCTCGAACTCCAACGCAAATACGACCTTGCCGTTGCCCGCATTTCTAACAAACCAGATCGGGCGCGGGCGACGAGAGCCGCTCTATTTGGCGATCTTCCAATATCCGAAATGCTCAAGCGGGGTTGGATTAAATCTGAAACCCCTCAAGATACCAAGTCTATCGAGAGAGAATTGGTCAAATTTTTTGGTGTCGCTAATTCAAACGAAATTGAAATTTTGCCCCATGCTGCGAAAAAGACTTTGGTCAATAGCGAACCCAGTCCTGCGCAGTTGGCGTGGCTTTACAGGGTAAAAGCAATCGCCGAAGAATTGATGGTTCCGAAATACTCTCAATCCGCTTTGGATCGGGCCTTGCCCAATCTCCGCGCCTTGATGGTAGCACCAGAAGAGGCGCGCAATATCCCGCGCATCTTAGCAGAGTGCGGCATTCGCCTTGTTATCGTGCAGTCATTGCCGTCGGCAAAAATTGACGGGGTGTGCTTTTGGCTGGACGCTTTTTCTCCCGTCGTTGGCCTGTCAATTCGCCATGACCGTATAGACAATTTTTGGTTTGTCCTTCGCCATGAGCTTGAGCATGTAAGGTTGAAACATGGTTTAGAAACTAAAACTATGGTGCTCGACACGGAACTTGAGGGGGCTAAAGCAGGGCAAGGCAATGACATTCCAGAAGAGGAGCGCGCCGCCAATGCCGCAGCTCAAGAATTTTGCGTTCCCGTCGCTAAAATGGATGGTTTTATTGCGCGCAAAGCTCCTTTCTTTTCAGAACGTGACTTTTTGGCATTCGCTAAAATTCTCGGTGTGCATCCCGGTATTGTTGCTGGGCAGTTGCATCACAAAACAGGCCGATATGATAGGTTCCGCCAATATCTGTCTGGCATACGCGAACAGATCGGAACCGGCGTTGCTATTGATGGATGGGGTGATGTTTACCCGCTAGGTTGAAGAAGGATATTGAAATGTCGAAGTCAGCCGAAAGGCAGAAATTTATCCGCCATTGGATGGAAACAACCGGCGAATCCGAAATTGACATGCACTCCGTTGCTAAGATGGCAATGGGCATGGGCTGGAAAGCGCCCCCGCCGATTACTGAGGTTGATAGGCTTGCGCAGCAATTTAAGGATGCCGCACGTCAAGACATCCGCCACGACCGCAAAACTGGTCGTCCATACAAGGGGTTTCATGCGGTTCCTAAGCAAACCGTAGATGGCCAATTGACGTTTTCCTACATCGATATTGATGATCCAAAGGCAAAACCAGAATGGTTTCAAAAGGCCTGTTACATGCGTCGAGAACAATCGCTCGGTGATGTGATGCAATTGCGGCTGGATCAATTGCATTGGAACGCGAATCGCACAGAAGATCAGCAAATCCCATTGTTTCCAGCTGATATGGAGTTTGATATCGAACTGCGCTTGGCGGCAATGGATGATTGGGATGAAGCGGCTTAGCTCTTTTTCCAACGCGCTTGGGCAGCAATAGACGCAATTTGCGAACGCTGTACTGGCGTCAACACCTTGGCACGGGCAGGCCCGCCCTTCTTACCCGCTGTCGATGCCCGCTGCTCGTTTATAGTCATTTTAGTTTCATCGACCGTGCCCGTGGCAATATCCGCAATGAGCTTCGCAAGCTGATTAGGATCACGGGGACGTTTGGGTTGTTTAGCCATAAATGCTATATGGCACGGGATGGCTTGGGTTTCATCCCCCAATTTCAAACTGACCCACTACCCAAATACGGCAGTCAACATGCCTGATTGCATATTACTAATGCCAAGCGCGGCCTGGAGTGGTTCGTAATAAAGTTCGCGTAGGAACGGCAGCAGGTAAATGACCGTGCCCGACAGGCCAAGCACCGCCATCACGAGCCATTTGCTGGCCTTATTCAAATCGAACGCTCGGTCATAGCGAAAGGCTATGGGAGCGATGTCGCGAAGTCCAGACTGTTCATGCGCTTGCTGCAGTGGGGGCGGTGTGACGCAGTCATGCGAGGCCATCAGCTAAACACGGGCAGCGCGGTCTTATAAATCACCGGGCGCAGCGCGAAGCTGGTGGTGACGTTGGCGACACCCTTCACGCGGGTTAGCCGGTGGCGCAGGAAATCTTCGAACGCGCCGAGCGAACTGACGAGCACGCGGAGCTGATAATCGGCTTCACCCGTCATCAAATAGCATTCCATCACCTCGGGAAAATCGGCCACGGCGGTTTCGAACTCGGCAAGATGGCGGTCGTCCTGCTGGTCTAGGCGCACGCGCACAAAGGCTGTGACCGAGAGGCCAACCACTTCGGGATCAACCAACGCAACGTAGCGCGAAATCACGCCGCTTGCCTCCAAGTGCCGCACCCGCCGCAGGCACGGACTGGGGGAAAGGCCGATCTGATCAGCCAGTTCCTGATTGGTCATCCGGCCATTGTCCTGCAACTGGCCAAGGATCTTTCGATCAAGCGCATCTAGTGTCTGTATTGGCATATTTTACGTCCTCAGCTCAAAATGTAGCAGATTATGCCAAGATAATGGAGTTTTACACCCTATTTTGCAAGGACATGCCCAACCATCTTTGGTATCGTTGGATTTGAAAACCGGAGAGTTCAAATGTCTGCCACTACAGCTAAAGCTGGCCCTTTAGCGCAAGCTCTAACGCGCGCAGATACTCTTGCGTCTCTCGAAGCTCTCGACGCGCGCCTGCGTTGGCTGTCATCTTGGACGGTTCATAATGCCAATCACATTCGGCCAAAACGTGATGGCTTGAAGGTCGGCGGACATCAGGCGAGCTGCGCGTCGATGACAGCAATCATGGCTGCGATTTATTTCCATGCATTGCGTCCGCAAGACAAGGTTGCGGTTAAGCCGCACGCGGGGCCGGTGCTCCAGGCGATTCACTATATGCTGGGCAACCAGTCGCTCGATCAATTGCAGCGCTTCCGAGCGCTGGGCGGCGCGCAAAGCTATCCGTCGCGGACGAAGGACCATATCGCGGTTGATTTCTCGACTGGATCAGTCGGACTCGGCGTCGCCATCACCGCGTTTTCGAGTCTGGTACAGGATTATTTGATTGCGCGTGGCCAGCTGGCGGAGGCTGACGCGGGCCGCATGATCGCGCTGATGGGCGATGCTGAACTTGACGAAGGCAATATCTACGAATGCCTGATCGAAGGCTATAAGCATGACATCCGCAACTGCTGGTGGGTGGTCGATTACAACCGTCAGTCGCTCGATAGCACGACCGCAGACCGGATGTTCCGCCGCTTCGATGATATTTTCGAGACGTGTGGCTGGCGCGTGATCACGCTCAAAAGTGGAAAATTGCAGCGCGAAGTCTTTGCCCGACCCGGCGGCCAGTCAATCGAGGATTGGATAGAGAATTGCCCTAACGCTGAATTTGCCGCGCTCACCTATCAGGGTGGGGCAGCATGGCGCGAGCGGCTTCTCACAGATATTGGTGCAAAGCCGAACGTCAAGACATTGCTCGACAGCTTCGATGATGATGGACTCGCAGCACTGATGACCAATCTTGGCGGCCACTGCCTCGAAAGCCTGATCGACGCTTTCGACAGCGCACAGGATGAACGCCCGACCTTGTTCATTGCTTATACCGTGAAGGGTTACGGCCTGCCGCTCGCGGGGCACAAAGATAATCATTCGGGGATGATGAACCCCGCGCAGATTGCGCAATTACGCGCCAGCATGAACATAGCTGAGGGCAAAGAGTGGGAGCCCTTTGGTGGTCTGGGTGACAATCAAGCCGCCCAGCTCAAGGCGTTCATCAAGCAGAGCGCGTTAGCGAACAAAGCACACGAGCCACTTGCCCCGCTGATACCGGTTCCCGCCCGTCTTCCTGTCCCGCGCGGAGAAGCTCAATCAACCCAAGCCGCATTTGGCAATGTGCTTCTTGACCTCGCCAAGTCGGACGAAGCCCTCGCTGATCACATCGTCACCACCGCGCCCGATGTGACGCAGACCACCAATTTGGGGGCTTTCGTGAACCAGCGCGGTCTGTTCCGCCGATCAGAAATGGCTGATGTGTTCCGCGACGCGAAAATCCCCTCGGCACAAAAATGGGCGGGACACGCTACGGGGCAACATATCGAACTGGGCATTGCCGAGAATAACTTCTTCCTTGTGCTTACTTCGCTCGGGCTGGCAGCGCCGCATTTTGGCACGCGGCTGATCCCCGTTGGCACTGTCTATGATCCGTTCATTGCGCGCGGTCTCGATGCGCTGAACTATGGTTGCTATTCTGATGCGCGCTTCCTGCTGGTCGGGACACCCTCGGGTTTGACGCTCGGGCCAGAGGGCGGCGCGCACCAATCGATCAACACGCCTTTGATTGGCATGGGCCAGCCCGGCCTCGCTTATTTCGAACCCGCTTGGGCTGATGAAGTGGCGCTGATGATGCGCTGGGCGTTCGACTATATCCAGCGACCTGAAGGCAGCTCGGTATATTTGCGGCTGAGCACCCGCGTCATCGTGCAGATCGAGCGGGTGAACGGTGATTGGGAGGTTGATGCGCTGAAAGGGGCCTATTGGGTGCACAAGCCATCGGGCAATGCCGAGGCCGCAATTGCATTCACCGGAGCCATCGCCCCTGAAGTGCTCGATGCATGGCAGAAATTGACCGACGACATGCCTGGGCTGGGCCTGCTAAACGTCACCTCGCCCGATTTGCTCCACCGCAATTGGTCGGCCCGCCGCGCCGCGCGCTGGACGAATAGTAACGCAGCGCCAAGCCATATCGAGATGCTGCTTTCCGAGCTGGCACCAAATGCTGGGCTGGTGACCGTGATCGACGGATCCCCCAGTGCGCTGTCGTGGCTCGGCGGCGTCAAAGGCATGCGCGTCAGCCCGCTCGGCGTTGATCGCTTTGGTCAAACCGGCGATTTGCCCGATCTCTACGCTACTTACCGGCTTGATGCTGAAGCCATCATTGATGCGGCTGCGGAGCTGTTTCTAGGGGCCGCTTGAAGAAATGCGGCCTGCGAACGCGCCGACTCTCAAGGCGACAGCACCACGATAGTTAGACTCGAATTCGATCAGATCGAGTCTGAGTCTAGATAGCCCCTCGTCTTCGCTCGGGATGGGCGTTAGGGACGTTAGATGACTTTCTGGACGAATATCTTGGGGCGCAACGATATGCCGACTACGCTCGATCATGCCCCTCGCCTAAGCGCGCAATCGGATAGCCTTCCCCCCATCATCATCCTCGTTCGCCCGCAGCTTGGTGAAAATATTGGCAAGGCCGCGCGCGCTATGCTCAATTTTGGGCTGATTGACCTGCGGCTTGTCGATCCGCGCGATGGGTGGCCCAATCCGAGCGCTGGCCCAGCGGCGGCGGGGGCCGATATCGTGCTTGAACGCGCGGTGTCTTATGAAACGCTGAGCGAGGCAACCGCTGATTGCGCTTATGTATATGCAACAACGGTGCGCAAACGCGGGATGATAAAGCCTGTAATCACGCCGGCGCAGGCCGCCACCGAAATTCACAGCCGCGCAGAACGCAGCGCGATCCTGTTTGGCCCTGAACGTGCGGGGCTTGAAAGCGATGATGTCGCAGTGGCGAGCACGATCATCACGGTGCCGATCAATCCTGAATTTGGTTCACTCAACCTGGCCCAAGCGGTGATCCTGCTCGCCTATGAATGGTCAAAGGGCGTGGAGCTTGCCTCCCCTACCAAGGCACCTATTGATCCGCCCGCGCCGCAAGGGGATCTCGACGGGATGATAGCGCAGCTTGACGATATGCTTGATGCAACCAACTATTTCTACCCGCCTGACCGCGCGCATATTGATCGGCGGACGATGCGGAGCATCATGACCAAGCCCGGCTGGTCTGCCCAAGAGGTGCGCACCGTTCGCGGGATGCTCCGCTCGCTGACGCGGTCAATGACGCCAAAGCCTTGACTCTTAGGCTATGCTCTTTAAGGAGCGGCGCTTCGCAATTGACCCTGCACTCCGGTGAAGCAGGTGTCCTGCCCAGCATCTTGGCTGGGTAGCGCGGATCCGGTTAACGCAGTAATGCACAGCAATTGAAGGATTATCATGTCAAAGCGCAATTCAGCTAAGTATAAAATTGATCGCCGGATGGGCGAAAATATTTGGGGCCGCCCAAAGTCCCCCGTCAACAAGCGCGAATATGGCCCTGGCCAACACGGCCAACGCCGCAAGGGCAAGGTTACCGATTACGGTCTTCAGTTGAAAGCCAAGCAAAAGCTGAAGGGCTATTACGGCGAAATCACCGAAAAGCAGTTCCGCGCCGCCTATCAAGAAGCCAACCGGATGAAGGGCGATACCGGCCAGAATTTGATCGGTTTGCTTGAGCGTCGCCTCGCCGCCGTCGTTTACCGCGCCAAATTTGCGCCGACTGTTTTCGCCGCACGTCAGCTTGTCAGCCACGGCCATGTTCGCGTGAACGGCATCAAGTGCAATGTTGCTTCACGCCGGATTGCGGTTGGTGATATCATTTCGCTGGGCACAAAGGCGCAGGAAATGGCGCTGGTGATCGAAGCGCAAAGCCTGCCAGAGCGCGACATTCCTGATTATGTCGTCACTGACGGCGCATCGAAGGTCACGTTCAGCCGCGTGCCATCGCTTGATGAAGTGCCTTATCCAGTGAAGATGGAACCCAATCTGGTCGTCGAATTTTACTCGCGTTAATTCGAATATTGCATGAGTTTCAAAAAGGGGCGGCTCGCGAGGGTCGCCTTTTTTGTTTGTATGACGCCGCATAGTTTGCAACACTGGCTCGTAACAAAATTACTCAGCGGGAGTTCGTCTTTTGAAACGTTTATCACTCATCCTCATCGCGCTGGCCACCACGCCAGTGCTCGCGCAGGCCCCCGCGATTTCAATCGATACGCTCAAGGAAGTCACCAAAACGCTATCTTCGGATGAATTCGAAGGCCGCGCGCCGACGACGCCGGGTGAGGATAAGACGATTGGCTATGTCGCAGGCCGCTTTGCCGCCGCTGGCCTTAAGCCTGCGAACAAGGGAAGTTGGTTTCAAACCGTTCCGCTTGTCGAAATTACCGCTAATCCCGATACATCGATGATCATCAGCGGGGGCAAAGCGCCGCTCAGCTTTGCTTATAAAACTGATATGGTCGCCTCAAGCTACCGGATTGTGCCCAAGACGCAGATTGCCAATTCTGAGGTTGTGTTCGTTGGCTACGGCATCAACGCGCCTGAACGCGGCTGGAATGATTATGCGGGCATCGACGTAAAGGGCAAGACCGTCATCATCCTCGTCAACGATCCAGATTATGCCAATAAAGACTTGAAAGGCCCGTTTAATGGCCGCGCGATGACTTATTATGGTCGATGGACATATAAATATGAAGAAGCCGCACGGCAGGGTGCTGCTGCCGCAATGATCATCCATGACACGTTTCCAGCCGCCTATCCCTGGGGTGTCGTTGTCTCAAGCTGGACGGGGCCGCAAATCGGCTTTGATGACGTAAGCAATCATATGGATCAAACTGCCGCGAACGGCTGGATCACGAATGATGCCGCAACCAAGCTGATGGCCAGCGCGGGGATGGATTTAGCAAAGTTGAAAATCGCTGCTGCAAAGAAGGGTTTCAAGGCGGTGCCGCTGGGCCTCACCGCGTCGCTCACGCTTGAAAATAATATCAAACGCCAATTGTCACGCAACGTTGTGGGCATATTGCCGGGCAAGAAGCGGCCCGATGAATATGTGCTCTACTCAGCGCACTGGGATCATTTAGGGATTTGTGAGCCAGTCAAGGGCGACAATATTTGCAATGGCGCGCTTGATAATGCGAGCGGGACAGCGGGGCTGATCGCTCTAGCTGAGGCGCATGTGAAGGCAGGCGCGGCTGATCGTTCGCTGGTGTTCTTGTCTGTAACAGCTGAGGAATCGGGGTTGCTGGGATCGGAATATTATGCTGCCAATCCGATTTTTCCGCTCAACAAAACAGTTGGCGGGGTGAATATGGATGGGCTTAATATGCTTGGCCGCACGCGCGATGTGATTGTGGTTGGCGCTGGGAAATCCGAACTTGAACCGATGCTTGCGGGCCTCGTCAAAGCACAAGGCCGCGTGATCGCGCCTGAACCAACGCCCGAAAAAGGGTTTTTCTACCGTTCGGATCATTTCAGCTTTGCCAAACTCGGCGTGCCGATGATCTATTATGATAGCGGCGAAGATTTGCTCGTCGGCGGCGTCGCGGCGGGGCGAGCGGCATCCGAAGACTATACCACCAACCGCTATCACAAGCCGCAGGATGAATATGATCCGGGTGCTAATTGGGACGGTGCGGTTGAGGATTTAACGCTTAACTATCAGCTTGGCCGTGATTTGGCGAATGGCGGCACCTGGCCCAATTGGTATCCGAACGCTGAGTTTCGCGGGGCTAGGGATACCAGTCGGGCGGGCAAGTGAGCTAGATAAGATATCTCACGCGAAGCCGCGAAGACACGAAGAAGGGGGAGCGATGGACATCGAAGCCTTGGCTTCAATCGCGGTCGATTGCGGTTTCAAATTACACGAGCGGCTTGGGCCAGGTCTGCTTGAGTCGGTATATGAAGTGATATTGTGTGAGCTGATCCGAGATCGCGGGCTTGTGGTGGAACGACAAGCGCCGATTGACATTCGATTTGACAAATTAGTGATTACCGAGGGTTTTCGCGCTGATCTCGTTGTGGAAGGCAAGCTTTTGATCGAATTGAAATCGGTGGAAACAATCGCCCCGGTTCACAAGAAGCAGGTTTTGACATATCTGCGTCTTATGGATTTGCCATTAGGATTATTGATGAATTTTGGCGCTGCTACCTTTAGAGAAGGAATGAAACGCGTCGTCAACAATCACACTGACTTTGCGTCTTCGCGGCTTCGCGTGAGATAATTCTATTCTTATTTTCTAACATGGACATGCCGAAGTGACCCTATCCCAACCCCCCGAATGGACACCGCATAGCTCAGTCTGGATCGGTTTCCCGAGCGCGGCTGATCTGTGGCTTGACGACCTTGAAGGCGCGCAAGCCGAAGTTGCAGCGTTTGCGCGAGCGGTGCACAGCGGCGGCAAAGGTGAGCGTGTTGATCTCGTCTGCGCCAACCAGCACGCCGAGGCGGTAGCGCGCACGCTCGCGGGTGATTGCGCGACTATCATCACGGCACCCTTCTTTGACATTTGGATACGCGACACCGGGCCGATCATTGTGAATGATGGCGGCAAGCCGCTCGCGATTGATTACCGCGGTAACGGCTGGGGCGGCAAATATCCCTCGCCGCTCGATGATGATCTAGCGCGGGTGTTGTGTGATCAGGCCACCCTGCCCCGCCATCCGCGCGATTGGGTGCTTGAAGGCGGCGCTATTGATGTCGACGGCGCAGGGCTGCTCGTGACGACTGAGCAATGCCTGCTCAATCCCAACCGCAATCCGGGTCTATCGCGCGCTCAGATTGAGGAAAGGCTCCGCGCTGATCTCGGGGTTGAGCATATCCTATGGTTGAACGAGGGCCTCGTGAATGATCATACTGACGGCCATGTCGATAATCTTGCGCGGTTTATCGCGCCGGGCGTTCTAGCTTTGCCCACCGCGCGCGGCGATGATGATCCCAATGCGGCAATCTTTGCCGATGCGATTGACCGCGCAAAAAAATGGCCTGTTGAGATTGTGACAATCCCCTCTACGGGGCGGCATCAGAATGAGGACGGAGACATCATCCCCGCGAGCCATATGAATTTTTACATCGGCAATGCCTGTGTCGTGGTGCCCACATATGGCGGGCCAAGCGACGACGAAGCCGTCGCAGCGATTGCCAAACTGTTTCCAAGCCGCGAGACTTTGGGCATACCAGCTACGCACCTATTGACGGGCGGCGGCGGTTTCCATTGCATCAGCCAGCAGGTGCCCTTGCTATGATTGCGTTTTGGACACGCGCTTTGCTCTCAGGGCTGATCATCGCGCTTGCGTCAACTGTCGCGCGGCGACAACCAGCACTTGGGTCACTCATCGTTTCACTCCCACTTGTATCGGTGCTCAGTATGATCTGGCTGTGGCGCGATGGGGCCGATGTTGAGGGCATGGCACGCTACATTTCAGGCACGTTTTGGTATTTTTTGCCAACGATGCCGATGTTTCTGATTATTCCGGCATTACTGCGGCGCGGCATGGGTTTCTGGCCCGCACTTGGGCTTGGTTGTGCCCTAACAATTCTACTCTATTTTGCGATGGTCAGCGTTGCTGCGCGATATGGTGTGAAACTCTAGAGCTTCTCGCGATAAATCTGCAACACTCGTCTATGCGAGCGAAGCGCGGCAATCCATACTATGGTGCCGCGAGTGGATTGCCGCGTCGCTGGGGCATATGCCCCAGCCTGTCCTGAGCGGCTGGCTTGCCAGCCAGTCGAAGGGCTCCTCGCAAAGACGATTCATATTTAAGGCGGTATGCTCTAAAAAAGGAGTATTTTGCGCAAAGCCGCTAAGCGAAGTGAAGGTCGCAAAGGCTTTTGTGCCTTTTTCTTTCCTTAGCGGCTTCGCGTGAAACGATTCTTCTTTCTTAGCGTCGC
Organism: Sphingomonadales bacterium; assembly: GCA_043741135.1. GTDB lineage: Bacteria > Pseudomonadota > Alphaproteobacteria > Sphingomonadales > Sphingomonadaceae > Aquisediminimonas. The sequence goes on along the minus strand of JAYUAU010000043.1, from coordinate 4,572 downwards.
AAGGTATCGATATAGAGCCATCATGATCAAAGTTGCCGCGCTTCAACTCGCCCTCGGTGGCGATACCCACACCAATATCGCGGCGGTTGAAGTTCTCGTCCGCGAAGCCGCCCATCACGGTGCGCAGATCATATTGCCGCCTGAACTGTTCGAAGGACCCTATTTCTGCCAGACGCAGGACGAGCGCTTTTTCGCCACCGCTGCGCCCACTGCTGAACACCCATCAGTCAAGGCGATGCAGGTGCTCGCGGCGGAGCTTCAAGTCTATATTCCTTGTTCATTCTTCGAAGCTGACGGCCCGCATTATTACAACAGCCTCGCGATGATTGATGACGCTGGCAGCATCATGGGCACCTACCGCAAAAGCCACATCCCCGATGGCCCAGGCTATACTGAGAAATTCTATTTCCGCCCCGGCAATAGCGGCTTCAAAGTGTGGGATACCAGATACGGAAAAGTTGGCGTCGGGATTTGCTGGGATCAATGGTATCCCGAAACCGCGCGTGCGATGATGCTGATGGGGGCTGATATCCTGATGTTCCCCACCGCCATCGGCGATGAACCCGCAGCCGAAGAGCTTGACACGAGCAGGCTTTGGCAACGTGCGATGGTGGGCCATGCGGTCAGCAATGTCGTGCCTATCGTCGCGAGCAACCGGATAGGCGCGGAAGGTGATATGACCTTCTATGGCCATAGCTTCATCACTAACGAACGCGGCGATAAAGTCGTTGAATATGGCCGCGATGAAACTGGTGTGCTCGTGGCGGAGTTTGATTTGGAACTCGTGCGCAAACATCGTGCGACATTTGGCTTTTTCCGTGATCGGCGGCCTGACTTATATGGCCGATTGGTTGAGGATGTTTGAAGAGTCTTGCTTTTCTTACAAGTAAGACATACCTTCCTAACATTATGAACGCGCAGACCAAACTCTCCGCCAAGGGCCAAGTCGTCATCCCAAAAGATGTGCGAGATCGGCTGAAGCTGAAACCCGGCGCGCGGTTTGAGGTTTCGGAGCGGATGGGCGTCATCCAACTAACGCCGTCGGTTCGCACGAACCCGTTTCCCCCGACCACGATTGAGGACATTCGGGCGATCCCTCGCTGGACAGGGCGGACGAGAAGTGTTGCGGAAATCAGCAGTCTAAGCGACGAAGCCCTAAGAGCAATTTTTGCTGAGCAGGAGCGCAATGCGCGCGGTTGATACCAACGTCTTGATCCGCTTGCTGATCGCCGACGATGACGCGCAACTTGCCACAGCCGAACAGATCATAAGCACACAATTTTTGATTTTGCCAACTGTTGTTATGGAGACCGTGTGGGTTCTCACCTCGAACTTCCGTCTATCGCGCGCTGAAACCGCTGATCGTTTGCGCCGAGTGCTGGGCGTTACAACCGCCATTTTGATCTCAGAAGACGCGATATTCTCAGCTCTTAGACAATTTGAAGAAGGCGCAGACTTCGCCGATATGTTGCACATTGCTCTTGCTGCGCAAGCATCCGGAACCAGTTTTGCAACCTTTGATCAGGGCATCGCCAAACATTCTACCAAGATCCAAATTCCTATCGAAACCCTCACTTAACCACTAGAGCGGGATGAGGATTAGTTGAATCGTTCCCCTGCGTAGGGCACCCATCAAAGTAATACTTTGATGGGTGCCCTACGCAGGGGAACAGTTTGCTCTACCTAAACTCATCATGCTCTAGCGCAATGCAATTAGTTTGCTGCGCGTGATAGGCGGTCGTTGATTGCCACCCCGAGGCCTATGTGTGGGATTGGGGCCACGGCGATGCACGCCTTGTCTGAAGCATCGGCGACGTGGAGAGCGGCAAACAAATTGGCTGCGGCTTCGATCAAATCGCCGCTTTCCGATAATGTTGCATGGCCCGCGACCTCGCCAAAGCCAATCAACCATTCATTGTCGTCAGCAGATACAGCACCCAAACGGAGCGGCTTTGTGGGGGCATAGTGGCTGGCGAGCTGCCCGGGCGCTTCAATGCTTCCGCTTGCGTAGAGCATCAGGCCAAGATCAATTGGCCCTGGGCGAAGCAAGCGTAACCCTTCAGCACTCACTGCCACGATGGTCGATTCAAGGCCAAGCGAACAAGCCCCGTCATCGATGATAAACCGAATACGCCCGCTTAGGCTGTTCATCACATGGTCGGCGCGCGTTGGACTGATCGATCCGCTTGCATTGGCAGAAGGCGCGGCGAGCGGTTTGCCGGTGGCGGCGAGCAAAGCTTGCATTGCGGGATGCGCCGGCACGCGTACCGCGATTGTGGGAAGCCCCGCCGTCACGAGGCTCGCAATGCCGCTATCACTGCGCACGGGCAAAACAAGAGTGAGCGGCCCGGGCCAATAAGCGCGTGCCAACGCCAGAGCCTCATCACTGAAATGCGCGATTGTCTGCGCTGCTTCAAGCGTTGCCACATGAACGATCAGCGGGTTAAAACTCGGGCGACCTTTCGCTTCATAAATCGCCGCAACCGCTGCGCCATTGGTCGCATCCGCCGCCAGCCCGTAGACCGTTTCGGTTGGCACCGCGACGAGGTGCCCCGCTGCAATCAACGCTGCGGCCTCGGCAATGTCAGCCTCGCCGTAGGGGCGGATGATAGTCGTAAAGCTAGGTTTTGCGGGGGGCATGGACTGCGGCTATAGCGGGCGGCAGAATCAAGCAAGAGCGGATATGAAATGACTTACACGGCCCCGATCAACGAACAGCGCTTTGTCCTCACCCATGTGAGTAAGTTTGACGAGCTGGCAGCGCATCCCAAATTTGCCGCTGCCTCGCCCGATATGGTTGATGCGATCCTTGAAGGAGCAGGCGAATTTGCTGCGGGCGAATTTGCCCCGCTCAACTGGCCCGGAGACTGTGTTGGCGCTAAGTGGAGCAATGGTGATGTAACGATGCCGCCGGGCTTTAGAGAAGCTTATAGAGCCTATGTCGACGGTGGCTGGGGATCGCTTGATGCGCCAGAGGCGTTTGGCGGGCAAGGGCTGCCCTTTTGCCTCGCCACTGTGGTGCTTGAGGATTTGGGTGCGGCCAATATGGCGTTCACTTTGTGCCCGATGCTCACCGTCGGCGCGATTGAGGCGATTGCGACGCATGGGTCTGATGAACAGCGTGCGGTGTATCTTCCCAAGCTCGTAAGCGGCGAGTGGAGCGGCACGATGAACCTGACTGAGCCGCAAGCAGGTTCCGACGTTGGCGCGCTGCGTTCCACCGCCACCCCTCAAGCCGATGGTAGCTTTTTGATCAAGGGCACTAAGATTTACATCACTTACGGCGAACATGATTTGACCGATAATATCATCCACCTCGTTCTCGCGCGCACCCCCGGAGCGCCAGCGGGCACGCGCGGGATTTCGCTGTTTCTTGTGCCGAAAGTTCGCCCCGATGGCAGCCGGAACGATGTGCGCTGCGTCTCGATTGAGCATAAGCTGGGCATCAATGCCTCGCCGACATGCGTGCTCGCTTTTGGTGACACGGACGAATGCACGGGGCATTTGATTGGCCCCGAAATGGGCGGGATGCGCGCGATGTTTACTATGATGAACAATGCGCGGCTCAACGTCGGCCTGCAAGGCGTGCAAATTGGCGAACGCGCAACGCAAGCCGCACTTGCCTATGCGCGTGACCGCGTTCAATCAGCGCGCGCGAATGGCAGCGGCCCAGCGCCGGTCGCGATCATCGAGCACCCTGATGTGCGGCGAATGCTGATGCGGATGAAGGCACTGACGCAAGCTGCGCGCGCGCTCGTTTATTACGCGGCATCGCAAGTAGACCGCGTTCATATCGGTGTTGAAGGCGCAAAAGCGCGGCTTGATATCCTCACCCCGCTCGCCAAATCTTATGGCACTGACGTAGGGTGTGAGATTGCCTCAATCGGTGTGCAAGTTCACGGTGGCATGGGGTTCATCGAAGAAACCGGCGCCGCACAGCATTACCGCGATATCCGTATTGCCCCTATTTACGAGGGCACCAACGGTATTCAAGCCGCAGACTTGGTGGGGCGCAAATTAACCGGAGACGGCGGCGCGGCATTCGGCGCGCTCATCGCTGATATGCGCGCTGAAGCCCAGGATGCAGGCCTGATCGCACTGATCAACGAGGTTGAGGCGGTGGCAGCGTGGATGCTCACCGCTGAGGTTGATGACCGGCTTGCCGGAAGTACAGCTTTCCTTACGATGTTGTCAGTGGCGGTTTCTGGCTGGCTGATGGAGCGGATGAGCCGCGCTGCGACGACTGCTGAGGGTGATCCCGCATTCCTTCGTTCAAAGGTTGCCACCGCCGCATGGTACCTCGCCCATGCCGTGCCCGAGGCGGCGGGGTTGAAGCCAAGTGCGATGGCAGGGGCGGCATGGCTTTATGCGTTGAGCGCTGAGGAAATGGCGGCTTAGGCTCAGGGTAGACGGAGGTGGGTTGGGCTCATTGAGCATTGGGCGAAGCGCAAGGCTTACACCAACTTGCATTGATGTGAACCCATTTCGTCTTTGCGAGCGCAAGCGAAGCAATCCAGCTTTTGAGCCATTCTGGATTGCTTCGCTTGCGCTCGCAAAGACGGCAAGATGAGT
>JAYUAU010000042.1:0-97082 GCA_043741135.1 Sphingomonadales bacterium | reverse complement strand
CAAGCACCTGTTGGGCAGGTGGCCGAGTGGTTAAAGGCAGCAGACTGTAAATCTGCCCGGGTTTCCGTACGCTGGTTCGAATCCAGCCCTGCCCACCAACATCATGCGCGCAACACAGCTGCGCAAAAAGTTTAGCTGAAAATTATGTGGGATTGCCTTCATGACGCTTAAGAATTTCCGCACAATCGGTGGCCGCGAGGTCAACCCTGTTGGCCTTGGCTGTATGTCGCTGAGCTGGGCGTATAACATTCCACCAAGTGCCGATGAAGGCGCTAAGCTGCTCCACCGCGCACTTGATCTTGGCTATAATCACCTTGATACCGCGCGGATTTACGGGCTTGGCAAGAATGAGGCGCTGATCGGGGAGACACTCAAGACACGGCGCAATGAGTTTTTCCTCGCCTCGAAAACTGGCATTTTTGTTGACGGCGATAAACGCCGGATCGATTGCCGCCCCGAAATGATCCGCGCGGCGTGCGACGAGAGTTTACGGTTGCTTCAAACTGATCATATCGATCTCTATTATCTTCACCGTCTTGATTTCACCACGCCGATTGAGGAGTCCGTTGGCGCGCTGGCCGAATTGGTGAAGGCAGGAAAAATTGGCAGCATTGGCCTGTCTGAAATGTCCGCTGAGACGTTGCGCAAAGCATCAGCGGTGCACCCCATTGCTGCGATGCAAACCGAATATTCGCCGCAAACCCGCAATCCCGAACTCGGCGTGCTGACCGCGTGTCAAGAGTTGGGAACTAGCTTTGTCGCCTTCTCTCCTGTCGGGCGCGGTTCGCTGTGTGGCACGCTGCGCGATCCTGTTTCGTTACCAGACGGCGACATACGAAAAAGTTGGCCGCGCTTTGTCGGCGAAAATTGGCAAAAGAATTTGGCAATGATCGATGCCTTTGGCACAATCGCGCATGATGCTGGCGTAACACCCGCGCAACTCGCGCTCGGCTGGTGCCATGCTCAGGGCGATCATATCGTAACGATCCCCGGCACTGCTTCACTGGCGCATCTCGAAGAAAATATAGCACGGTGGGAGTGGCTGCCAAACGACAATGTGATCGCCGCCGTCAACAGCCTGATCAATCATTCAACCGTCGCGGGGCCGCGCTATCCCGCAGCAATGCAAGCTACGATTGATACTGAGGAGTTTTGATCACTTCACATTGGATGTGGTAGCGGAGGAGGGATTTGAACCCCCGACACGCGGATTATGATTCCGCTGCTCTAACCAACTGAGCTACTCCGCCCCAACGGGCAAGTTCGCGGCTATAGGCAGGCCGCGATTGGTGGTCAACTGCCTACGTCACTTCGGCGATGCGGGCCGCAATTCAAACAGCTTTGGCCAGTTTTTGCCGGTGATCCATAGCCGGTCACTGGCCGCGTCATAAGCGATACCGTTGAGGACATCATCAACGCTCGCGCGGCCTGACACGTTGGCGAGCGCGGTCATATCGATCACGCGCTGGACGATGCCGCTTTCGGGATCAATCATCACAATCGCATTTGTGAGCCAGACATTCGCGTAAATATAGCCCTTCACCCATTCAAGTTCATTTAGATTCGCTAAGGGCTGACCGCGCAAAGTCACCTTGATCCGCTTTCGCACTGCAAAATTATTGGGGTTCAGAAACTGAATATCAGCGCTGCCGTTGCTCATGATCAGGTTGGTGCCGTCTTGCGTTAGCCCCCACCCCTCGCCTTGATACGTGAACCGCCCGCGCGGTTTGAACGTGTCGATATGCCAGCGAAAGCCAATCCCATTTCGCCATGTAAGGCTGATAATCTCACGTTTCCAATTGACGATACCCTCACCAAAAAGCGATGCAGGCAGCCTGACGGAGCGCTCGACCTTCCCCGATTTTATCGCCACTTTGCGGATCGATGATTGGCCTTCAAGCCCCGTGCTTTCATAGAAGAAACCAGAATCGTAAAACAGCCCCTCGGTAAAGGCGCGGGCGTCATGGGGGTAGACTGCTGACACTTGATAGCCATCAACGCGAAGACCGATTGCGGTTGGTCGCATAGCCCCGGGTAGGGCAAGAAACGCCAACAAGAGGAACCAAGACTTCATCATCATTGCATAGGTTCCTTCGGCGGCTTCATCGCACGCCCACCACCAAACCGGTAAGCCGCAATGGGGAGCCATACGCCCTCACTGTAATGATAGGCAGCGAGACCCGCAATCACCAGCTTCCGTGGCTTAAACGCCGCCCAGAGCCGTGCGAGCAATGCCTTTGCCACCACTGGCTTTACCTTATTCTGGATCGTGATGTGCGGCCACCATAGTGATTGATCTTGCGGGGTTAACAGCCCTGTGAACGCCTCGGCAAGGTCAGCGCGCACGTAGGCGAGATCAGCACTGCTCACGCGGTAAGCAACGCCGGTATCAAGTGACACCAACGCATCAAGCGTGGCGAGCGGTAGCGAGGCTGCGGTAGCGTCACGAAGCCGACGCAACAACTCAGGCGCGCATGATGGAGGCAAATGACGAAACAAGGTAAGGTGTGCGCGCACGAGATTGCGCTCAGGCGGATAATATTCGCGTCGTTGCCGGTCGAGCCATTCAAAATCCTCGTCGCCGAACAACGCCGTCACGATGATGGGCGCAACGAAGTTCGCAGTTTGGCTCAAATCTCGACTTGGCTTCCCAATTCAACGACGCGGTTAGTCGGCAAACGGAAAAACTCCATCGCACTTTCAGCGTTGCGTAGCATCCACGAGAATAAATGTTCGCGCCAAATCGCCATGCCGGGCCGTGATGAGGGCAGCAAGGTTTGCCGCGCGAGAAAGAAGCTCGTGTCCATCATTTTGAACGCCGAACCGCAGCTTGTCACGTCTTGAAGCGCGGCGGGCACATTGGGCTCTTCCATAAAACCATATTTGAGGATCATCCGGTGAAATCCGTTGCCCAGATCCTCCATCCGGCAGCGCTTTTCGCCTTCAATGAAGGGCACGTCAGCGATCTTCACAGTGAGCAAAATGACGCGGTCGTGGAGGACTTTGTTATGCTTTAGATTATGGAGCAGCGCATGCGGAACGCCGCCCACAGTTGACGTCATGAACACAGCCGTGCCCTTCACGCGGGTCGCCGATGTTGCGGCTGAGTCGATGAAGATTTTGATCGGCATTGCCGCCTCTGCCATCCGCTCCATCATTAGCTTGCGCCCGCGTGCCCATGTGGTGAGCAACGTAAAGATAATCATGCCGACAAGCAGCGGGAACCAGCCACCGGCAGGAATTTTGGTCAAGTTCGAAGCGAGATAGGCCGTATCAACCGCAAAGAACAAAGTGAGCAGTCCAATCGACAGCGCTTTATTCCAATGCCAAAGTTTGAACAGCACAACCGCGAGCAGACACGTGTCGATAAACATCGCGCCAGTGACCGCAATACCGTAGGCGGCGGCAAGGTTGCTTGAAGTTTGGAACGATGTGACGAGAAGCAACACCATCACCATCAAAGCCCAATTGATGAAAGGGATATAAATCTGACCCGCCGCGCTCTCGCTGGTATGCTCAATGCGCATACGCGGGATGAAGCCGAGCTGGATGGCTTGCTGGGTTAATGAAAACGCGCCCGAAATCACCGCTTGGCTCGCGATGATCGTCGCAAAGATCGCGAGAATAACAAGCGGAAAACGCAGCGCTTCGGGCGCTAGCAAGAAGAACGGGTTTTTGATCGCTTCAGCCGCTCCAGTGGAATCAAGCCCAATGATCATCGCGCCTTGGCCAAGATAGTTGAGCATCAGCCCGGGCATCACAAACCACAGCCACGAGACTTTGATTGGATTACGACCAAAATGGCCCATGTCAGCATATAGTGCCTCCGCGCCGGTAATCGCGAGGACAACCGAGCCAAGCGCTAAAAAGGCTGTCAGTCCATCGGTGACGAAAAATTGAAATGCATAATAGGGGCTCAGCGCCCATAATATTTCGGGGTGGCCCACCATTTGGATGACACCAAGCACCGCAATCACAGTGAAATAAGTGACCATGATCGGGCCAAAAAAAGCCCCAACCAAGGCAGTGCCGCGCGATTGAATCGCAAACAATCCGATCAATATGACAACAGAGATGGGGATAACCCAGCGTTCAAATCCGGGATCAACGACGATCAAGCCTTCAGCGGCAGATAACACTGACATAGCGGGCGTAATCATCGAATCGCCGTAAAAAAGTGCGGTTGCAAAGACGCCGAGTAATACAATCGGTGCCGTCCAGCGTGCGCCTTCGGTTTTACGGTTGATCAGCGCGAGCAAGGCAAGGCTGCCACCTTCGCCTTTGTTATCCGCGCGCATGATAATTGTGACATATTTAATCGTCACGACAATCATCATCGACCAGAAAATGAGGCTTAAAACGCCATAAATACGTAAGGGATCGGGCGTGATCGCATGATGCCCCGCAAATGTTTCACGAAAAGCGTAAATCGGGCTTGTGCCGATATCGCCAAATACGATGCCAATGGCGCCGATGATGAGCTTGTAAACTGGCCCACCGGCATGGCCGTGGCCCTGTTCTTCGGATGGGTCATCGATAAGATGCGCAACCGACTCACTCATGAGCAAAAGCCGCGATCGGTTGAGGAAATTTCATAGCATATTGCTTCCACTCAGGCATATTTCGCCCTTAGCCAGCGGCGCTAGCACTTGGCCAAAGCAACCGCAATTGCTGAAATGAGTGGCTCAATCATGATCGCGGATTGTTCGGATGCTAAACTGCGTCACCAAACGCCGTACCCCCGGCATTGCCGCAAGGATATCGCGGTGAACGCGCTCATAACTGTCGGTTTCAGGAATTTCGACCTTGAGCAGATAATCAGATTCACCGCTCATCAAATGCGCCTCGCGCACCTCAGCACAATTGCTGATCGCCGTTTCGTAAGCAATTAAGGTTGGCTGGCTTTGGTCAGTGAGCGTGACAGACACATAGATAATGCGCGGATTTCCTCGTGCGGTGTCGCTGAGTCGCGCTCGATAGCCGAGAATTATGCCACTTTCTTCAAGCAGTCGGATACGGCGGTGCGTTGCTGATGACGATAAGCCAATCTTCTCACCAAGCTGCTCGCTCGTGATATTCGAATCAGCTCCAAGTGTTTCGATGATTTTACGATCAAGTTTGTCCACAACACAAGAATATCCCATATTTGATCGATGATGCAATAGATTTTGCCGAACACGCCTTCGCCGCGCGTCGCCTTTGCCAAGATTTCCCGCCGCAATCGCGCTAATCTATGCGCCATAAACGACGATCAGGAGAGTGACATGCGCATCGGCATTCCCAAGGAAATCAAAAACCACGAATACCGCGTTGGGCTGACCCCGCCCTCTGTCGCTGAACTTGTGGGCGCGGGGCATCAATGCGTCGTCGAAACCCAAGCCGGAATGGGCATTGATTTTACTGACCAAGACTATGTTGATGCGGGTGCTGAGATCGTATCAACCGCAGCCGACGTGTTTGCGGGCACCGATATGATTGTGAAGGTAAAAGAGCCTCAGCAGAGCGAAATTGCGATGCTTGAAGCGCGGCATTTGCTGTTCACTTACCTTCATTTGGCAGCTGATAAGCCTCAAGCGCTTGGGCTAATGAAATCAGGCGCGACGTGTATCGCTTATGAAACCGTCACATCGCGCAACGGTTCGCTGCCCTTGCTCAAGCCGATGTCCGAAGTGGCGGGCCGCATGGCGATCCAAGTCGGCGCGCATTATCTTGAAAAAGAACAAGGCGGGCGCGGCGTATTGCTCGGCGGCGTTCCAGGCGTTGCGCCAGCGCGTGTTGCCATCCTTGGCGGCGGTGTGTCAGGCGTTAATGCCGCTCAAATGGCGGTGGGCATGCGCGCTGACGTGACAATCTATGATATCAACAATGACCGGCTGGCTGAGCTAGATATGTTTTTTGGCAGCCAGATTAAGACCGCTTATGCCTCAAAAGCTGCAATTGCAGCCGCTGTTTCGCGCGCACACCTTGTGATTGGTGCGGTGCTTGTGCCCGGCGCTGCCGCACCAAAGCTTGTCACGCGAGAGATGCTCAAGACGATGAAGCGCGGATCAGTGCTCGTTGATATCGCGATTGACCAAGGCGGCTGTTTTGAAACAAGCCACGCAACAACGCATGATGATCCGGTGTTTATAGAAGAAGGCATCATCCATTACTGCGTCGCCAATATGCCCGGGGCGGTTGCGCGGACATCGGCGTTCGCGCTTAACAACGCGACGCTTCCCTTTGCGATGCGGCTCGCGAATCTTGGCGCTGAGCGGGCTATGGCGCTTGATCCGCATCTTGCCGCTGGGCTGAACGTTGCGGGCGGGGCCATCCGGCATAAGGCCGTGGCTGACGCGCTTGATCTGCCCTTTACGGCTTAATCACTGGCATTTGCCCAATTTGAGCGAGCCGCGCTTCTAGGTCTGCGCGCCACGGAGCCCCGTCCGGCGCGCGTGACAGCAAACCGCGCCAGATTTCTCCCGCTTCATCAGGCTTACCGCTCTGCGCAAGCGCAAGACCAAGGAAAAACGGCGGCCCCGGGTGATTGGGCGATAGTTTGGCGGCTTTTTCGAACGCAAATTGCGATGCGGGGTTCATCTGGCCTCCCCCGTGAACAACGAGAGCATTGCCAAGCCCAACCCATAGGTCAGGATTGTTGGGGCTTTTCTCAACCCCGCCGCGCAGGATCGACACGGCTTGTTGCGTGCGACCGACTTTGATTAACGCATCGGCCAGATCAAGCCACTGTCCCTCAGCGCTAAACGGCGATGACATTGCTTTGCGGATCGACTGATCGGATAGTTCAGGCGGCACTGGTGCATCATCAGCGCTTGCGACTGGGCTACCGGCTAATGTTGGACTACCTTGCCATGCATAACCGGCAACCGCGAGCAACATCGCTGCGGCAGACAATTCAAGTGCCGACCGCGAAAGCCCGCCAAAGCGCCATAATCCAGCAAAACCAAGCCCACCAAACAATAAAATCAATAGCCAGCCCATCAGCGCTTCCTAAACCGGCCGCGCGCGAAAAACAGCCCGAGCATCAAAAACAGGATCGGCGCAATCCAGAGCGGCGCACCAACCGCGCTTACAGGCGGTGAATAAGTGATCCAATTGCCATAGCGTTCGATCAGCCACGTTCGAATATTGTCAGGGCTTTCGCCCTTATCAATACGTCGTCGGATCAGCGCGCGCATATCGCCTGCTAGCTGGGCATCGGAATCAGCAATTGATTGCCCCTGACACACGATACAGCGCACCGATAACATCAATTCCTTGGCTTTGGCTTCCTTGGCAGGATCAGCCAATTGGGTGTTTGCCATATGCGCATCCGCCATCACAGAGTCTGCTAGTGCAGCAGATGGCGGTAACAGCAGCAGCAAAGGCAAAATCCGCCTCACCGTGCAGCTTTCAATGCAGCGATCAATTCTGGAACATCTTCAGGCCTGATATCGCCAATATGCTGATGCCGGATGATCCCGCGACCATCAATGACAAAGGTTTCGGGCACACCTGATGATCCTAGCGCGAGCTGAACACTGCTATCCACATCAGAGCCAATCCGGTCATAGGGATTGCCATTGCGCACAAGGAACCGCGCGACATCCTGCGGGCGATCACGGATAGCAATCGCGTCAATCGGAACGCCGTTGCGCTTCATTTCGAGCAATACCGAGGCCTCCGCCATGCAGGGAATGCACCAGCTAGCAAAGATATTGAGCAAGCGCGGCTGGCCTTGCTTGAAGCTTGCGCTGCCCAACCCCGGCTGTCCGATATGCGCAGGCGGGAGTGAGAATGTTGGGAGTGGTTTGCCAATCAGCTTTGATGTGATCGCCGCGTTCGATGGCTTGATGAGGCCGTGCATTACCACGGCGAAAAAAGCCACAAACAATGCCAGTGGCAACCACAATGCTAAGCGTTTCATTTTGCCGCCCCCTTGCTACGTCGAAGCCTGCCAATCAGCGAGAGAAAGCCGCCAAACGCAATCAATATCCCGCCTGCCCAGATGAAAGTAACCCACGGTTTCCACCACATCCGCAATTGCCAGCGTCCGTCAGGCTCTTGCTTGCCGAGCACAAGATAAAGCTGTCCATCAAGCTTTGTCGCAATCGCCGCTTCGCTTGTCTCGGTTGGCGGCGTCGAAAATATCCGCGCTTGGGGTTGCATGATGTGGCTATCGCCCCCCCCGCGCTTGACCTCCAATTGCGCTTCAAGTGCTGTCCAATTTGCGCCGGCAATGGGCGTGACGCTGTTTAGTTTAACCGTGAAGGGGCCAACTGACTTCGTCTCCCCAATGTTCACCGCAGCGAGCGTTTCAGTCGTAAAGGCACTTTCGCTCGCCATGCCCGTTAAGCTAACCGCGATGCCAAGATGTGCGCATACCATGCCGTAAGTGAAAAGCGGAGTGCGGCGCAGATAGCGCTTCCATAAGGGCGCGATGCTGGCAGCCGCAACACCACCCGCGAGCAAAAGCCCCGCCCATGGCAGCCAGTGGATCAGCGGCACCATCACAGTGAGCATAAGAAAACTGATCGCGACGATCAAAATAGGCACTGCAAGCCTAAGCGACACCGCACCCAAACTGTCACGCCGCCAACGCATCAGTGGCCCTGCACTCATGAAGACGACCAAGGCGAGCGCGAGCGGTGCTGATGCTAGATTGAAATAGGGCGGCCCGACTGACAGCTTCTCCCCCGTCACCGCCTCTACGCCGAGCGGATAGAGCGTGCCGACGAGCACAACGCCAAGGATCGCCGAAAGCAACAGATTGTTGATCACCAACGCGCCTTCACGGCTGACCAGATCAAACTGCGTGCCTTCACGAACCGCGCCAACGCGCAGAGCAAACAGTGCCATTGCGCCACCAATATAGATAACGAGCAGGGCAAGGATAAACCCACCGCGCGTGGGATCAACCGCAAAGCTGTGCACGCTCGTCAAAATCCCCGAACGCACTAGAAAGGTGCCCACCATCGACATTGAGAACGCCACGACCGCGAGCATCACTGTCCATGCGCGCAGGCCATCACGCGTCGCGAGCACGTTAACTGAATGGAGCAAAGCCGTCGTTGCGAGCCACGGCATTAACGAGGCATTTTCAACGGGATCCCAGAACCACCAGCCGCCCCAGCCCAGTTCGTAATAAGCCCAATAACTGCCTGCAGTGATCCCGAGCGTCAGAAAAATCCACGCTCCCAGCACCCAGGGGCGCATAGCAATCGCAAACGTTCGATCAACCTTGCGCGTGATGAGCGCACCAACCGCAAAGCTGAACGCAATCGACATACCGACATAGCCGAAATAAAGTGTCGGCGGGTGGAACGCGAGCCCAGGGTCTTGCAGCAAAGGATTGAGCCCCTGCCCTTCAAGTGCCGCTGGAAACAGACGTTCGAACGGGTTCGATGAAAACAGCAAAAACGCATAAAAACCAAGCCCAATCGCGGCTTGTGCGCCAAGCGTTGCCATCAACGTTCGGCGGTCAAGCCGTTTCTCAAACAGCGCCACCGCGCCGCCGGCAAAGCCAAGAACTGATACCCAGAGCAGCATCGATCCTTCGTGGTTTCCCCATGTGCCCGCAAATTTATACAGCCAAGGCTTCAACGAATGACTGTTCGACGCAACAAGCTTGACCGACATATCGGATTGCAGAAAGAGGATGATCAGCGCCAAGAACGCAGCAGACACAAAAGCGCCTTGCAACACAGCCGCAGGGCGAACGCCTGAGAGCAATTCATCGCGTCCACCCGTCATGCCAATTGCCACAAGTGAGAGTTGCAATACCGACAGTGCAGCGGCGAGCCACAATAAGCCGAGACCTGCCTCAGCGATCACTGAACTACGCCTGTCTTGTGCATCTTCCCGTCCATCTGCGGCGGCATATAGCGCTCGTCGTGTTTGGCGAGGATGTTAGTTGCTACGAATGTGGAGCCTTCAAATTTCCCTTCAGCAATCACACCCGATTTTTCCTTGAACAAATCAGGGGCAATCCCGCGGAAGCTTACGGGCACTTTATTGAGGCCATCTTCAACAATGAAGGCGATGGAAACGCCGTCTGGCTGCCGCACTATCGATTTATCCGCGACCATCCCGCCCAGCCGTATGGCTTTGCCTTGCGGAATGCCCTCACGCGCTAAATCGCTTGGCGAATAGAAATAAGCGGCTTGATCCTTCAGCGCCGTCATCGCGAGCAAGCCAGAACCCATCACCGCAATCAGCGCAAGGCTCGCCAACACCAACCGTTGATGTTTGGGTTTCACAGATCGTCCACTTTCTTTTCGGCACGTCGCATCGCGACATAGCTCATTACCGCGAGCATTACCGTGCCCAACGCGGTCACGCTATACGCCGCAATGATGTAGGGCCAATGGTTCATGACGCCGCAAGCCGCCGCATCCGCGCTTCGACCTTGGCTTCAGCAAGGATTGCGCGCATCCGCATCAATACGATGGCCGCAAACAACAGTGAGAACCCCAACACGGTGAGGCCAAGTGGCCACAATATCTCAGTTGATATTGATGACCCGCGAAGAGTGATGCTCGGCCCTTGGTGAAGTGAATTCCACCACACGACTGATCGGTTAATGATGGGAATGTTAATCGCGCCTACTATCCCAAAAATCGCGGTCGCACGGCTCACGCTGGTGCGCTCATCGCTCGCATTGGCAAGTGCGATATATCCAAAATAGAGAAACAGCAAAACGAGCATCGACGTCATCCGCCCATCCCATTCCCACCATGTGCCCCATGTCGGTTTGCCCCAAATCGATCCCGTAATCAGGCAGATCGCGGTAAACAAAGCGCCGGGAACGGCGATAGCGCGCGCGGAAACTCCGGCGAGCGGGTGTCGCCAGACAAGCTGAACGATGCTGGCAATCGCGATACCCATCCATCCGCCCATGCTGAGCCAAGCGGCGGGCACATGGACATAAAGGATGCGAACGCTTTCGCCTTGCAAATAATCGCGCGGCGTTATGAATAATCCAGCATAGGCGCCACCTAACAGCATGACCGCGCCGATCACGCCTAGCCATGATGTCAGGGGCTTTGCTATTCGTAAGAACCGCGCGGGATTTGCCAATTGATGCATCGCACAGGCTCTAACCGATGACTAAGCTTTGGAAAAGCCTAAACCGAGTAGATAAAAGGGCAAAGGCACTTCGTGTTCCTCGGCGAAGGCGGGGGTCCAGACGGGCACGAATTGCGACGCTTCGCCGCTTTGTTTTTGAACGGGCTGGCCCCCTGCCTGCGCAGGGGAACAAACTTCCCCATTATAAGGTTGTTGTGGATCGACCAATGAGCGACTTAGCAAGCGCATCGGCCACGCGACCTGGTGCGAGCTTAGTCGCGTCGCTTTCGCGCCAAATTTGCGCAAGTCGCGCCGGAATTTCAGAAACGCGCGCCTCGACTTCGGCGGCATCACCCTGCCCCAAATATTGGAGCGATACGTTGATGATCCCGCCCGCGTTGATCACATAATCAGGCGCGAACAATATATTGCGCGCGTTGAGCAGATCACCGTCGGCAAGCGTCGCAAGCTGATTATTTGCCCCACCAGCTACCGCCTTCACGCGCAAGGCCGGAATTGATGCGGGCGTCAAAATAGCGCCAAGCGCACACGGGCTGAGGATATCAGCGTCTACTGTCATGATTTCGTCAGCCGTCACTGCCGTCGCGCCCAATTCGGTAGCGAGCGCAACCGTACGATCAAAGTTCACATCAGCAATCGTCAGTTTCGCGCCCGCTTTAGCCAGATACCGCGCAAGCCCGCCGCCAACGCTACCAACGCCTTGCACTGCCACATGAACGCCCGCCATATCGTCACTGCCAAAGATATGCTTAGCGGCGGCACAAACGCCGAGATAGACACCCAAAGCTGTCGATGGCCCAGGATCACCGCCAGCGCCGCCGCCTGCCACTGGTAAGCCTGCTACAAAGAGCGTCTCGCGAGAAATCGCGATCATATCAGCCGCACTCATACCCACGTCCTGTGCAGTGACATAAGCGCCACCAAGGCTGTTGACGCGGCGAGCAAAGGCGCGGATCAATGCTTCACTCTTGTCGCCTGCTGCGTTGGACAGGATCACAGCTTTCCCGCCGCCCATTGGGAG
The DNA here is from genome assembly GCA_043741135.1 of Sphingomonadales bacterium. GTDB lineage: Bacteria > Pseudomonadota > Alphaproteobacteria > Sphingomonadales > Sphingomonadaceae > Aquisediminimonas. Next base: position 84,994 of record JAYUAU010000042.1, on the reverse strand, counting down.
TCCAGCCACAGCATTTTTATAGCTCATCCCGCGCGATAGCCGAAGTGCATCGGTGATGGCCGCATTCGGATCAACATAATGCCAAAAGCGTGTCCCCCCCGCCGCTGGCCCAAGCGCGGTCGAATGTATCGCAATAATCGCGCTCAATCCGCTTTGGGGATCAGAAAATAAGTGCAGTGCCTCATGATCATCGAAATCAGCAAACCCCAACGCCCCAAACATGCCTATTCCTTGCCCAGCATTAAATATCAAAGTCTCGTAATAATATTACAAAAGCGATATGTCACTGTCTAATTCATATTGGGAGGAGATGGGGCGACCGACGGGGATTGAACCCGCAACCTCCGGTACCACAAACCGGCGCTCTAACCAATTGAGCTACGGTCGCCACAAATGCAGCACAGTGCGATTTCAGGTGAAATCGATCAGTCTTGCCCTCAGCAAGACCAGCTACGCCGATGGGCCTTACAGGCTTCATATCAATCATGCTAGTCTTTCATTGCATAGGAATGAGGCCTTAGCGATGCGCGTTTTGATGATCATAATCGGCGGCTTGATTGTGACCGGCTGCCTCGGTCGCACGGCGGTTGATATATTGACGTTGCCCGTCAAAATCGCAGGCAGGGCGGTTGATGTTGCGACAACAAGCCAAGCCGAAGCTGACCGTAATCGGGGACGTGAGATCCGCAAAGCCGAAGAACGCGAACGAAAGGAGCAAAACGCGCAGCGCGTGAACGACGTAAAGCCCAGAATGATTAGCGAATAGCTAACCCAGGCCGACGTCCCGGCACCGGCCGTGCATATTCAGGGATTGGTGCTGAAGTGATGAGTGGTAGCCGAGCTAATTTTGGATCGATCTGATTATCGAAAGCAATGCCAAGCCGCGTTGTCGTTGACCAAGCGACATAGCCGCTAACGACCCCAATGTTCTTCAGATCAACGAAGACGACATGACCCTTCGAATATTCGACACTAGAGTCGATCATCATGCCCCCGGCGGAGAGGTTGCGGACACGCGCATTCAGCATCGCAGACCCTTCGTTAAACCGCACGCCAGCGAGCAGAAACATGCTTTCGCGGTTACGCTCACGCTTAACCTCGGTTGCATTTTCATCAAGCTTGGGTGTGTTTGATAAGTCCATTTACGCGGGATAACATCTAATTGTTTTCAAAGAGTAAACGGTCAAAAACTCAAAGGGTTAAGCGATCATTCGTCACGAGAGACTTTTTCATTACGCTCATGCCGTTCTTGCGCTTCGATTGACATTGTCGCGATAGGTCGCGCTTCGAGCCGCCCGAGCGAAATTGGCTCACCGCTTACCTCGCAATAGCCATATTCGCCTTCTTCAATGCGGCGTAAAGCCGCATCAATCTTCGAGATCAATTTGCGTTGACGGTCACGCGTCCGCAGTTCTAGCGACCAATCAGTCTCGCTTGAAGCGCGGTCAGTTACATCAGGTTCACGAAGCGACTCGGTTTGCAATGTTGCCAATGTGTCATTCGAATCGCGGAGCAGCGATTCCTTCCAATCGACCAGCTTCGCGCGGAAATACGCAGTTTGCGAGGAATTCATGAACGGCTCGTCATCCCGTGGGCGATAGTCAGGATCTAGGGTGGTTTCAATACTGGGTGAAACACCCGCTTTGTTCAACACAGACGCCATTGCAATTTTCCTCACCGAAGCACTCAGCATATCACCAATGCTAATGCTTGCTCTTATATCGCGGGCCTATAACGGCGTGACGTTCGCGATACAAGACACGCTCGCCTTCAAATTTAGATGCGAATCGAGTCGATTTTGGTGAGCGCGATCCACCCCTGATTGAGCCGGTTGAGACAGCCGATGTTCATTTATATCTGCTAAACAGCCCCCAAATGAGACATTAACCATAATGAGACTCAAACAGGCTTGGTTAATTAGGAATAAATTGAGATAATCAGGGTTAATCGGGTTGCAGGGCTTTAGAAGTTCTGCCCTTGTAGCAATTAGTGAACTCGGTCTCAGCGCAAACAGGTGGTCTGTGGGTATGAGTGGGGCCGGAAAAGCAGGATAAAGATTATGTCGGTTCGGATGGCACTTGGAAAACTTTGCGCCTGCGCTTGCGGGGGAGCTTTGATTGGCGGCGGCGCGATGCAAGCGACGAGCAACCCTGCACCCCGTTCAGCTCATGTGAAATCACATATAGCGGCAAAGATTGTGCGCAAGCGCGTTGCTTACAAAACAAGCCAACGCCGCGTTGTGAAGCGCATCAAACGGACAGTGACCACCACGACACAATTATCATGCGCACCGCAAAGCGTAAGCATCGCCAGCCGCGGTGGCGCGCCCCTACCCTACCCTGAATTACCTTACCGTGACGATGGTCCGTCATATGGCGGCGGTGGCGGTGGCGGCGTTCCTGTTGTTATCGGTGGCGGCGGATTTGGTGGCGGCTTCGGCGGCGGCTTTATTGGTGGATTCTCAGGCGGCGGTGGCGGTGGCGGTGGAAGCGTTATCATTACGTCTACGAGCAGTGGTGGCTCGACTTCATCAGGCGGTTTGAGCACGACAGGCGGATCGACATCAACGTCGGGCGGTTCGACATCTTCGGGCGGATCAGGCGGTTCTGGTGGATCAGGCGGCCTAACCAGCACATCTGGCGGATCGAGCACATCAACATCGTCTGGCGGATCGAGCGGCAGCATCAGCTCTGGCGGATCGGGCGGTTCTGGCGGCTCCGGCGGATCAAGCGGTAACATCAGCTCGGGCGGTTCTGGCGGATCGAGCGGTAACGTCAGTTCCGGCGGATCAAGCGGAAACGTAAGTTCGGGTGGGTCAGGTGGCTCCGGCGGATCAAGCACTTCGGGTAACGTCACGAGTTCGTCGAGCACATCGGGCGACATAACGTCGAGTTCTGGCACGTCAGGAACTTCGGGCACGACTTCATCGAGCACATCGGGCAACATAACGTCGAGTTCGGGGACATCCGGAACTTCGGGGACATCTGGAACCTCAGGGACATCTGGAACCTCAGGCACATCTGGAACCTCAGGCACATCCGGAACCTCAGGGACATCTGGAACCTCAGGCACATCTGGAACCTCAGGCACATCCGGAACTTCGGGGACATCTGGAACTTCAGGGACATCTGGCACGTCGGGAACCACTGGTTCGACGAGCTTTGGAACTTCAGGGACATCCGGAACCACGGGAACATCCGGAACTACCGGGACGTCTGGAACTACGGGAACGTCTGGAACTACGGGAACCTCAGGAACGACGGGAACCTCAGGAACGACGGGCGGAACTGAAGTTCCGGCACCGCCCATGGTGCTTCTCTTCGGCGCAGCTGCAGCGGCCCTCGTGGCACGCCGCCGGTTGATCAAGAAAAAAGACGCTTAACTTAGCGTCAATGATGCGACCCGAGGGGCGTCTCCGGCACTATGCTGGAGACGCCCTTCTTGCATCACCAGCATCGCCGCGCCATAGCCTGCTGCCATGCATGATATTAAATCGATCCGCGAAAATCCCACGGCATTTGATGATGCCCTGAAGCGGCGCGGTGTTGAGCCGCTAGCGCCCGCGCTGATTGTGCTTGATGAAAGTTGGCGTTCGCTGGCGACTGAGCTTCAAACCGCACTTGCTCGCCGCAACGAAGCATCAAAGGCAATTGGCGCTGCAAAAGCCCAAAAGCGCGACGATGACGCTGCCGCGCTCATGGCCGAAGTCGCAGAGCTCAAGGAGAACATTCCAAGGCTAGAGGCAGACGAACGCAGCGCTCACGAAGCACTTACCACCAAACTGGCCGCGATCCCCAATTTACCCGCTGATGACGTGCCAACAGGCAGTAACGAAGACCAAAATGTGGTGACCGCCACCAATGGCACTATTCGCAATTTTGATTTCGCCCCGCGCGAACATTTTGACGTTGGTGCGCCGCTCGGGCTTGATTTTGAAACCGCGCAAAAAGTGTCAGGCGCGCGCTTTGCGTATCTGCGCGGTCAAACAGCGCGACTCGCGCGTGCGCTCGGCCAATATATGCTTGATCTTCACACGAGTGAATTTGGCTATGAAGAAATAGCGCCGCCCTTGCTCGTCCGCGATGAGGCTTTCTTTGGCACTGGTCAGCTTCCCAAATTCGCTGACGATTCGTTTCAGACAACGGATGGTCGCTGGCTAATCCCCACCGCTGAAGTCAGCCTGACCAACATCGTCAGCGGCGAAATCATTGGCGATCTGAGCACTCCCCTCCGCTTTACTGCGCTGACGCCGTGTTTTCGTTCCGAAGCAGGTTCAGCGGGCCGCGATACGCGCGGGCTGGTGCGGCAGCATCAGTTTGACAAGGTTGAACTCGTTTCAATCACCCGCCCTGAGGATTCGGAAAGCGAACATGAGCGGATGACCACTTGCGCGGAAACCGTGCTCAACCGGCTTGAACTGCCTTATCGCCGGATGCTGTTGTGCAGCGGCGATATGGGGTTCAGCGCTCGCAAGACGTACGATCTCGAAGTCTGGCTGCCCGGGCAAAATCGCTACCGTGAAATCTCAAGCTGTTCGAATTGCGGCGATTTCCAGGCGCGGCGGATGAATGCGCGCTACCGCCCAGCCAAAGACCAAGGGGGTGAGAAAGCGACACGCTTTGTGCATACCCTCAACGGATCAGGGCTTGCCGTTGGCCGCGCGCTGGTTGCCGTCATTGAGAATTATCAAGAGGCGGATGGCAGCGTTACCGTCCCCACCATTCTTCTTCCCTATATGGGTGGCCTTACCAAGCTTGTGGCCAAATGATACGAATTTTCATCCTGTGCTTGCTCGGATGCCTTGTCAGCGGTTGTATCCCACAAGGCACAACACCGCAAAGTGCGTCGAGCGACATAGGTTTAGATGCCCCCCGTATCGAACCCGAACTCGATACATTATTTGATGAAGTGCCGGTGTGGGAAATGCGCCCTGTGGTGGCAAACGCCACCGATGTTGAAGCGAGCACATATATTGTTCAGCCCGGTGATACACTGCGCGCAATTGGTGAAAAGACGGGTGCAGGCTCCGAAACGCTTGCCCGGATCAATGGCCTAAGCGCACCGTTTACGATCCGCCCGGGCCAACGCATCACCGTGCCTGCGGGGCGATTCCACAAAGTCAGCAGCGGTGAAACGGGGATTGCGATTGCCAAAGCCTATGGCACGAGTTGGTCAAAATTGATTGAGCTTAACGCGCTTGGAGAACCCTTCACTTTGCGGCTTAATCAGCGGCTACTGCTCCCTGCCTTCGCCGCGCCGAGCAATGATGCCATTGAGGCGCGCGCCGCCGCGTTCAAGCTTGATATTGAGGATATTTTGACGGGCGGAGAGCCTGCGACTGAAATCGTGGCGGTTGCAACCGTGGCTCCCGAACGCGCGCTTGGCGCCGACGTTTCGGTTGCAGTTCCCGCAGGCTTCAAGGGCAGTTTTGTTTGGCCTGCCGCTGGCCGGTTAGCATCGCGCTTTGGCGTCGCTGGCGAAGGGAGCATCAATCAAGGCATTGATATTGCAGTCGCGCAGCAATCGGCAATCCGCGCATCAGGAGACGGCGTTGTTGCATTCGTCGGCGATAATGTGGCGAACTACGGCGGTCTCATCCTCGTTAAACACGGCGACGGGTGGATCACGGCTTACGGTCGCGCTAGCCAAGCGAGCGTTACGCGCGGGCAAAAAGTCAGTCGCGGTCAGATCATTGGCAAGGCAGGAACCGGAGCAGCCCCCTTGCTCTTTTTCCAAATGCGCAAAAACCGCGTGCCCGTTGATCCGTTGCGGCAGCTACCTGAGCGATGAGGTGACATTTGCCGCGCAACGCAGTAGTGGGCAGCGCCATGGCAACAATTTTTCCCTCAGCGCCCAAAATCGGCATGGTATCGCTCGGCTGTCCTAAGGCGCTCGTTGATAGTGAGCGCATCCTAACGAAGCTTCGTTCAGACGGATACGGCCTCTCGCCTGATTATGCGGGCGCTGATGTGGTGCTGGTCAATACCTGCGGGTTCCTTGATTCTGCTAAAGAAGAATCGCTCGAAGCCATTGGCGAAGCGCTCGCTGAAAATGGCCGCGTGATTGTCACCGGATGCCTCGGTAAAGAAGCCGAAATGATCCGCGCGCGATTCCCGAAGGTATTAGCGATCAGCGGTGCGCATCAATATGAAGCGGTAGTCGGTGCAGTTCACGCCGCAGCCCCCATTCCGCCTAACGCTTTCCTCAATCTGGTGCCAGAGGGCGGGCTGAAACTGACGCCGCGCCATTATTCGTACCTCAAAATATCCGAAGGCTGCAACCACCGCTGCGCATTCTGCATCATCCCGAGCATCCGCGGTGATCTGGTCAGCCGCCGCCCCGACGCCATCCTTCGCGAAGCCGAAAAGCTCGTCGCGGCGGGAACGCGCGAATTGCTCGTGATCAGTCAGGATACATCAGCCTACGGCGTTGATATCAAACATGAACCGCGCGATTGGAAAGGTGCGCCCGTTCGCGCACACATGACTGATCTGGCACGTGAACTAGGCAAGTTGGGGGCTTGGGTGCGGCTCCATTATGTCTACCCTTACCCCCATGTCGATCAGGTGATCCCGCTGATGGCAGATGGGCTGATCACGCCCTATCTCGATATCCCGTTCCAGCACGCAGCACCATCGGTGCTCAAAGCGATGAAGCGCCCTGCAAACGAAGCCAAAGTGCTTGAACGCATTCACAAATGGCGTGAAATTTGCCCCGACATCACGATCCGCTCGACCTTTGTTGTTGGCTTCCCCGGTGAGACTGAAGCTGACTTTGAGTATCTGCTTGATTGGCTTGACGAAGCGCAGCTTGACCGTGTTGGCGCGTTCCGCTTTGAACCCGTTGATGGCGCTGCGGCTAATACGCTCCCCAACCCCGTTCTCGAAGCAGTGAAGGAAGAACGCTATGCACGGATCATGGAGAAGACCGCCGCGATTTCAGCAGCAAAGCTCGCTGCCAAAGTGGGCCGCCGGTTGGATGTGATCATCGATGAGGTCGACGACGAAGGCGGCGCAACCGGGCGCTCGCAAGCTGACGCGCCAGAGATTGATGGCAATGTGTTCCTGCGTGATGGCGGAGGATTATCACTGGGCGATATTGTGCCGGTTTTGATCGAGGATGCTGATGAACATGATTTGTTTGGTGTGCCTATATGACCGATTTTGCCGCCCTGCTCCAGCCTGACAAAGGCCAATCCGCGCAAACGATTTATAGCATAAGCAAAGACAGCTTTGATGATTGGCTCGCGGCGCAACCTGAACGCGTCAGGTCTCTCGTAAACGCCAATCGCTTCACAGCCAAGCCGGGCGAGTTTGTCATTATTCCGGGCGATAATGGCAATGATTGGTCTGTGATCGCCGGCGCTGCGAAAGCCCCCGATATTTGGCATTTGGCAAATGTCGCGAGCAAATTACCTGCCGGAACTTACCGCCTTGCAGAGGGCGCGCCCGGTGCCGCTGCGCTTGGTTGGTTGCTCGCGCATCATCACTTCACGCGCTATCTCGCTAAGCCTGATATCATCCCGCAACGCGTTTTGCTGACCAGCGATCCGGCGGCGATCAAAGAGGTCGTGATGTTGGCAGAGGCCACCGCGCTTGTGCGTGACTTGGTGAATACACCCGCTGCTGATCTAGGGCCAGCCGAACTGGCCGCCTCCGCCGAAGCACTCGCCAAGACGCATGATGCCAAATTATCGGTGACAAAGGGTGCTGATCTCGAAACTGGATATCCGATGATCCATGCTGTCGGGATGGCGGCGGACAAGAAATATGCGCCGCGCCTCATTGAAGTTGAATGGGGAAATCCCGCTAACCCTCGGATTGCCATCATTGGCAAAGGCATTACCTTCGATAGCGGCGGGCTGAACATCAAACCGGGTAATTCGATGCGGCTGATGAAAAAGGATATGGGCGGTGCCGCGCATGCTCTGGCGCTTGCCAAACTGATCATGGATGCGCGGCTGCCCGTGCGGCTTCATCTGCTCATCGCATCGGCTGAAAATTCGATTGCGGGCAATGCGTTTCGCCCCGGCGACGTGCTCAAAAGCCGTAACGGCATGAGCGTTGAAATCGACAATACCGATGCTGAAGGGCGACTGGTTCTTGCCGATGCGATCACGCGCGCGTGTGAAGATAAGCCAGCAATGATGATCGATTTTGCGACGCTGACAGGGGCCGCGCGGGTGGCACTCGGGCCTGATCTCCCCGCATTTTTCTCCAATGACGAAGATCTCGCATCGGCGTTTGCGGCGGCGTCAAATGCGGTGAGTGATCCAATATGGCGTCTGCCCTTGTGGGCGGGTTATGACGATATGTTGAATTCAGACATTGCTGACTGTGTTAATTCATCCGACGGCGGCTTTGCGGGTGCGATTACAGCGGCGTTGTTTTTGAACAAATTTGTGACGCTGGGAACGCCGTGGGCGCATTTTGATACTTTTTCGTGGCGACCTTCAACCAAATCAGGCCGGCCAAAAGGTGGCGACGCGCTTGGCCTGCGCGCCGCCTATGAAGTGCTTAAATCAAAATATCCGCCGCTTTAGGGTGGGGTGACATTTCGCTAAATCGTCTCCCACGAGGAGCCCTTCGACTGGCTGGCAAGCCAGCCGCTCTGGACAGGCTGGGGCATCTGCCCCAGCGACGCGGCAATCCACTCGCGGCACCATAGTATGGATTGCCGCGCTTCGCTCGCAAAGACGATTCAGCGATATGTCATCACGCTTCAGCGTTTACCCATCAGCCCGCCGAGGATCGAATCAAGCGGGTTCGCACCTGAGCCGCCTTGACCAAGCGATCCCGCAAGCCCGCCCAATATGTCGGCAATACCGCCGCCGCCTTGCTGCTGTTGAGCGGGAGCGGCCGCCGCAGAACCACCAAGCATCGAAGCAATGAGAGTGCCCGCGAGGCCACCCATCACGCCGCCGCCCATTTTTTTCGCAACTTGCTGCGCCACTAGGCCTGCGATCACGGGCAGCATTGCTTTTAGGATCGTATCGCTAATCCCCGTTTGCGCCGAAGCCTGGGTTGCGACCTGACGGCTTACGTCTTTCGATCCAAAGATCTGGCCGAGAATATTGTTCCCATTATCAACATCTTGTTCAGGCGCTCCCATGCCGCTGACGATATCAGCAATCTGGCCAAGCCCGCCGCTTTGTTCGCTCTTTTGAATGCCACCAAGCACAGCGGGAAGCAGCGCACCGACGGCTGCATTGGCTTGATCAGGCGAAAGGCCAAACTGGCTGGCGAGGCCACCAACGTCAATTTGCGGATTGCCGCCCGTGCCTTGGCCGCCCATGGCGCCCTGCAATAATTGACCAAGAATATCCATAAAACAAACTCCTCCCGAAACAAATCACATGAAACCGCTGCATTGGCATCGGCCCCCGAACAAGTGTAACACCAGCGCGCGATATAAAGCCATGGCGATTCGACGCCATGATCATTGTTAGGAGTAATCATGGGTATTTTTAGTTCAATTAAAGACGCGATTTTTGGCAAACCAGCGGCCGCCGCTGCCCCATCGCCCGTCTCTGCGCCTGCCGCCGCCGCTGTTGCGGCTGCCCCGTCAGCCCCAGTTGACGTTGAAGCCATCCTGACAGCGGCTGCTGCGTCAGTGAATTATGAAACCAATTGGCGCACATCGATTGTTGATCTGATGAAGCTTTGCGGTCTTGATTCGAGCCTTGGCAACCGCAAGGAATTGGCAACTGAGCTTGGCTACACCGGCGACATGGGCGATTCAGCGTCGATGAACATCTGGCTTCACCGTCAAGTGATGAACCAGCTCGCGGCCAATGGTGGCCATGTGCCTGCGGGCATGAAAGACTAAGCAAACGACTAAACGCACATGGCGGGGCGGGCTATGGCTCGCTCCGCCATTGCTATTTTGGTGCGCCCTCGTCTATCGCGGCGCGCGATGATTGAACCCCGCCTTACCTTTGGCCTAAATGGCCCATCGCGGTCATTTGATCGGCGAACCAATGCCATTCGCGGTGACCTTGCCGAGATTGCGCTCGCGGGGAAGATGTTTTCGCCGCATTACGCGGTTCCGGTCGAGCGGATGTGCGCGGTTCCTCATTCACTTATCTACCATAAACCTGACGGCGAAGCGGGAAGCGAATTGCTTTACGGTGAACGCTTTTGGTTGCTTGACGTTTCAGGCGGATGGGCGTGGGGATATTGCGGGCATGACCATTATGTCGGCTACATAATGGCAGATCGATTAAGCGCTGCGATCGCAGTTGCGCCTGTCGCAACGCCTGCTGACCCCGTTGAGGTCGCGCTCAGCTTTCTGGACATGCCCTATGTCTGGGGTGGTCGCGGCGGCGCTGGGATTGACTGTTCAGGCCTAGTCCAACGCGCTTTTGCCGCTGCTGGGATGACGGCACCGCGTGATAGTGACATGCAAGCAAAATCCTTTGGCGAAGCCTTAGCAGCCGAGGAGCCGTTACAGCGCGGTGATCTGGTCTTTTTGCCGAGGCATGTCGGGATTATGCGCGATGCCACCACTCTCGTCCATGCCAACCTCCACCACGGTAAAACGGTGGTTGAGCCGCTTGATATCGTTACTGAACGTTACGCCAGCGCACATGAGGGCGTGGGGATCACCGCGCGGAAACGGCTTGTCTCGTGACGGTCAACGTCTTCATTGACGGCGCCATCGGCACGACGGGCCTCGAAATTCGTCAGCGGCTGAGCGGGCGCGCCGAACTTTCGCTCATGGTGCTTGATGAGGCGCAGCGCAAAAATGCAGCTGCACGCAAAGCAGCCTTAAATTCGGCGGATATCGTTATCTTGTGCCTACCCGATGATGCCGCGCGTGAGGCTGTGTCGCTGATCGAAAACAGTAAAACGCGCGTGATTGATGCGTCAACCGCGCACCGGACAGCGGCAGGATGGACATATGGCTTCCCAGAAATCTCTGGCCATGATGCCGTCGCAAACGCGATGCGTGTTTCGAACCCAGGCTGCTATTCAACCGGCTTCATCGCTCTGATCGCGCCGCTAGTTTCGGCCGGACTAATCCCCGCAGATTGGCCGCTGACCACTAATGCAGTGTCAGGATATTCAGGCGGTGGGAAAGCTATGATCGCTGAGTTCGAAACCAACGAAACTAATACAGCATGGCGCACATACGCCCTCTCGCTGGCGCATAAACATGTGCCTGAAATGCAACAGCAGTGCGGATTGAAATATCCGCCATTGTTTGCGCCTGCGGTGGCAAACACGCACCGTGGGATGATCGTTGATGTGCCGCTGATGATGGGGGCAATGCCCATGCCGCCCTCTGCAAGGTCAATCCGCGATGCGCTCACTGCGTACTATTCAGGGTCTCGCATCGTTCGCGTTGTTACCGATTTTGATGAAGCCAATCTCACATTAGAACATGCGGCCAACACCGATCGACTTGATCTGTTCGTCTTTGCAAATGAGGATGATACACAAGCCCGCTTAGTTGCCGTGCTCGATAACCTTGGCAAAGGTGCCGCCGGCGCTGCCGTCCAGTCACTCAACCTGATGGCAGGACTGGACGAAACGACGGGGCTGCGCCTTTAGGTTGAGATCGCTTTACACAATTTCGTGCGCGGCTACACTGAGCGAGATTGGAGATAATATGAAACACCTTCCACTCTTGCTGATTGCCGCAGGTTCTGGCCTTTCTGCGCAGACACCCGATTTAGCGCCAAAGATCGCCAGCAAAGCAACGATTGCCGCGCAGGCCACTGAGCGCGCAGCACTTCCCGCTGAAACTGGCCAAGACGCTGAGTTCGCGCGGCGCGGGTTCATCGCCACTCGTAGCGATCCGATTATCAAATCCGCTGACGGTAAGACCGCGTGGAACCTTGATGCTTATGCGTGGATGAAGGGTGAAGCACCTCCCACGGTCAATCCAAGTCTGTGGCGTCACATGAGGTTGCTCAGCAAACACGGACTGTTCAAACTTTCCGATGGCGTGTGGCAAGTGCGCGGGTTTGACGTGTCAAACATGACCGTGATTGCCGGCGCGAGCGGGTGGATTTTAATCGACCCATTGACCACGAAGGAAACCGCCGCCGCTGCGCTCGCACTTGTCAACGAACAGCTTGGCAAACGCGCCGTCAAAGCGATCATCTATACGCACAGCCACGGCGATCACTTTGGCGGCGTGAAGGGCGTGGCGAGCCTTGAAGAGGTTAAATCGGGCGCAGTAAGCATCATCGCGCCTGAGCATTTCCTTTCTGAAGCAGCCTCAGAAAACGTAATTGCAGGCGTCGCGATGAGCAGACGCGCCAATTATCAGTTTGGCAGTTCATTAACGCCAGGCGCGCAAGGGCAAATGGGATCCGGGATTGGCGCGGCAATCCCAACGGGCGGGATTACGTTGATCGCACCCACCGATACCGTCCGCAAAACCGGCGAGACGCGCACCATCGACGGCATCACGCTCGAATTCCAAATGGTGCCCGAAACTGAGGCTCCGGCTGAACTCAATGTCATGCTGCCCGCGCAAAAGACACTGCTGATTGGTGAAATCGCAACGTGCTCGCTCCATAACATCCTCACTCCGCGCGGTGCATTGGTGCGCAACGCTTCTAAATGGGCGGGATATCTGACTGAAGCGATCCGCCTTTACGGAGACCGAACAGATACCGTCGCAGCGAGCCACTGCTGGCCCCACTTTGGCAAAAGCGAGGTCAATCATTACCTGACGATCCAGCGCGATAATTATAAATATCTGCACGATCAATCAGTGCGGCTGATGAACAAGGGACTGAACGCCACTGAGATAGCCGAAGCGATCAAACCGCCCGCAGCACTTGCACAGGAATGGTATACGCGCGGCTATTACGGCACTTACAGCCACAATAGCAAAGCCATTTATCAGCGCTATTTGGGCTGGTATGACGGCGTACCTGCCAATTTGAACGCGCATATCCCAACCGAGCGCGCCACGCGCTATGTCGCAGCAATGGGCGGGGCTGCCAAAGTGCTCAAGATCGCCAAGGCTGCAATGGCGAAGGGCGATTATCGTTGGTCATCGGATTTACTCAACCAACTGGTGTTTGCCGATTCCGGCAATAAGGCTGGTCGCGCGCTGCTGGCTGATAGCTATGAACAACAGGGATATCAGGCCGAAGCATCAACGTGGCGCAATATGTATCTCTCTGCCGCGCGCGATTTACGAGAAGGCATTAGGCCGACGTCTACAACCGCAAACCTAGATTTGATCGCCGCCATCCCCACTGAAATGCTGCTTGAGTCAGTCGCCACGCGGCTTGATCCAGCGATCATTGGAAGCCGCAAAGTGAGTTTTAATCTCAGTTTCACAGACCGCGCCGAAACCGCATCAATCACCATTGGCAATTCGGTGATGGTGAGCGAAATGGGGGCGACCGATGCCGCCCCTACCGCAACACTTTCGGGCCCGCGACAATTGTTTCTTGGCCTGATCTTCTTAAAATTGCCGCTCGCGCAGCTTGAAGCAGCGGGACTGAAAGTGGAGGGAGACCGGGCTGCGATTGCGGCATTTCAGGCGGCAATTGAAAACCCGCCTTCGACCTTCAACATTGTCGAACCGTAATCAACAATGGTAATCCAAAGACGCGGGTTCATAGAAAACACTTTTGCAATCGCAGGTGCTGCGCTTTTTGGCACCGTCTCCACTTCACCCGTTCAAGGTGCTAAGGCCTTCAGACTCGCCCCTGATCCTCGGCTTGCGCTTTATCATATGCCGCCTGAAGACGCGTCGCATGAGCGAACCTTCATGCAATGGCCAGTTAGCTTACGGGTTTATGATCGACAGTCGCTTACCGACGTTCAAGCCAATATTGCTTCAATTGCCAATGCAATCGCTGAATTTGAACCTGTTGTCATGCTCGTTTCGGGCGCGCCCGCGATTTCAGCGCGTCGGCAGCTGAGCAGGGCGGTCGAAATTTGGGATATCCCTACTGAAGATCTGTGGTGCCGCGATTCAGGGCCTACCTTCGTTCAGGATGGCGCAGGCAATCTGGCGGTTTCTCATCTTCGCTTTAACGGCTGGGGGAACAAACAAGCGCATCGCAAAGACGGACAAATCGCAACATTAGTCGCGAAACGGCTTGGACTACCCTTGCTTGAAACCGGACTGATCGGCGAACAAGGCGGCGTTGAACATGACGGCGCTGGCACTTTGCTAGCCCACGCTAGTTGTTGGGTGAACCCCAATCGCAACAAAGGCTCAGCTGATCAGATCGGCAAAGCACTTGTGCGCGCGTTGGGAGCGAAATCAATCATCTGGGCGCCCGGCGTGAAGGGAAAGGATATTACCGATTATCACATTGATGCGCTCGCGCGGTTTGTCGCGCCGGGCAAGGTGTTGATTCAAATCAGTGATGAAATTGACGACGAAGATCCGTGGTCAATTGCCGCCTTCGAAACGTTTCGCATATTGCAAGGCGCCCGCGATGTGCGCGGCCAGAGGCTTGATCTCATTCGCCTACCCGAGCCCGTTGACATCAGGTCGGATAATCCTGAATTCGTATCGAGCTATGTCAATTATTATGTGTGCAACGGCGCGGTTATCATGGCTCAATTTGGTGATCGCAGCGCAGATGCGCGTGCGAAATCACTGCTTGCTTCGCTTTATCCCGGGCGTAAAATGATCGCGCTTAATATAGACGCACTGGGCGAAGCGGGCGGCGGCATTCACTGCGCGACACAACAACAGCCTAAGACCGTTCGTGCAATATGACAGTCCTGACCACCTCGCTCAAAAAATGGTGGCGAAAGCAGGGGTTGCAGACTGCACCAGGGCTGTTCGCAGTGTTGGTCATCGCGGTGCTACAAACCTTCCCTATCCCTATCGTATCCCCCATTTTTCAAGGGATTGGCTTGCAGGTTTTTGATACCTATCAGAAAATCAGCCCGCGCCCCTATGAAGATGCGGCGGTTCGCGTTGTTGATATCGACGATGAAACGATCCGCCGATATGGGCAGTGGCCTTGGCCACGCACTGATATCGCGCGGCTCGTGCTCGCGGTTGGGCAAGCGGGCGCTGCGGCCATCGCGCTTGATATCGTCTTTTCAGAACCCGACCGCACGTCGCCGCAAGCGCTCTCAAAGCGTTTTGCGGCGAGCGAACCACAAGTCGCGCGCGCACTCAACACCTTGCCCGATAACGACGCACAGCTAGCGCAAGTTTTGGCGGCGACCCCCTCTATAAACGGTTATTTTCTAACGCGCGAAAAACCAGCTTCATTTGCACGTTCCAAAGTCGGTTTTGCAGTGTCAGGTACCCAGCCATCATCGGTTCCGCACTATAGCGACGCTGTGCTGCCTCTACCCGCGCTTGATCAAGCTGCTGCGGGCAGCGGGTTTCTGAGCATCGAGCCTGACCCTGATTCAATCATCCGCCGTGCGCCGCTGATTGCGATCCAAAAGGGAGAAATGCTTCCCTCGCTCTCGCTTGAGGCGGTGCGGATCGCGCGACAAGCTAATTCGGTCATCGTGAAAACGAGTGATGGCAGCGGTGAAGCGGGGTCACCCGGCGATGTTGTAGCGCTGCAAGTCGCTGGCTTTGAAGTGCCAACAACGCGGACAGGCGCGCTCTGGATGCATTACACGAAGCCAGCACCGCAGCGGATTGTGCCCGCATGGAAAATCCTTTCGAACAGCCTGCCAGCTGCGGAAATGCAGCGACTGTTCGCGGGACATATCGTTTTCATTGGAACGGGCGCGATTGGTTTGCGCGATCTCCGCCCTACCCCGCTCAATGACACCGAACTTGGCGTGGTTGTTCACGCACAGGCAGTTGAACAAATGGTGCTTAAGAAATTCCTATACCGCCCCGATTGGGTCATTGGCGCGGAACGTTTCGTCCTGCTGCTCTTCGGGCTTGCGCTTGTGCTTTTGTTACCACGCTTGGGCGCTGGATTTGGCGCGTTGTTCGGGGGTGCTGTCATCGCAGGCATTATCGGGGGGAGCTGGCTTGCGTTTAAACATTATGATTTCCTGATAGACCCGACATGGCCAACGCTCGCACTTTTGGTCGCTTATCTGCTTGGCACCGTGCTGATCTATTACCGCGAGGAAAAACAGCGCGCTTACATCCACGGCGCGTTTGACAGATATCTGGCACCCGAACTTGTTCGCCGCATCGCAGAAAACCCCGACGAGCTAAACCTTGGCGGCGAAGAGCGCGATATGACCGTGCTATTCTGCGATATCCGCAGCTTTTCAAGTATTTCAGAAAAGCTTAAACCGAATGAAATCATCCGCTTCCTGATCAGCTTTCTCACACCGATGACTGATCTTTTGCTAAGCCATAAATCGACGATCGACAAATATATTGGTGATGCCATTTTGGCGTTTTGGAATGCGCCGCTTGATGATCCTGACCAATATGAAAATGCCGCACGCGGTGCGCTCGCGATGGTTGCACGGCTCAAAACGCTCAATATCGAAATGCAATCGCAAGATTTGGAACCGTGGCCCGGCGACGTTAAAGTGGGCATTGGCTTAAATTCAGGGCCGTGCTGCGTTGGTAATATGGGGTCAAAGCAGCGGCTGTCATATTCGCTCATCGGCGATACGGTGAACCTTGCTTCACGGATTGAAGGCCTCACCAAATTTTACGGTGTTCAGATCGCTATTGGCAGCGCACTGCACGGGCATATCCCCCAATTCGCCTCGCTTATTCTCGATAAAGTGCGCGTTGTGGGCCGCGAGGCGCCTGAGACGGTGCGCGTTTTGCTGGGTGACGAAGCTTTATCCGCAGACCCCGAGTTCATGGCTTTTGCGGAGAATCACGGGGCTATGTTGACCGCATATGCCAATAAAGAATGGGATGAAGCGATCAAAATACTTGGCTTGCTAAACCCTGCCGCTAGCAGATATGATCTGGCCAAATTATACAATCTTTATAACGATAGGATCACTTTTTACACTGCCCATCCTCCAAGTGAAGGATGGGACGGAGTCTATACAGCAACAGAGAAATAACTCATGAAATCAATGGTACATCGAATTCACTTGGAACGTTGACGTTTTCGCTTAGGAGTAAGGCATGAAAATCACATCACAGCGCCGTCTTCACCTTCATGCTTGCGCATTGCTCGGTGCCTTTCTTTTGCCCGCTGGAGCCGTGGCTCAGACTGCGGGCGCCGAGATTGACCAACTGATTGATGCTTCAACAACCAATGAGGCCGCGCTTCAAACCGCAGATTCTCAAGTCGCGGCGGGCGATTTAACCGGTGCTGCCACAACGCTTGAACGGCGACTGCTTGATGAGCCTGACGCAACCACTGTCCGCATCCGTTATGCAGTGCTGCTGTGCGAATTGGATGATCGCCAAGCCGCGCAACACGAACTGACTAAGCTGGCAGCGGAACCAATTGATGATGCCAGCAAGGCCGTGATCGCTGCAAAGTGTGGCACTTCGTCACCTGCCGCAAACTAAACTATCTGACGGGGGCTGTTCCATGAAAAATTACCTTTATCACGGCGTTTCGATTGTCACAGCACTAGCTGTGTCGCTCGCTTTCGTGCCTGCGATTAGCCAAGTTGTCGGCGTGAATACGGCCGTTCGTAACGTCGTGAAAGTGAAGGCGAATGCAACTGCTTCGTCGGTGAATGCGCGCGTGAAAGACCGTGTTTCACAAGGTAATGACATTGTCACCGCGCCCGCCAGCACATTGCAAATCATGTTGCTCGATCAATCAACGCTTACCGTTGGCCCCAACGGTCGCTTGATTGTTGATCGCTTCATCTATGATCCGAGCCGCCGCGCGAGTGCAGTGGGCGTTTCGATTGTGAAGGGCGCTTTCCGATTTCTCTCAGGCAAATCAACCCATGCCAACCCGGGTCAAACCACACTCAGAACGTCGATTGCCTCAATCGGCATTCGCGGAACGATGGTAGAGGGCCAAGTCGGGCAAATTGCGGCCGATATGGCCAAAAGCGAAGGCGGAATATCGGGAGCGGGCAAAGTCGATCCCAAAACCGCCTCCCTCATCGTTCTCCGTGGCCCCGGCCTCAATACAGCGGGCGGTGAAACACCGGGCGAAATCACCGTGACATCAGGCGGCAAGACTGTGACGATCAAAACGCCGGGACAAAGCGTGTTCGTGCCGCGCAATGGCGCTGCGCCGATTGTTTTCAACCTGTCAGCTCTTGGATATCAGTCGTTTGATTCAGCGCTGCGGACGTCACCCAGTTCGACAAACCCGACGCTTCGTCTGCAAAATGAAGTGGCGCGGGCCAATGCGCGTCCTAACACCCAACCCGCAACCAAAAGTGCTGACGTAGCGAGTAATGGCGCTGACCGGCTTATGATCGGAATCTCGGCAGCGGGGGCCGCAGCTTTGGGTGTCATTCTAGCCGTAGGCGATAAGCCCAGCGATCAACGACCAGCAAGCCCGGGTGGTGGTGGGTCAGGTTAACGCTGAGCCAGCATTTTTGTGCGCTCTGCGTTTCGCTGGCACTTGAGCAATTCGCTACCACGGTCTAAGACATCCCTTTAATGACTTCACCAATCTTTTTCCCGCACCGACATTTAATCGGCATTGCAGGCTTGCAACCGCATGAAATCACTTATCTGCTCGATGAAGCCGAGCAATGGGTCACGCTCAACCGCAGCCTTACCAAGCATGACGGACGATTGCGTGGCCTGACGCAAATCAACGCTTTCTTTGAAAACAGTACAAGAACGCTGCTTAGCTTTGAAATTGCTGGAAAACGGCTTGGCGCTGATGTCGTCAATATGCACGGCGCGCAATCAAGCGTGAAGAAAGGCGAAACGCTAATTGATACCGCAATTACACTGAATGCAATGCGCGCTGATGTGATTGTAATCCGCCACGGCAGTTCTGGGGCGGTGGCGCTCATCGCTGATAAGGTCGATTGCCCCGTGCTTAATGCGGGTGACGGGCAGCATGAACACCCCACCCAAGCCTTGCTCGATGCGCTAACGATCCGGCGGCGTAAGGGTGATATTGCAGGGTTGAAGATCGCGATTTGCGGCGATGTGCTGCACAGCCGTGTGGCACGGTCAAATATTTTGGCGCTCACGAGCCTTGCCGCTGAAGTGCGCGTGGTTGCGCCCGCAACGCTGATGCCGCCTGCGATTGAGGCGATGGGCGTTACAGCCTATACCGATATGGACGCGGGGCTAGACGGCGCGGACGTGGTGATGATGCTCCGCCTGCAAAGCGAGCGGATGGAGGGGGCTTTCATTCCCTCACGCAGCGAATACCATGCACTCTACGGTCTTACCTATGAACGATTGAAGCGTGCAAAGCCCGATGCGCTCGTCATGCACCCCGGCCCGATGAACCGCGGCGTTGAAATTGCAAGTAATGTTGCCGACGACGTCAATCGATCAGTCATCGCCGAACAAGTCGAAATGGGCGTCGCCGTGCGGATGGCGTGCCTTGATGTGCTAACGAGGCCTGCGCGGGGAGAGGCAGCATGAGCAGGACCACCGCGATCAAGCGCGGTACGCTGATCGACCCAAGCGGCACGACCGAAATCGGTGATATACTTATCGCCGATGATCGGATTGCCGCGACTGGCACAGTTTCAATTACCCGTGACGCGCAAATTGTTAACGCCTCAGGCGCGTATGTTGCCCCCGGGATTGTTGATCTCGGTGTCTTCGTGGTTGATAAACCTGCTTTCATAGCCGGCGGGATTACACGGATTGCGCTGATGCCCGATGCGGCTCCTCCGCTTGATAATCCGGGGCTGGTGCAACGGTCTGCGCTTGCGGCGAAGCCTGATTTGTGGGTGCATCCTTTGGGCGCTGCAACGCGAGGGCTCGCTGGGGTTGAACTCACCGAATATGCGCTAATGGCAAAAGCGGGAGCGAAGGCAATCGCGACGGGGCGGCAGTGGATCGCTGATTCAGGCGTGATGCACCGCGTTCTGGCTTATGCAACGTCGCTTGGCCTGACCGTGATTGCGCACGCCGAAGACAGCGGATTGACCGGCGCAGCGGTGGCCACAGCGGGCGAAACCGCAACACGCCACGGACTAAGCGCTGCCCCCGCAATTGCCGAAGCGATGGCGATCACGCGTGATTTGGCGCTTGCCGATCTCACAGGTGCCGCGATTCACTTCCGCCAAGTGACAACGGCTATCGGTTTCGATCTGATCAGGGCCGCAAAAGACAAGGGGCTTCGCGTGACGTGCGGGATCAGCCCTGCTCATCTCATGCTGTCAGACATTGCAATGAGCAATTTCCGCACATTTGCAAAGCTTTCGCCGCCGCTAAGGTGTGAGAGCGATCGGCTTGCCGCGATTGAGGCGGTGCGCGATGGCACGATTGATGTGCTTTGTTCAGCCCATGATCCACGCGGGCCAGAGGCGAAGAGATTACCATTTGCTGATGCCGCGCCGGGTATGGCGGGGGCGGAGACTTTACTCCCGCTCGGGCTTGGTCTCGTCCGTGACGGCGTGATTGATTTGCCCCGATTGATGGCGATGCTCTCAACCAATCCAGCGCGGATCATCGGCGTTGAAGGCGGATCACTCACCGTCGGTAGTGCGGCTGATCTGATGATCTTCAACGCTGACACGCCGTGGCGGATCAGCGGCGAGGGCTTTGCAGCTGCCGCCAGCAATACGCCGTTTGACGGGCTGCCGACACAAGGCCGCGTGCTGAAAACAATTAAGGGCGGGCGGATACTGAGCGTTTAGCCACCGCGCTATATTACCGACTAGCGACCTTGACCATCTCGCGTTGCACCCACTGAACAGGCGCGTCACCCGCTTCAGAGCGAATGAAGCAAGCGCCGCCCCGAGCCTTCACCTTGGCACAAACTGCGCCTGCGGTTTCGCGCGTGGCAAACCCCGATACTGACATCCGGAAGAGCGATGCCGCTTTCACCTTCACGCGCGATGTGGCGGGCTTATAGCCTACGAGATCGGATGTTTTGTTGAGCGCGCTATTCCAAGCCTTTTGCGCACTGCTTGACGATTTGAACGCACCAAGCTGGACAACGAAACGTCCGCTTTCGACTGACTTCGCCTTCACATGTGGCAAAACTGGACGTGCGATTGGTGCAACTGATTGCTTTGTGGGGGCAACCTCAGATTTGATCAGCGGCGCTTCGTATACTGCGGGCTTAAAGGGCGTTTCGGCCATCTCAAATACAGGGGTGACGGCTGGTGCCTCTGCCTTTTGCGGTGCAAACGCGACTGTTTGAACAACTGGTTCAGCAACAGGCTCAGCAACAGGCTCAGCCGCTGCTGATTGCTGCGCTGAATTTGCCAAAGCCAAACGCATCGGTTGACCTGCATCACTGACTGGTTTCACGCCGAGCAAAGTTGCAACTTGCTGTGTTACCGCCTTCGGGCTGACGAACTGTGCCCACTGCGTCATCCGTTCATCGACCATTTCAGGCGACAAATCTTGTGCGGCCATCACGCGCGCATTCGTCCATTTTCCCGCCAGCGCATAAGATAGCGCTAGGTTCTGGCGTAATTTTACATCAGCCCGCCCATCGCGCGCTGCGATTTGGAGAAGCTCAACAGCTGCCTTTGGATCACCCGCTAGCGCTAAAGCCAAACCAAAATCAGCGGCTGATAGTGACTGACGGTGGCTTTCAAGCGTTTGAATGGCGGCATCATTCCGGCCATTAGCGATTTGTGCCAGTGCCAAATTAAGCGCAGTACGTGCATCAGCGGGATTGAGCGATAATGTATCACTGAAAGCCGATTGGGCCGAAGCGAAACGCCCCGATGAAAGGTAGGCTTGGCCAAGCAAAGCGCGATAAATTGCGTTTTGCGGTGCTGCGGTCACGGCGGCTTCGGCAAAACTAACCGCCTCAACGAACTTGCGTTTGCTGAGCGCCTTGTTCGCTTGCTGGGCGGCCTGAGCAGCGATTTTCATCTGCTTGTTTGTGCTTGAAGGCGAAGCGATACCCGTAGCTCCGTTCTGCGCGCACCCGGTTACTACTGACCCTAAGATCAGCGACGATGCGGCTAATTTCACAAAGAGTTTGGTCTTCATCGTACGTCTCCGGTGGGAAAGCTAAAGGTCATGGAAGTGAGGATTTCGCGAGTTCGACGTTGCTTGGTTGGCGCGCCAGAAATTCATCAAGCGCCTGCGTTACAATTTGTTGGGCCGAACGGTGGTGCACGGCACATATCAAACGCAATCGCAGATGGCGGTCACCGTCGAGACGAAGCGTGAAAGCTGCCTTTGCCTTTTGACTCGGTGCTGCGCGCGACGACCGTAGAACGTTAACGGGAGCCATAAGATCGGGCCTATATTCGCGCTCAATTTCTTGCTGCTGCAAAACGGGCACAGGTGGTTCGATGTCGTCTTGGTTTTCCATCGCCTTAGAAGGTGTTAGTTGGAGAAGTTTTGCGCTCGGCGCATCCTGTCCCATATCATTCCAGCCGAGATCATCGAGCGACTCGGTGTTCGTGTCATGCTGCACATGGAAGCCTTGCGGGCGCATCGCCGGTTTGGCATGCCCCTTGCGTGCCAACAATGACGAAGAGAGCGACGCGAACGGATTGCTTGCGCTTGTGTCGGGTGCCACGTCGCTCATTGACCAACTCCGCGACGGCCAAATCCGCCAGCCGCAGCGCGGTTCGGCACAAATGATTGCGCAGCGCCCGGCGCACTAAACACTGTCCGGCGGAAATTCTTTTCAAGGCGGTCTGCCATATACTGCCAAAGGTCTTCGATTTCCTTGGCTGACCGTCCGCTCGGATCGATTTCCATCACCGTTCGGCCATCGATCATCGAGGCAGCGTAATCGGTACGGTGATGAAGCGTTACGGGGGCAACAGTGCCATGCTGCGAAAGCGCAACTGCGGCTTCATAAGTGATCTTAGCCTTAGGCGTCGCCCCATTGACGACGAAAATGAGCGGCTTTCCAGCGCGCTCGCAAAGATCCACTGTGGCACCTACGGCGCGCAAATCATGCGGGCTGGGCCGCGTCGGGATTACGATCAGTTCAGCCACAGCAATAACGCTTTGGATCGCCATTGTAATCGCTGGCGGGGTATCAATCACCGCGAGCTTAAATCCTTGTTGGCGCAACATTTCGAGATCAGTCGCAAGCCGCGCCACAGTTGTCTGCGCAAAGGCGGGGAATTCGGTTTCGCGTTCATTCCACCAATCAGCGAGCGACCCCTGCGGATCAATGTCGATCAGCACGACAGGGCCAGCACCCGCCAATTGGGCTTGCACAGCCAGATGGCCAGACACTGTGGTCTTGCCTGATCCACCTTTTTGTGATGCCATTGCTAGAATGCGCATAAAATTCCTTGAGGTTTCAGTTCTCGTGAAGCCTAATTCGCATGAAGATGGCTAAAATTTGGTTAACGAATTCGGCATTATGCGATAAAGTCTGTGCCGCAGCGGCGTTCATTCCATTTTTGATAAGGCCTTGTTCAGCAATCTTTGGTATGTGACTGTTAAATGAAGTGTGACTGGGGACGATGAATGAAGTGCATACTAAGAAGCGGCGTTGTTGCTTTGGCCCTACTCGCCGCGCCGAGCATTGCCTTTGCCGATACAAAGCAAGGCGTTGAAGCGTGGAGTCGTGGTGATTACGCCGACGCGATCAAGATTTGGCGTCCGCTGGCGATTGCTGGTGATGATGATGCGCAGTTCAATATGGGCCAGGCGTATAAGCTTGGTCGCGGTGTTCCGGTTGATTTGAGGGCTGCTGAAGATTGGTACCGCAAAGCAGCTGAGCAAGGCCATTTGCAAGCAGCTGATAATTACGGGCTTGTTCTTTTCACCAATGGTGATCGGCAAAAGGCGATGCCCTATATCAAAACATCCGCCGAACGAGGCGAACCCCGCGCGCAATATATTTACGGAACAGCGCTGTTTAACGGCGAATTTGTATCAAAAGATTTAGTGCGTGCTTATGCGATGATGACACGAGCTTCGGCGTCGGGCTTGGCACCAGCGTCTGCCAGCCTTGCGCAAATGGATCGCTTCATTCCGCTTGCTGAACGCCAAAAAGGCTTGCTCCTCGCGCGGGACCTCGAACAGACTGCGCTTCGCCCCATTGTGCCATCGGAGACAAGGCCAGTGCGCCCTGCCCCACGCCCTGCCCCACCGACAATCAGAGACGAACCTCTGCCGCCGTCTGACCCTGTTATGACCAAGCCAGTGGTAAGGCCACCTTTAGTTTCTGTGCGGCCTGCGCCAAGGCCAACGCCGCAACCATCGCCCGTTGTCAGCAAAGGCTGGCGCGTTCAGCTCGGTGCATTTGGTGATCCTTCGAAAGCGCGGGCATTGTACGAAAGCCTTGAAGGCCGCGTTCCCGCGCTGGGTGCGATGCAACCCTTTCTGGTGAAAGCGGGGGCTGTAACGCGGCTGCAAGCTGGGCCACTTGCTTCAAAGGCTGCGACTGAGAAATTATGCGCGTCGGTGAAGGCTGCTGGTCAAGGATGTTTGGTGGTTGCGCCTTAGTCGGTCACCCACTCCCCCCGCGCATATCCCATAGCATAAAGCAACGCTGTCAAATCATTGTAGCGCACCGATGCGCCCGCCGCAGCCACCGTTTTGGGCTTGGCATGATAGGCTACACCCAGCCCTGCGGCCTCAATCATCAATATGTCATTGGCCCCGTCACCAACCGCGAGCGCATCTGAGGCCGCCCAGTCTTTTTCGCCAAGCACGCGCAACAATGTGTCACGCTTGGTTTGCGCGCCGACGATAGCCCCAACAATCGTGCCATCAAGCGCACCATCCTTGATGCCTAATTGATTGGCAATCGCGACGTTGAACCCTATCTGCGCTGCCACAGGATCGGCAAAACGCGTGAAACCACCTGAGACAAGGACTGCGTATCCACCACCTGCACTTAGTGTTTGAATAAGCGTCCTCGCGCCACCCATGACCACCACGCGTTCAGCAAGGCATTCTTCGATGATGCTTTCGGACAGCCCCGCGAGGAGCGCGACGCGACTGCGCAAGGCCTCTTCAAAATTGAGATCACCACGCATCGCAGCTTCGGTAATCGCCGCAATCTCTGGCTTGATCCCCGCATAGTCAGCTAGCTCATCAATACATTCGACGGTGATCATCGTTGAATCCATATCAGCGATGATAAGCTTTCGCCTCCGATCAGCAGCCTTTTGAACGAAGATATCGATCCCAGTGGCAAGGTCTTCAATCGCACCGCGCGCGTCAGCTTCATTCGCTATCCAGATATCGCACGCTTTGTCAGCCTCGATCTTATGCACTTCACTTGGCATACAGCCCGCCGCCGCCAGCCGATCAATCGCTGTAGAAATATCTCCTGCACTGAGGCGATCTGATGCTATCAGCGTGGCGATGAACATGTTGTACTCCCAAAAACGAACGGCTGTCGCGCTTATCGCGGGGCCAACCGCGAGCGGCAAGTCTGCAATTGCCTTGCAGCTCGCAAAAATGACGCCTTCAGTGATTATCAACGCTGATGCCAGTCAAGTGTACCGTGATCTTCGTATCCTGACCGCGCGGCCAACCTTTGATGAGGAAGCTCAAGCTGAACACCAGCTTTTTGGCCATATCGACGGCGTGCTGGCCTGTTCTGCGGCGCAGTGGGCCGATGAGGCAAAGGCTGCGATTGATCTAGCGCACACGCAGGGCAAACTCCCCATCCTTGTCGGCGGCACGGGCATGTATATCACGACCCTGCTCGATGGCATTGCGCCCGTTCCCGATATTGATCCCGATATCCGCGCCGAAGTCCGCGCGATGGACGTAGCCCAGGCTTACGCTTGCCTCTCAACCGAAGACCCACCCTCGGCTTTGCGACTGGCACCTGCGGATACGACACGCGTCGCGCGGGCTTTGGAAGTTGTGCGGTCAACAGGGCGCCCCCTCAAATCATGGCAGGCTCAGCGCGTTGGTGGCATCTCAAAGAACATCACGTTACATCCGCTCATCCTAAGCCCGCCGCGTGACTGGTTGCTTGACAGGTGTGATGCGCGGTTTGACACGATGATCGAACAAGGCGCGATTGACGAAGTAATCGCTCTCTCAGCGCGTAAACTTGATCCGCAACTGCCCGTAATGCGCGCTATCGGCGTTCGCGAGATACAAGCCATGCTGTTTGATCCTGATCACCGGGCTGAACATCAAGCCGCCGCCACGCTTGCCACACGTCAATTCGCCAAGCGCCAATATACATGGTTTGCCAACCAGCCGCCAAAGGCGTGGTCACGCTTTGAAGCCATTGTAAATAACGATATCATCAACGAATTAGCAATAATATTACGTCAAAAGGCGTTGACAGCTTAATTTATTACGACTAATCGCGCGCCTCTAGACAAACCCGTTGCAGTGCAACAGAACACATAGCGACCGTAAGGAACACCATTATGACCGCCGAAAAATCCGGAGCTGATATCCTCATCGAGGCGCTGTGCGATCTCGGTGTCGACATCATTTTCGGCTATCCCGGCGGCGCGGTGCTTCCTATTTATGATGCTTTGTTCAAACAGAACCGGATCAAACATATCCTCGTTCGTCACGAACAAGCCGCCACGCACGCTGCGGAAGGTTATGCGCGGTCAACGGGCAAGCCCGGCGTTGTGCTCGTCACAAGTGGCCCCGGAGCCACTAACGCAGTCACCGGCATCACCGATGCGCTGATGGACTCAATCCCGATGGTTGTGATCACGGGCCAAGTCGCAACACATCTGATCGGGACTGACGGGTTCCAAGAGGCGGATACGGTTGGGATTACGCGGCACTGCACCAAGCACAATTATCTGGTGAAGAGCCCCGACGTGCTCGGCAAGGTTATCCATGAGGCGTTTCATATCGCCACGACCGGTCGGCCAGGGCCGGTTGTGATCGACATTCCCAAGGACGTGCAGGTTGCCACCGCGCGCTATACTAAGCCCGGCAAGATTGAACATAAAAGTTATAAGCCTAGCCTTAAGCCCGACATCAAATTGATTGAGGCTGCGGTTGAAATGATCGCAGCAGCTGATCGCCCGATTCTTTATACTGGCGGCGGTATCATCAACAGCGGCCCCGCAGCGAGCCAGATGTTGCGCGAATTGCAGCGGATCACGGGCGCGCCCGTCACCTCGACGCTGATGGGGCTTGGCTCATTCGCCGCGTCGCACCCCGATTGGCTTGGGATGCTCGGGATGCACGGCACTTACGAAGCCAATCTCGCGATGAACGAATGCGATTTGATGATCTGCCTCGGCGCGCGCTTTGATGACCGGATCACGGGGCGGCTTGACGCGTTCAGCCCGAAATCAAAGAAGATCCACATCGATATTGATCGCAGCTCAATCAACAAAACCGTCCGTGTTGACCTTGGCATTGTTGGCGATGTGGGCCGCGCTATGGAGGATATGATCAAGGTCTGGAAAGGCCGTCAGCACCAGAAGCAAGATCTCTCGGCGTGGTTCAAACGTATCGACGGCTGGCGCGATAAAAAGAGCCTTGCCTTCACCGACTCAACCTCTGAGATCATGCCGCAGCGCTCAATCCGCGCGCTGTGGGAAGCGACGCACAAGCTTAACCCGATCATCACTACCGAAGTTGGCCAGCACCAAATGTGGGCGGCACAGTATTTTGATTTTGAAGGCCCCAACAAGTGGCTGACAAGTGGTGGGCTTGGCACGATGGGATACGGGCTGCCCGCCGCGATTGGTGCACAGCTTGGCAATCCAAAAGCGCTCGTAATCGATATTGCGGGCGAAGCGTCGATCCAGATGAACATTCAAGAACTCGCCACAGCCACGCAATACCGCTTGCCCGTCAAAATCTTCATCCTCAACAATGAATATATGGGAATGGTGCGCCAGTGGCAGGAATTGACTTATTCAAGCCGCTATTCCGAAAGTTATTCAGATAGCCTCCCCGATTTCGTAAAACTTGCTGAGGCTTACGGCTGGAAGGGCATCCGCATTGAGCAACCAGACGATCTCGACAGCGGGATTGCGGCGATGCTCGCGCATGATGGCCCTGTAATGGTTGATTGCCGCGTGTCAAAACTCGCCAATTGTTTCCCGATGATCCCATCAGGCGCTGCGCATACCGATATGATCCTGGCTGATCATGTCGTTTCTGGTGAGATGTCCGATGAAGCGAAGGCGCTGGTATAATGGCGAAGAGTGCCGCACTCCAAACCACGCTCAAGCGTGTCGTAGCGCTTGAATCAAGTTTTTTTGGTGTCGAGTTCGGCATCGCTATTGTGATCGGATCGGTTGCATTGTTCGCCGACAGCATCGATTTCCTCGAAGATGCCAGCATCAATTTGCTGATTCTCATCGCGCTCGGCTGGAGCGCGCTTGCACGCGCGCGTCTGGGATCGGTTCTCGCGCTCGTGCTATTGGTTCCTACGTTCGTGACCTTGTGGGCTGCTTGGAGCAAGTTCAATGCCATGGTGCCGCCTGCCGCGATACCACTAACGCTCACCGCGTTCGCCGCGCTCGGCGCTAACGCGATTGCGGCTTTGATGCTCTCCCGACATCGCGGCACCGGCGGCAGCATGGTTCGAGCGGCTTTCCTTTCCGCCCGCAATGACATGATCGCCAACGTCGCCATCATGATCGCAGGGATCACAACTGCATTCACTCTTTCCGCGTGGCCGGATCTGGGCGTCGGCATCTGCGTGGCGCTGCTCAACATCGGTGCTGCTAAGGAAGTGTGGGAGGAAGCGCACAAAGAGCGGCAAGCTGCGCGCGGGGAGGTGTTGATCTGATGCATATAAAAACTGGCCCTATCGAGCGTCATACGCTTTCGATCACCGTCACCAATGAGCCCGGCGTGCTGGCACGCATCGCTGGCATGTTTACCGCACGTGGGTATAATATCGAGAGCTTGACGGTGGCTGATATTACCGAGGATGACACTATTAGCCGGATCACGATCGTTACCAACGGCACGCCTGCTGTGATCGAACAAGTCGTCGCGCAACTTGATCGGATGGTACCCGTTCACCGCGTCACTGACCTGACCGTTCACGGCGATCATGTTGAACGCGAACTAGCATTGGTTAAAGTCGCTGGCACCGGCGATCACCGGATCGAAGCGCTCCGCCTTGCCGAAGTGTTCCGCGCGGGCGTGGTGGATACGACGATTTCGAGTTTCGTTTTTGAAGTTACCGGCGCTTCAACAAAGATTGACCGTTTCATCGAATTGATGAGCGAGATTGGCCTCGTCGAGGTAGCCCGCACCGGGATCGTCGCGATGGCACGCGGTCGCGGCGCAGTTTAATTCACACCCAACAGAAAGACCAAAAATGCGCGTATATTATGATGCCGATGCTGACCTCAAATTGATCCTCGATAAGAAGATTGCGATCATCGGATATGGCAGTCAAGGCCATGCCCATGCCCAGAATTTGAAGGACTCAGGTGTCAAAGACGTCGCCGTGGCTCTCCGCACTGGATCAGCAACGGCTGCCAAGGCGCAAGGTGCTGGCTTCAAGGTCATGTCCGGCGCTGAGGCAGCCGCATGGGCCGATATCATCATGGTGCTCGCCCCAGATGAGCATCAGGCGGCAATTTACGCCGAAGACCTCCACCCGAATATGAAGAAGGGCGCGACGCTTGCATTCGCGCACGGGCTCAACGTTCATTTTGGTCTTATAGAACCACGCGCTGACTTGGACGTGATCATGATCGCTCCCAAAGGCCCCGGGCATACCGTGCGCAGCGAATATCAACGCGGCGGGGGCGTCCCTTGCCTCATCGCAGTTCATCAGGATGTCAGCGGCAATGCGCATGATATCGGACTTGCTTATGCAAGTGCGGTTGGCGGTGGTCGCAGCGGAATCATCGAAACTAATTTCCGTGAAGAATGCGAAACCGATCTGTTCGGCGAACAAGCCGTGCTGTGCGGCGGGATCACTCACCTCATCCAAGCCGGTTTTGAGACGCTCACAGAGGCGGGATACGCGCCTGAAATGGCCTATTTCGAATGCCTTCATGAAACCAAGCTGATCGTCGACCTGCTCTATGAAGGCGGCATTGCCAACATGCGCTATTCAATCAGCAATACCGCAGAATATGGCGATATCGTCACTGGCCCGCGGATCATTACAGCCGAAACCAAGGCCGAAATGAAGCGCGTTTTGGCGGACATTCAGTCAGGCCGCTTTGTGAAGAATTTCGTACTTGATAACCGCGCTGGTCAGCCTGAATTGAAGGCATCGCGCAAGGCAGCGGCAGCGCACCCAATTGAAAAGGTTGGCAGTGAACTTCGCGCCATGATGCCGTGGATCGCCAAAAATCAATTGGTGGATAAGGCAAAGAACTGATAATCGTCTGGCATGGTATCTCGTCGGCCTTTCATCCTGCCCTTGCTCGCTTTTGGGTTAGTGGCAGCGTGCGGGCCGACAGCATCGCCGTCGCCCATTGATAACAAGTCTGGCGCATCAGCACCGCCTACCTCTGGCGTTAAAGCGGCGCAAAAGCCTAATAGCTTCGGGATATTACCTGCTGTGTGTGGCGCAGACAAAGCGGCGTCGTATATTGGGCTTGCGGCCGACACGAAGGTTCGGCAGGCTGTCACAAGCCTCGTAGGCCATAAAAACATCCGCTGGTCGCCGCCGGGCCAAGCCGAAATTGAAAATTTCGCCCCCGATAGACTCAACATGCTGCTTGATGAATCTGGGCACATTAGGAGGGTAGATTGCTATTAGACTCAAAATTGCTTTTGAATCGATCACGTTTGCGCTTTCGTCTTTGCGAGCGAAGCGCGGCAATCCATACAATTGCGCGGCGAGTGGATTGCCGCGTCGCTGGGGCAATTGCCCCAGTTTATCCTGAGCGGCTGGCTTGCCAGCCAGTCGCTGCGCTCCTCGCAAAGACGAAAGTGCAAATCTGACCGATTTTGAGTCTGGGTGCTTGACGAATGAGGGAGCAGCACCGACATTGTTGCCACCCGCTTTTATTGATCAGGAGACCCCTCATGCGTCGTTTCTTATTCGCCCTACCCTTGCTCGCCGCCGTCCCCATTATCGCTTATGCCAATAGCCACAGCGAGCCTGCAGCGCCCGCCGCCCCCGCGGTTGATCTAACCAAGATAAGCGGCGGCAATTATGTTGTCGAAAATCATCATACGCAGGTCAGCTGGACCATCAACCATTTTGGCTTCAACGATTATTTTGGACTGTTCGGCCAGATGACCGGCACGCTGAGTCTCGATAAAGCCAATCCCGCGAAATCAAAGGTGATGATCATCATTCCGATCAACGAAGTCGCAACTTCACGCGCTGATCTCAACAAACATCTGATGAGCCCCGATTTCTTCGACGTCGCTAAATATCCAACCGCGACCTTTGTTTCGACATCAGTTGTGCCGATGCCAGACAATAAGGCCAAAATTATGGGCAACCTAACCTTGCTCGGTGTCACCAAACCGGTTGTGCTAAGCGCGCAATTATCAGGCGCGGGTGCCAATCTCATGTCAAAGAGAGAAACGATTGGGTTTCATGCAACAACCACAATTGACCGCACGCAATGGGGCCTGAGCAAATTCGCGCCAGCCATTGGTGCCAAGGTTGAGTTACGGATTTCAGCGGCGTTTGAGAAGGCGGCGTTATAGAAAGTTGTTTCGCTTAAGTTTCAATAAGCCACTTGACGCTTTAGGCGCATAGGTTCACGTTTACGGAAAGCTATTTCGCGAGCGGGAAAATGATTATGCCTATCGAACATGTTGACGTGCTGATCGTTGGGGCGGGCATTTCGGGCATTGGGGCAGCGGTACATCTCCAGAAGGAATGCCCCACCAAAAGCTACGCCATTTTCGAAGCGCGTGACGATATCGGTGGGACGTGGAGCCTGTTCCAATATCCCGGCATTCGTTCGGATTCGGATATGTACACGCTTGGGTTTAGGTTCAAGCCGTGGACGGCGGAGAAAGCAATTGCCGACGGCCCAACGATCATGACGTATCTGCGCGAGACAGTTGCCGAATATAAGCTCAAAGATAAAGTCCGCTTTGGCCATAAAATTGTCAGTGCGGATTGGTCGAGCGAAGACGCACACTGGACAGTGCACAGCAGCAAGGGGTCAATCACCTGCAATATGCTCTTCATGTGTGCGGGCTATTATAATTATGATGCTGGATTTACGCCTGATTATCCGGGTCGCGCGAGCTATCAAGGCATATTCATTCACCCGCAGCATTGGCCCAAAGACCTAGATTATCAGGGCAGATCAGTGCTCGTTATTGGTAGCGGCGCGACTGCGGTAACGCTCGTTCCCGCACTGGCCGATAGTGGCGCTGCGCATGTAACGATGCTCCAACGTTCGCCAACCTTTATGGTGTCGCGCCCGTCAATTGACGCCTTTGCGGTGACGTTGCAAAAGATGCTGCCTGCCAAGCTCGCTTACATGATCACGCGGTGGCGCAATGTTTTGATGCAACTCTTTACCTTCAACCTTGCGCGCAAGAGGCCTGAATTGGTCAAAGGCAAATTGCTCGATGCGGTCCGCGCGCATCTTGGCCCCGATTATGACATCGAAAAGCATTTCACCCCGCGTTACAATCCTTGGGATGAGCGGCTCTGCCTCGTTCCCGATAGTGACATCTTCAATGCGATCAACGCTGGCCGGGCATCGATTGAAACCGATCATCTTGAGACCTTTACCAAGTCCGGCGTGAAATTAAAAAGCGGTAAAGTGATTGATGCTGATATCATCGTCAGCGCAACGGGGCTTAACCTTTCGATGGTGGCGGGCCTGAAAGCGACAGTTGACGGAAAGCCAGTCAATTTTGCTGATAAGGTTTTGTATAAGGGCATCATGTTTGACGATGTGCCAAACTTTGCGATGTGGTTCGGCTATACCAATGCCTCATGGACATTGAAGGCGGATTTGACATCGGAATATATGTGCCGCGTGATCAATCATATGGGCCAGACGGGCACCAAGATCGCGACACCGCGGCTTAGTGACCCGCACATGAAGTATGAGAAATTCGTTGATTTCTCCTCAGGTTACTTCGCGCGTGCGAAGGATATTCTCCCTAAACAAGGGACGGCATTGCCATGGAAACTCAACCAGAATTACGCCAAAGATTTGCTACTTCTGCGGCGTGGCTCGGTGACTAATGCGATGGAATTTACGGGGCCACATAAGATCAATGCGGCTGATTGTAGTGAAGAGATGCTTGAGGCCGCAGAGTGAATTACGCCCTAATATCCTTTGCCATAATGACTTCGGTACGCGCAAGAACATCCATTTCTGGTGGCGGTGCAACGTCGATAAATCCCATCCGCCGATAAATTCCTAGTGCAACATCAAGCGCCTTGAATGATTGCAAATAGAGTAAAGGGCCTCCCGCCGACGCTGCATAATTAAGACAAGTCTGCACCAACGCTTTCCCTACCCCGTGCCCGCGCGCCGCGTCGGTGACGACGAGTTTGCAGAATTCAAATCCCGATGCGCCTAGGCCTTTCACAGCGACACCGCCAACTACATTCCCGTCAAGCAAGGCCAGAAACGCCTCACCGCCGCTCGCTCGGTAATAAGTTGCGGGGTCTGCCATCACGAATAAATCCTCCGCCTCAGGTGTGCGCGCCATCGTGTCGCGCAACCACGGAATCCAGATATTTCCAAATGCTTCCTTGGTGTCAGGCGCAATTGTAGAAATGATAAGCGACATAGCGCCATCCTATCACCCTCACCACAATCGACAAGTGCATTCCCCTTGCGATCATGTTAGCCTCAGCCAGATAAGGAGTGAGAACGGCGGGATGGGAAACCAATCTATCAGGCGGCGAGATGTGCTGCGCTGGAGTGCAGGTGTTTCGCTAGGCGCACTTGCAGGCGGCCCAGCGTTCGCGCAGGTTAAGGAAATTGCCGATTTACTCGGCCTGACCATTCCGGATGAAATCGCCGCTATCCCCTTGCAAGGAAAAGAATTTACGGCAGTCAGGATGATCGCGCGAATCCTCGCGCTAGAAAAAAGCGCCGATCAACTCTCTTTGCGCAAATCATCACTGATCGACACGTCCGCAACCGACATGCCAGCGTCTGAGGCCTCACTTTATCAATCTGCTCTCCCGCGACTCGTGACACTTATTGACCGGGCGGCGGACAGCAATGGCGACATTGCCAACGAAGCAGGATCGCTCCTAGCTGATCTGAACACCAGCCAACGAATTGTGCCCGATGCGCTCAAGCCCCCTACCCCGATACTCAAAGCACGCAATTTTGCCGCACTCAAGGATGAATATTCACGCCTCTTTACAACTGGGGAGATAAAGGATGGCAACGATAAAACGCTTGCATGGCATCTGAGTGCGATGCGCACGTTCCGTGATCGATATGAGGGCGTCGGCAAATCGGTGGGCGTGCCGTGGTATTTCATCGGCGCGATCCACGGGCTTGAGGCGAGCTTCAATTTCTTAGCGCATCTACATAACGGCGATTATCCGCTGAAAAGTCGAACACGGCAAGTGCCTAGCGGCCATCCACTCGTTTGGCTCCCGCCTTCTGATTGGGAATCAAGCGCCAAAGATGCGCTCAAGCTGCTTGGTTTTACGGGGCAAAGCGATTGGAGCATCGAACGCACGCTTTACCGGTTTGAAGCGTATAACGGCTTTGGCTACCGCAGAAAAGGCGTCGCCACGCCCTATCTTTGGAGTTTCTCAAACCATTATGAAAGCGGAAAGTTTGTGAGCGATGGTCGCTGGAATCCCAAAGCGAAATCACAACAATGCGGCGCGGCAGTCCTGATTAAATCGCTCGTCAATTCGGGTGATATCGCTCTATAGTGGTGATGCATGGGGCCATTCACTCGCCAAAATTGAATAGACCGCTGTATCCCTCACATGGCCTGTCCAAGTAATCCGGTGTTTCCTAAGCGTCCCTTCGTAGACCGCGCCAAGCTTAGCAATCGCCGCGCATGACCGTTTGTTGCGCGCATCGGCGCGGAGTTCGATCCGTGTAAAGCCGCAGGCAATCGCGCGGTTGACCATCAGATGCTTAACGATCCTGTTAAAGTCTGTGCCACGTACTGACGGCGCGAAATAGGTGCCGCCAATTTCTAGCAGATGGTGGGTGGGGTCAACCGCAAGATAGGATGATGTGCCCACCACAATTTCATTTTGAAACGCGATCAGCGCAATCCGCATACCCACGGGCAACATTGCCTCAAATGCAGTATCAAAATGCTCATCGATCATTGAAAAGGGGAAGATTTCCCAGATATCCTGATCCTGCGCGCAGGCAGCACGCAGTGGCTCTCGGTGAGCTTCACACACGACCTCAAACCGAATCGCTTGATCGCCTGCCATTGGTGCTGACAGCGCATCGACAACATCGCGTGACACATCTGGTGCAGGACGCGCACCCGATGGCTTGCTCGTCTCACCCATTCACTCGCTCCATAAAATGTTTGCGGCACAGCGCAATATAGCGATCATTCCCACCTATTTCGGTTTGTGCGCCATCCTGCACTGCATTCCCGTGAGCGTCAACGC
Organism: Sphingomonadales bacterium; assembly: GCA_043741135.1. GTDB lineage: Bacteria > Pseudomonadota > Alphaproteobacteria > Sphingomonadales > Sphingomonadaceae > Aquisediminimonas. The sequence goes on along the minus strand of JAYUAU010000042.1, from coordinate 49,611 downwards.
GCATATTCATCGTCGCCTTTCGCCCGCATTCACAGATTGCCTTAAGCTCAACGAGTGAGTCCGCAATCGCGAGCAAGGCGGCGCTGCCTTCAAACAGTTCGGCACGGAAATCAGTCCGCAGGCCATAAGCAAGGACGGGAATATTCAACTCATCGCAAACCCGCGCGAGCTCAAACACTTGGGCGCGCGAGAGGAACTGAGCTTCATCAACAAGGATACAATTCAGAGGACGATTCGCATTCTCAGTGGTTATTTCAGCAAACAAATCAGTCTCAGAACGAAATGAATGCGCCGACGCATCCAGTCCAATCCGCGACGCAATCTCCCCTTCGCCCGAACGATGATCAATCGCCGCAGTGAACAACATCGTGTGCATGCCGCGCTCTTGATAATTGAAACTCGATTGAAGCAACGTCGTCGATTTGCCAGCATTCATTGAGGCATAATAGAAATAAAGCTTGGCCATGTGGTTAGGACAAAACCTCAATCACGAGCGGCGTCGAGCTGCCAGCTTCCTGAACCATCGTCTTATCAAAGGTGAGAAAAGCTGACGTATGTTGATTAGCAATTAAATGGATCATATCTGCAAAGCCTGCACCCGCATGAAACCGCTGTAAGGCCCAGTTCACGTGGGCTTCTTGTTCGATCACAACCGTTGATAATGAAAAAATGTCATGAAGTGACTGAACAATATCACCGCGTGACATGCGAAAGCGTGATGTCAGAAGCCAAACGGTCTCCATGAGAACAGTCAGTGAAATGAAAACCAGGTCTTGCAACGCCGCTTCGGCTAATTTGGCTTGAAGCGGATCATCTCGGACAATGACCCGCGCCAAAATATTTGTATCAATACCCCGCACTAAAAACGCTCATCGGGGGAGTCACGAAACATCTCATCAATCGATGCGTTCATCTCCTCAATCGTCACGGGCGGCCCAATATATTTCACCCGCGCGCGAATCCGCGCGAGCACTTCATCGAGCGATAATGACCCCTTTTTTGGCGAAGGCGGGCGCAGCAAAATGCCTTGTGGCGTATCGACCACATCAAAGGGCGTGCCATCGCTCCAGCCATGCCGATCGCGAACAGCTTTTGGGATAACAACTTGCCCCTTGCTCGACATTCGAGTTTGCATATTCATGTGCGTAAGATGCGTCTTACCCGATCAAAAGTCAATCGCCGCCCAAATCTTGCGCAACTTTGGGTGCACGCAGCAATGTCTCGATATGCGTGCCTTCATCAAAACTATCATCCGCGAGGAACTTTAGCTTGGCGGCATATTTGGTGTTGACCGCCTTTGCGATTGTCCCTTGCAAATAGGCTGTATTCGTTCGCAACGCCTTGAGCACCGCATCCTCAGCATGGCCGAGCAGCGGTTTCACAAACACCGTCGCGTGGCGCAAATCAGGTGACATCCGCACCTCAGTAACACTCACCATATGCTTAGCGAGCACATCATCATGAACGTCGCCGCGCGCGAGGATATCGCTCAGCACATGGCGCACTTGTTCGCCCACTCGGAGCAGGCGGACGGAACGGGTTTCGGGTGTTGCTGATTGTGCCACTTTTCCGCCTATATCACCCGTTCCCGCTCTTCGACTTCGAAGGTCTCAAGGAAATCGCCCTTCTTGATATCGGTCGTCGCTTCAAGCGTGATACCGCATTCAAGTCCGGCGCGAACCTCAGGCACGTCATCCTTGAAGCGCCGCAGTGAGCTGATCGAGCCGTTATAGACGATGACATCATCACGCGTGACGCGGGCGCGCAGCGCTTTCTTGATATAGCCTTCGGTGACGAGCAAGCCCGCCGCCTTGCCGTGTTTGCCCGCGGGGAAGACCTCGCGGATTTCGGCGCGGCCAACCACAGTTTCGAAATATTCTGGCCCTAGCTGGCCCGCCATTCCGGCACGGATATCATCAAGCAGATCATAGATGATGTCATAATATTTGAGCGCAACCTTCGTCCGTTCGGCGATTTCGCGAGCCTTTGAATTGGCCCGCACATTGAAACCGATGATTGGCGCACCACTTGCCGCCGCGGTGTTCACGTCGCTTTCAGTGATCCCGCCGACGCCCGCACTGAGCACGCGCACCTTGATATCGGCGTTCGATATCTTGTTGAGCGAAGCGACAATTGCTTCAACTGAGCCTTGCACATCGCCCTTAACGACTAAAGGATATTCCTCAGCTTGCTTTTCCTTGAGCGCTGAGAACATGGCCTCAAGGCTGGCAGGCGCTGAGACTGTGCGTTTTGCGGTCGCGAGGTTTGAGCGGTAGAGCGCCACTTCACGCGCGCGCGCTTCGCTTTCAACGACGGTGAGTGTTTCGCCTGCTGATGGCACACCGCCAAGGCCAAGCACTTCAACTGGCATTGACGGGCCAGCAACCTTGATCTGACGACCGGAATCATCAACCATTGCACGCACACGTCCGCTTTCAGTGCCGACGACGAATATGTCGCCAACCTTCAGCGTGCCGCGCTGAATGAGGATCGTCGCCACTGGCCCGCGCCCCTTATCAAGCTTTGCCTCGATCACGCTGCCTTCCGCCGCGCGGTCTGGATTGGCCGACAGTTCAGAAAGTTCGGCCTGCAACTGAATCTTTTCGATCAGTTCATCAAGCCCCGTCTTTTCCTTGGCGGAAACTTCAACTTCTTGAATATCCCCCGAGAGCGATTCAACGATCACGCCGTGTTGCGTTAGCTGTTCACGAACGCGCTGACTGTTAGCATCAGGCTTATCGCATTTGGTGATCGCGACGATCATCGGCACGCCAGCGGCCTGGATATGCTTGATCGCTTCGACCGTCTGCGGCTTTGGCGTATCATCTGACGCCACAACCAGGATCACGATATCTGTGACATTGGCACCGCGTTCGCGCATCGCCGAAAACGCCTCATGACCCGGCGTATCGAGGAAGGTGATCTTCGATTTATCCTTGAGCGTCACCTGATATGCGCCGATGTGCTGCGTAATCCCGCCTGATTCGCCCGACACAACGTTGGTGCCGCGCAGCGCGTCAAGCAAAGAGGTTTTGCCGTGATCAACATGCCCCATGATCGTTACCACGGCAGCGCGCGGTTGGAGCGTTTCGGCCGCATCAACATCAAGTGCGGCGTCAATTTCAACGTCTGAATCGGAGACGCGAATGAAATTATGGCCGAATTCAGTCACAAGCAATTCAGCCGTATCTTGATCGATCACATCGCTGCTAGTGGACGGAACGCCCATTTTGAACAGCGCCTTAGTGAGGTCGATCGTACGTTCGGCCATCCGATTCGCGAGTTCAGCAACGGTGATGTTTTCAGGAATTTGCACATCACGGATTTGCTTCGCCTGCGGTTGGCCAACGCCGTGCGCGCGCTTTTCCTTTTCACGCGCGCGTTTGAGCGCGGCGAGCGAACGAGCGCGCGCATTTTCGCCGTCATCCAGCGCCTTGGTAACGCTTAGCTTACCCGATTGCCGACGATCATCGCCACCAATGCGCCCGCGTGCGGGGCGCACGACTTCAAGCTTGCGCGGAGGCGGAATGCCAGCAGGGCGACGATCAGCGCGATCATCCTCTTCCGCGACAACGGGTGCGGCAACGGCAGTTTTTGGAGCAGGCGCACGCGCGGCCTCCTCAGCAGCAGCCTTCGAGACTTCAACCGCCACCAGAGCGGCGGCTTCTTCGGCTAGTCGATTATCCTCGACGCGGCGTTTTTCGTCTTCGCTATTCTCAATCTTTGACCGGTCTTCGCGGCGGCGTGCATCTTCAAGCGCATTCATCCGCGCCTCTTCGGCTTCGCGGAGAAGCTTGGTTTGCAACTCTTGTCGCGTCAGCAGCGAAGGTTCCGGCGCGGCACGCGGCGGCGACGGAGGGGGTGGCGGAGGAGCCGCTACGACAGGCGCAGGCGCTTCAACCACAGGCACTTCAACTTCACCGGGTTTGCCGAGGATACGGCGGCGCTTCACCTCAACAACAACTGTGTTTGAGCGGCCATGGCTAAAGCTTTGCTTCACTTGGCCGGTTTCAACAGTCCGCTTCAGCCCGAGAGGCGCACGCATACCCAGTTTTGGTTTTTCGGTTTCACTCATTATTCGCCCTAAAGCCCTTCACTTACATTTTGTGCGCCGTCGCCAGATGAACCTTGGCGATCAATTTCGCAAGGCACCAAGCCGATTTCACGTCCGATAAAATAATGCCAACGATCGAGTGCCTGACTGACCCGCGCAGCGGCGGCTTTGTCAATCAAAGCAATATGAACGACGTTTTCACGACCCAGCGCTGCTGCCAGTATAGACCGATCAACGCTTAACACCAAGCCCGCAAGCGTGCTGCCTTCGCGCTCTGACCCTACGCGCCATGCTTGATCGAGTTTGCGGTTGCCATCGGCTGCCGCGTCGCTCGCATGCATCAATAGCCGCACCTTGCCAGACCGCGCCGCCTGTTCGATTTTTTCCGATCCAGTGAGCAAAGCGCCACTGCGCGCTTCCAGCCCCAGCCGATCAATCGCGTTACGCGAAAGCGCGGCTTCGATACGATCAGCAATGTCGTTTGGCAGTATGAACTCACTCGTTTTGAACGCGCGCGCCAGCCCGCCTTTGAGCTTGCCCTTAGGCAATGCGGCTTCGACGCCCGCCTTATCAACACCAATCCACGCGCCGCGCCCCCCAGCCCTAGCACGCACGTCAGGAGCCACCTGACCATCGGGGCCAAGCGCTAAGCGAACCAGCCCTGATTTAGGGCCGCGTTCCCCACTGATTACGCAGCGACGTTCAGGCTCATCTGCCGGTTCATTGGGGAGAGGCCGCATCAGCGTCTCCCTCATCTTCGAACCAATGCGCACGCGCGGCCATGATGATCTCATTGCCCTGCTCTTCGCTCAGATTATACTCAGCAAGGATGCCGCCTTTATTTTCAGGCGGCGGCGCTTTGCCCGGAATTGGTTTGCGGCGCTGCTCAGTGCGTTTTTTCTGCACCAGTTCATCGGTTGCCAAATCCGCCAAATCATCAAGCGTCTTGATCCCCGCCTTGCCCAGCGTAACGAGCATCGCTTCATTCAAGTGCGGCATTTCAGCAATCGCATCGTCAACGCCGAGCTCGCGGCGGATGACACGGTTTGCTTCTTCACGGCGATCAAGCGCCTCTTGCGCGCGGTTTTGCAATTCGCCTGCAAGCTCTTCATCGAATCCTTCGATGACCGCAATTTCGTTGACATCAACATAAGCGACTTCTTCCAAGGCACCAAAGCCTTCAGCCACGAGCAATTGCGCGAGCGTTTCATCAACGTCGAGTTCCTTCTGGAACATTTCGGACCGCTCAACAAATTCCTTCTGACGCTTTTCACTCGCGTCAGCCTCGGTCATAATATCAATCGCTGATCCCGTCAGTTGCGATGCAAGTCGCACATTCTGACCACGACGACCGATAGCGAGCGAGAGCTGATCATCAGGCACAACAACTTCGATCCGGCCTTCTTCTTCATCGATCACAACGCGCGCCACGTTGGCGGGTTGCAGCGCGTTGACAACGAATGTCGCGACATCATCTGACCAGGGAATGATATCAATCTTTTCACCCTGCATTTCTTGAACAACCGCCTGAACGCGGCTGCCCTTCATACCAACGCACGCGCCGACGGGATCGATTGAACTATCGCGGCTGATCACACCAATCTTGGCACGGCTGCCCGGATCACGCGCGGCGGCCTTGATTTCGATGATGCCGTCATAAATTTCGGGCACTTCCTGCGCGAACAGCTTTTTCATAAATTCAGGATGCGCGCGGCTGAGGAAAATTTGCGGCCCTCGGCTTTCACGGCGGACTGACATGATCAGCGAGCGAACGCGGTCACCAATACGGGCCACTTCACGCGGAATTTGCTGATCGCGGCGGATAACGCCTTCTGCGCGGCCGAGATCGACAACGACATGGCCAAATTCAACGCGCTTCACGACGCCGGTGATGATTTCATTCACGCGGTCTTTATATTCTTCAAACTGACGGTCACGCTCGGCATCGCGCACCTTTTGAAAGATCACTTGCTTCGCGGCTTGGGCAGCAATCCGGCCAAATTCTATCGGGGGGAGCGGATCAACAATGAAATCGCCAATTACCGCATCAGCTTGCAACTTCGCGCCGTCGGCTAGGCTGACTTGCTTGAAATAATCATCGACTTCCTCGACAACCTCAACCACTCGCCACAACCGCATATCGCCAGTTTGGAGATCAATCTTTGCGCGAATATCATTTTCAGCACCGTAGCGTGCGCGTGCCGCACGCTGGATCGCATCTTCCATCGCTTCGATCACAATCGCTTTATCGATCAATTTCTCTTTCGCAACAGCATCTGCAATCGCGAGCAATTCCGCTTTATTGGCCGAAATTGGGTTGGACATGTCTCTCTATCCTTCTTCTAAAATCGTATCGGCACCTGCGGTTGAAAGCGGTGCGGTGGCTTTGATCAAGGCATCGGTCAGCACTAATTTGGCGCTGGCGATTTTCTCAAATGGGATCATCAAGGTTTCTTGCGTTTTGGGTGTTGTGATGATGACGTCTTCGTCAAGGATACCGCCCAAACGGCCATCAACTTGCTTGCGCCCCATCACTGATTCGGAAAGGCGCAGACGCGCGTCAAAGCCTTCCCAATCAACATAATCAGCAAAGCGCGTAAGCGGACGATCAATCCCGGGCGAACTGACTTCCAGCCGGTACGCCTCCTCAATCGGGTCTTCCTCGTCGAGCATATCGGAGATACGGCGCGATAGCTCAGCGCAATCCTCAACCACCAATTGCCGCGTATCGGGCCGTTCAGCCATGATCTGGAGCGTTGGATCGCTTTTCCCGCCAAACATCGCGACACGCACAAGAACGAGCCCGAGCGCGGTTGCGTGCGGTTCGATGAGTGCAGTCAATTTAACGATGTCTGTCATTTAATTCCCATAAGTCGTTGGTGCCGGTTCCTGTTGGAAGCCAGCCTCGTCATTGTTACCGATGTCGAGAAGTTGGTTGGTGCCTAGCGCCTTTTGAAGGTGACGACAAGGGGGCGTTGACTTCGCTGATTGATAAGGCAGAGTGATGCTTCATAAAGAAAGTGACACACAGTCATGACGATGCTGCTAGTTTACAACGCGATACTCCTAATCATTGTCATGGCATTTTTATGGCTGTGCTCAATCAGAATCCGCGATGTGTCATTTATCGACGCCTTCTGGCCGATGGGCATGGTGATGCTTGCAGGATCAACCTTCCTTCAAGCGGATGGCAGCGATCCGCGTAAATTGCTGATCCTGGTGCTTACCGCATTGTGGGGGTTCCGGCTTGGCGCGCACCTTTTGACGCGCTGGATGGCTGAAGGTGAAGACCCGCGGTATAAGCGCATATTGGGCAAGACGATGGAGCAGAACAAGTGGAGCTTTGCCACATCAGCTCTGCTCAAAGTGTTCCTGACGCAAGCGCCCTTGCTGTTCATTGTGTGCCTTCCCGCTCAATTGGGCCAGATTGCGGCAGAGCCTGCTGCGCTAGGATGGCTCGCGGCACTTGGCGGCGTTATCGCGGTCATCGGCATCGCGTTCGAAACAATTGGCGATTGGCAACTCAAGCAGTTTCGCGCCACCCCCGCCACTGCGGGCACAGTGTTAAACACGGGGCTGTGGCGCTATACGCGTCATCCCAATTATTTTGGCGATGCGTGCACATGGTGGGGAATTTGGCTGATTGCTGCTGAAACGACGCTTGGGTTTTGGTCATTCATCGGCCCTGCCTTACTGACATGGACGCTGATGAGGTGGAGCGGGGTGCCGCTGCTCGAATATTCGCTCAAGAAAAAGCGCGCCGGCTATGAGGAATATATTCGGAAAACCTCACACTTTTTCCCGTGGCCGCCCAAAGCGTGAAACCATCATCGCCACATGTCGACGAGTTTTTGGACGCTAAAGTCGTAAGTTCATAAATTTAATTGTTTTTTTAGCTTTAATCATGCATATTCCGTAGCGTAATTTAGCGGGGGCTAAACGTTGCAGTCGAGAAATGTGAATTCACCGACGGGAAATGGCAGGGATCAGCGCCGTGCGTTGCGCGCTGATGTAAACGCCAAAGTGATAGTTCGCGAAACGCAAGGCTCAAAATTCACAGCCGAGCTTATCGATATTTCGGTAACCGGTTTCCGCTTCCGCACATTATATTCGGTCAAGCTGCTCGACCATATCTGGATAACTTTGCCCGGGCTTTCAGCGATTGAAGCTCAAATAGCATGGCACAATGACCCCTATTACGGCGCGTCATTCATTAACCCACTTCACCCTGCGGTGCGCGATCATATTGCTAAATTACATGCGTGCTAGCGTGCCGTAGCGATTAGCGCCGGAACACGCGCTTTTGTCCAGGGCCAACCGCGCCGGGGGTGCGTTCGCGGAAAATGATCCGACCCTTTTCAAGGTCATAGGGCGTCATTTCAACATGAACTCGGTCGCCCACCACTGACCGGATACGGAATTTACGCATCTTGCCAGCGGTGTAAGCGATGATCTTGTGATCATTATCGAGTGCCACCCGAAAGCGCCCATCGGGGAGAATTTCCTCGATGAGCCCTTCGAGCGTCATTAGTTCTTCTTTAGCCAAGCGCTTATGCAGACGCGAGGTTTACAGCAGAGCTTTTGCCGCGCTGATCGGTTTCAACTTCGTATGTTACGCGTTGATCCTTATCGAGCGTCGACATGCCAGCGCGTTCTACCGCACTGATGTGAACAAAGCTATCCGCGCCGCCGCCATCGGGAGCAATAAAGCCATAGCCTTTATCGGCATTGAAAAATTTTACGGTGCCAATCGGCATGATATGTTTCCTTTCGCGAAACAGGTACCCACACCCGCAAAAGCACGGGCGGTGGAGCCAGGGTCGTGATAAGGAAGGCGTTGCTCTGCACGGATGCGAGCCTCAAATTCCGTCGCAGGCGACAGTAGCAAATTTTGCTTAGGCGTGTTTTCGCAAAATAGCAATATCATCAGCGGCGTTCAGAAAAGATAGCGCGCATTCTGACTTTACTATAGGTCAGCGTGCTAAGGCACTTTGCCTTAATAGGAGCGTCAACATGGCTAAATCACAAATGAAATCGAACAAAGAAACGCGCAAACCAAAGGCTGTGAAGGATAAGAAGCAAAATGCGTCGAACCCGTCGACCAAACCAGTAGGGATTGTCACGATCAAAGAATAAGATGGAGCCAAATGATAAGAATGAACGCGCGGTTCACCTTCATCCGAGCTGGCGCGAACCGCTCAGGTCGCACTTCAAGAATGCGCAAATGGCCGCGCTGCGGACTTTCCTAATTGCCGAAAAAGCTGCCGGAAAGCGTATTTATCCCAAATCGAGTGAATGGTTCAGGGCGCTCGACCTCACCCCGCTTGGCTCGGTTCGTGTCGTCATCTTGGGTCAAGATCCCTATCACGGCGATGGCCAAGCGCACGGGCTGTGCTTTAGTGTGCCTCATGGCGTTCGCCCGCCGCCTTCACTCGGCAATATCTATAAGGAGCTTGAGGCTGATCTGGGGATAGCGCGCGCGCGCCATGGCAACCTCGAAAGCTGGGCTGAACAAGGCGTACTCTTGCTCAATTCGGTGTTGACTGTCGAAATGGCACAGGCAGCTTCGCACAAAGGCCGCGGCTGGGAAGGCTTCACTGACGCTGTCATCCGATTAGTCGCTGATCAGCCGCACCCAGCCGTCTTCATGCTATGGGGCGCTTATGCGCAAAAGAAAGCGGCGTTCGTCGATGCGTCAAGGCATCTCGTGCTTAGCGCAACGCACCCCTCGCCGCTTTCGGCGCACAACGGATTTTTGGGGTGCAAGCATTTTTCGAAGGCCAATGCGTTTCTGATTGCGCAAAGGGTAGCGCCGATTGAATGGGCATTGCCGCCGAGCATCGCTCTGTAAGGTGCGCCAAATCCAACATTTGCAGACGCACGTTTCCCACTATTTGAATAAAGGGGATGAGGGCTGAGGCGGCCTCAGCGGTGGTTGTCACCCGTGCGCCTTTGGTTTTATGAACCAGGCCGCACACAGGATTTGAATTGCCTGATGCCCTTCGTTTGCTCTCACGCTGTTTTCCTGATCTGGCCCAAAGTGAAAAACCAGATCCGCTGGGGGACCTCCCCTAAAACAACGCAAACATGCCGAAACCGGTTTTCTTGGCTCCTGATTGGTTCATGATCCCAACCACCAAAGTCCGCACTTGCCCTCATCCCCGCCCAAAACCGGCGACCGTCCCATGCGAGTTTCCCCTCACAGGCAGTGCGGCATATAACCAATATGGTTCGTTATGTCAAGAGATATTTACCGCAATGCCTCAACCATCTCTCGCACTGTCGTCGCGACCAATTCGGGGTTTTCTTCGGCAATCATATGTCCATTCTTGGCAGCAACAACGACTTTCCCAACGCTCGATAGAGCAGCAAGCCGCGCTTGTGCAGCCGGCCAACCGGGTTCGGTGACGGCAAGCACCGATCCGTCAACGATACCGTGACGAAGAGCGATAATCGGGCGACCTCCCCATGCCCCCGCTGTCGTTTGGGGTTGGTCGGCGACCGGTGTTTGTTCAACCAAATCGATGAAGTCTCTTGAAAAACTAGGTATTGGCCGCGACCAAATTGCGTAAAATTGCGCTTGGATTTCAGGCGACAATTTATCGATAAAGGCAGGTTTCCCATAAGGGATGAACAGTCTGATGATTCCCACACGCCATCCAAATTGCCACAACATGTCCTTCCGCTTGAACTGCGGTGCCGTCGGCGCGATCACCTTAAAATAGAGCTGCGTTTCAGACGCATCGATGAAGACTGCCCCCGCCACACGGTTCAGGTTCCGCTTTGCATAAGCGAGTGCGACCAATCCCCCCATCGATTCAGGCGCAAGGATGATCGGCCCTGAAATGCCCGCTTTCGCGAGTAATATCTCCATATCAGTGACGATATCACCGAGCCCCATTGGCTTGGTGGCGGGGTCGCTCCAGCCTAGGCCCGTGCGATCATAGCTACAGACGCGGGTGAATTTGGCGATCCGGGTTTGTGCATCATGCAGCGTGACCGCGGGCGTTCCTCCGCCTGGTATCATCACAACCGTCGGTTCGCCTTTGCCAATACACCAAATATGAAGCCGGTGATCGCCGACTGAAATCAGCTGCCCCGGCGGCGGCACGCGCTTAGCATCGCGCGCCTCTGCCCATTGTTGATACACAAAGCCTATGCCAAGCAGCAACACCAGCAAAATAAATATTCGTTTCAGCCACCGCATACTTCGCCCCTCACTCGCTATCAAACAGCCCCGCCAATTGCTCAACCATTGTCCCGCCAAGTTGCTCGGCGTCCATGATCGTCACTGCTTTTGCATAGTAACGCGTTACATCATGGCCGATCCCAATGGCGCAGAGTTCAACGGGCGATTTACTTTCTATCCAGTTGATCATCTGGCGCAGATGGCGCTCAAGATACGCGCCATTATTGACTGAAAGCGTTGAATCATCCACCGGCGCGCCGTCTGAAATCACCATCAGGATTTTGCGTTCTTCGGGTCGCCCGATCAAGCGGTTATGCGCCCATTGCAGCGCTTCGCCGTCGATATTTTCCTTGAGCAATCCTTCGCGCATCATCAGCCCAAGCGATTTACGCGCGCGCCGCCACGGCTCGTCGGCCTTCTTATAGATGATATGGCGCAAATCGTTCAATCGCCCGGGCGCCGCCGGACGCCCCGCCGCAAGCCAGTTTTCACGGCTTTGTCCGCCTTTCCAAGCGCGTGTGGTAAAGCCTAGTATCTCAGTCTTCACCCCGCAGCGTTCAAGTGTGCGCGCCATGATATCAGCACTGATTGCGGCAATGCTAATCGGCCGACCGCGCATCGATCCGCTATTATCAATCAGGATTGTCACCACTGTGTCGCGGAAATCGGTTTCCTTCTCAACCTTATAGCTAAGCGACGTGCCTGGCGAGACGATGATACGCGCGAGCCGAGCCGCATCAAGCAAACCCTCCTCCTGATCAAAATCCCAACTGCGGTTTTGCTGCGCCATCAGGCGGCGTTGGAGCCGGTTGGCGAGCTTGGTGACGGCGCCCTGCAAATGGGTGAGCTGGAGATCGAGATAGGCGCGCAGCCGCGTCAGTTCATCCTCATCACACAGGTCAGTTGCGGCAATTTCCTCATCATGCGCGGTCGTCCACGCCTTGTAATCAAATTGCGGCGGCATATCGCCAAGCGGGCGATTGGGGCGGACGGGCATCATCCCCTCCTCGCCTTCATCACCCATATCGCCGTCGGTATCGCTTTCGCTATCTTGTTCTATATCTTGGCTATCGCCGTCTTCAGCTTCGCCTTCAGAAGGCTGCGCCTGCGCATCCATCTGCGCATCGCCTTCACCGCCATCATCATCGTCAGTGTCATTTTGATCGCCTTGTTGATCCTCAGATTCGTCTTCATCGCCATTATCTTCGGTTTGATCGAGCTGATCTTCGCCGCGCACGAGATCAAGGCTTTCGAGTGTGAGCCATGCAGCCCGCGCAAACGCTGCTTGATCATCGATTAGCATTTCAAGCGCCTCAATCTGCGCTCCCGCATTTTGCGCGATATGTCCTGAAATCAGCGCGAGGCCCTCCGCCGCGCAGTTCGGCGCGGCATCGCCCGTCAGCGCGCTCCGCACCATCAGGCCGAGCGCGGTTGAAATTGGCACTTCATCTTGAGCGCGCGCGCGGCTGATGGGGTCAGAACGCATCTTCATTTCAAGCGCATGGCCTAAATTCGCCCGAACGCCCGCCATTGACCGCGCGCCAAGCGCCTCAATCCGTGCGGTTTCAATCGCGTCGAAACAAGCCGCCGCCAGCGTATCGCTTGGGATATTGGCGCTATGCACCTTTGGATCATGGTGTCGCAAACGCAGCGCCATACCGTCGGCAAAGCCCCGCGCCTCAGCTACTTGTTCGCGCGGAAGATTACGCCCGGGCATCGGCACACGGAAATTCTTCCCCGCTTGTGTCGGCACATCGGCGGTAAAGGCCAGCTCAACCTCCGGCTCCTGCGCCATCGCGCGCGCGGTGCCGGTAAGAACGGATTTGAAGGCTTCAAGCGGCGTTTGTTCGGTCATATTCTGGTGTTAGCGAGGAAAGATGGGCGGGGGAAGACTAGGAGATGTTTGCTTCAAAATTGGTTATCTCGACGAAGTTTCTCATTCCTCATCGCGAAGTTGGTTTACCATTTCGAGCGTCGCGACACCCGCTCCCGGTCGAACGGGCATTAACAAGATACCATTGCGATACAAAGGCGGCGCGACATCCGAAGAAAGCCCTTTGCGCGCGAGAACCGTGATGACTTGACCAACGCTGCGTTTGTCGCGCGCGGCAAGACGCTTGGCGGCCATCAAAACATCATCGTCAATTGCTAGGGTTGTTCGCATGATCCGTTGCCTTTAACATCATACATCAAATATCGTGCTTCAATTTGCAAATCGAACGCTTCCGATTGCCGATTCGACATTTTCTGCTTAATGGGCTGACGAGTAAAGTCCTTTTGCGTTCTCGTCTTTGCGAGGAGCGAAGCGACGCGGCAATCCATGCGCTGTATCATTCTATGGATTGCCGAGCTTCGCTCGCAAAGACGAAGAATTTAACTTGCTATGATCTTATTCGACTAATTTTCATCCCCAAGGATCCCCACTCATGCCATCAGGCCTCGCAGCACTTCTTGATGATATTGCGGTCATAACGAAACTAGCAGCAGCGTCGCTTGATGATATTGGTGCGGCGGCGGGTAAGGCTGGGGTGAAAGCCGCCGGCGTCGTGATTGATGATACCGCCGTCACCCCACGTTACGTCACTGGCTTCACGCCTGACCGCGAACTGCCCGTCATCATGAAAATCGCGCGCGGGTCGTTGTTTAACAAACTCATCTTCATCCTGCCCGCCGCGCTGATGCTGAGTGCGTTTTTGCCCTGGGCGATTACCCCCATCCTGATGATTGGCGGCGCTTATCTCTGCTATGAAGGCGCTGAGAAACTTTATGAGGCAATCAGCCCGCATGATGATCAAACGCTCGCTGAGGAAGTTACGGAGCTCAGCAGTGTTGATCACGAAAAGCTGATGGTGAGCGGCGCGATCCGCACTGATTTCATTCTTTCAGCTGAGATTATGGCAATTGCACTGGCTGAAGTGACTGACCAGAATATCGCGATGCAGGCCGCAATCCTCGGCGTTGTTGCGGTGGCAATTACCGCAGGCGTTTACGGCGCGGTTGGCCTGATCGTGAAGATGGATGATATCGGGCTTAACCTTGCCCAGCGCGGAACAGCCGCCGTCCGCAAGTTTGGACGCGGCCTCGTCAAAGCAATGCCCATCGTACTCAGCGCCTTATCAGTCATCGGGATTGCCGCGATGATCTGGGTTGGCGGCGGGATTGTGCTTCACGGTATGCACGAATTCCACATCACGCCGTTGCCTGAAATACTTGATCAAGCTAGCGCGGCTGCGGGCGTTGCGGTTCCTGCGGCGTCTGGCTTAGTTTCATGGCTTACGCATGCCATTGGATCAGGCATATTCGGCGTGATAATTGGTGGCATCCTCGTCGCGGCGCATCATATGCTGCCCGCGAAATAGGCCTAGTTCACGCCATCCCAACGACACTTTCAGGCAGATCTTTCCCGAAAACCCGCTGATAATATTCAGCCACCAAAGCGCGCTCCGCCTCATCGCATTTGTTGAGGAAGGTCAGGCGGAAGGCAAAGCCGATATCGTTGAAGATCGCCGCATTCTGCGCCCACGTAATCACCGTGCGCGGACTCATCACCGTTGAGATATCGCCGCTGATAAAGCCATGCCGCGTCATATCAGCGACTTTCACCATGTTGGTGACCACCACCTTGTCGCTATTGCCAGCCTTTGCCAGAACGATTTCGGCTTCGACTGCTGCGGGCAGATAATTGAGCGTAACAACGATACTCCACCGATCCATCTGGCCTTGGTTGATTTGCTGCGTCCCGTGATACAGCCCGCTGGTATCGCCAAGCCCAACCGTATTGGCAGTCGCGAACATGCGGAAATAAGGATTGGGGCGAATCACGCGATTCTGGTCAAGCAACGTCAGCTTGCCCTCAGTCTCTAAAACGCGCTGGATGACGAACATCACGTCGGGCCGCCCCGCGTCATATTCATCGAACACCAGAGCTGTCGGCGTTTGCAGCGCCCAGGGGAGCAGGCCTTCGCGGAACTCTGTGACTTGCTGACCATCACGCAGCACAATCGCATCGCGCCCGATCAGGTCAATCCGGCTGATATGCGCGTCAAGGTTGATGCGGATACACGGCCAATTGAGCCGCGCCGCGACTTGTTCGATATGAGTTGATTTACCCGTGCCGTGATAGCCCTGCACCATCACGCGGCGATTGAACGCAAAACCAGCACAGATTGCGAGCGTGGTATCAGGATCGAAAACATAGTTTGCGTCGAAATCAGGAACGCGCTCATCAGCCTCGCTGAAAGCAGGCACTTGCATATCCGAATCAATCCCGAAAATATCGCGGACTTTGACCATCTTGTCAGGGGCTTCAAGGATCGTCGCGCTGCGGCTGTCGGGTTGGATGTTGGGGATGTCTGTCATACGAATCTGCCTATACGCGCGCGCGCGAGGCTGCAATACTCTTTGCGAATTCGACTCTGAAAGGATGCGTCTATGACCGCTGCCCAGAACCAAGGACCGACCGGCGGCCTTACGCCCCACATCACAATAAGTGACGCGCGCGGCACAGCTGCGGTTGCGTTTTACAAGGCTGCGTTTGGAGCGGAAGAACATATGCGAATGCATGCTGATGATGGCAAGCGCCTGATGCACTGCCATCTCATCATCAACGGCGGGTCGCTAATGATCAATGATGATTTCCCCGAATATCGTGGGCCAGCGGATGTCGGAAGCGGCCCACCTTTGGGCGTGACATTGCACCTCCAAGTCGATGACGCCGATGCTTGGTTCGCCCGCGCGGTTGCAGCGGGTGCGAAAGCGACGATGCCGCTTGACGATATGTTTTGGGGGGATCGCTACGGACAGGTCACTGATCCATACGGTTATCGCTGGGCAATCGCCTGCCCTGCAACGGAGCGTGCCTCATGACCAAAATGATTTTTGTTAACCTGCCGATTGCTGATCTACCGCGTTCGATGGCCTTCTATGAGGCGCTTGGTTTCACCCACAATCCAATGTTCAGCGATGCAACCGCTGCGTGCATGATATGGAGCGAGGCGATTCAGGTGATGCTGCTCTCGCACGAAAAATGGAAAGGCTTCACCACGCGCCCGATCTGCCCGCCGGGTTCGAGCGAAGTATCGCTGGCTTTGTCAATGGATAGCAAGGAAGCGGTCGACGTGATGAACGAGGCCGCTGCTGCGAATGGGGGAATGGCCGACATCAACCCGGTGGAGGATCACGGCTTCATGTACGGACGTGATCTCACCGATCCGGACGGGCATGTCTGGGGGCCATTTTGGATGGATCAAGCGGCGATGCCACTTCCACCAGCATAATCAATATCAAGGAATAACCGACATGACAGGCAGAATAAAAACGATCTTTGCCGCCAGACAATGGCTATTTCACGCGGATATTCGCTCAAGCAGTTGGCCCCAAAGGCAAAGTTGTGGCGCTTGTATCAGATCAATATGCGAAGGCCGTGACTGAGGCGGCTGTGCGGGAGTGAGCGATGACAAGGACGATTATTGCAATTCTGGCGGGTTTGTTTGCCTTTGCCATATTGGAGTTCATCGCAGTTCAAGTGGCACTGGTCAGTTGGCCAGCCTATGCGCTTGCAGCACCGACGCGCGCCTATACTCTTGAGATGTTGCTCGCAAGGCAAGCCGTCGGAATATTCTGCGCGTTCATGGCTGGCGCTACTGCGGCTTGGGTGAGCCGAGATCCACAACTGACGGTATTCATTACGGGGGCGGTTATGCTGCTTATTGCCGTCATTTGGCATATCTTGATCTGGGATCAATATCCGGTGTGGTATCATCTGTTTTTCTTCTCATATTTGATGCCGCTCGCAATGCTGGGAGGATGGATGGTTTATCTGTTGAGGAGAGAATTGTGACATCGACAGCAGACAATAGCTGGGAACTCTCGGTCACACGCTTCATCAATGCGCCGCCTGCAAAGGTCTGGGACATAATGGCGAACCGGATCGAGGAGTGGTGGTGTCCCAAACCGTGGCACGCCAAATTTGATAGTCTTGAACGTCGCGCCGGTGGCGTGTCAAACTGCACCATGTACGGCCCGGAGGGGGAGGTGCATCCTAATCCCGGCTTTGTTCTCGCATGGGATGAAGGACGCCGTTTTGCCATTACCGACGCGATCATCGGCGATCTAATGCCCGCCGGCCCGTTCATGATTGGTATCTGGGAAATCGCGACTGAAGCCGATGGCACCCGCTACACCGCAACAGCGCGCCACTGGGATGAGGCGAGTGCCAAGCGCCATGCTGAAATGGGTTTTGCAGACGGCTGGGGCGCGTGCGCTGATCAACTTGTTACATTGGCTGAAATCTGACGCATCGCGACAATCAAGGCTCGTTCATCGCATCGCGTAACCCCAGATGTGTAACAAACAGCTCAAAATCTCGATCAGAATGGAGCAATGCGATATCATCAATGATGCACCGCGTGGCGATAAGCGTATCAATCGTTTTGCGAACGGTAATGCCTTTGGCGCGCAATGTGCGGTAATTGCGCGCGGCGATTACGGCTATGTCATGGTCGCTAATCGTTATAAGTGTTACCCGTTCAAGCAGCGACAATATTGCAGAAAAATCACGATCACTGCCAGTCCCCTGCAAGACCTCAACGACCATTAAATCGCCGACGCCGACAGCCTTCTGAGTCAGAAGCTTATCCAGCATATCCGTTTGAGGTGATCGTGACGCACGGAAATAATCAATCCAGACACTCGAATCGACGAGAATCATCAGTCGAGACGCATAGCGTCAAGGTCACCAGTCCATTGAAATTTGCCGCGAAATTTTCGGATTTCCGCCTGCCGTGCGATCCGCACCACACGGAGCAACGCTTCAGTCACCGCCTCACGCTTAGTTTTGGCACCGATGGCTTCCATTGCCTCAGCCATCAATTCATCATCAATTTCAATATTCGTGCGCATGTGTGTATCTTTCGTGATTTTATACACATAGACAAATGCGCGAGGCTGGTCAATGTTTACGTGGTTATGTTCAGGAGCGGCTTGGTTATGACAGCACCGGATCACAGATGACGTCCTATGTCGCGCTTCTCCGTGCGGTCAACGTCGCTGGCACTGGCAAGCTCCCGATGTCTGAACTTCGCGCGATGGCGCAGGATTTAGGCTATGCCAATGTGCGCACATTTATCGCGAGTGGCAATTTACTGTTTGAAAGTGCCGTTAGCGAAGCCGAGGTTAAAGCAGCGTTAGAAGACAAGCTTCAAACCTATGCGGGAAAGCCCATTCCCGTGCTCGTTCGCACAGCCTTAGAGATGGAAGCGGTTCATGCCGCCGACCCTTTCCCCGATGCGCATGGCAGCCGACATATGGTCTACTTCCTCAATGAACCACCGCATCCCGATACGCTTAAAACTGCGCGCGATCAGGCGGGTGAGCGTATCGCGCTGGGACGTCGCGAAATTTACGTCGATTACGGCGATGGCATTCGCTTCACGAAGCTCAAAATGCCCGCAACCAAGATCGGCACCGCGCGCAACATGAATAGTGTGGCAAAACTGACTGAAATGGCCTTACAAAAACGCAGCTGAGACCCGCAATATCTGATACGCCTCAACCACTGCCTGAAGTGCCTTTTCATGCGCGCGATCGCCGCCATTGTGGTCAGGATGAAATTTTCGAACCAGCTCTGTGTAACGCTGGCGAACGGCGCGTCGGTCAGCGTTGACGTCAAGTTTGAAAATGCCCAGCGCCTTGCGATCATCGTCAGAAAGGCGTTTCCCATCGGCGCGCTCAGTGGGCATGCCTGCATTCTGGCGCGCCCTAAACCGAGCTGAAATCGCATCAAGCGGATCGTGGAAATCATTCCATTTAGGCGGACTATCAACGCCGCCACTGGTGAAGGAGCGCGTTTCCGTCGCCCATCCGGCAAAGGGCGTCTGCGCATCCTCAATTTCCTCACGGCTCATCCCGTCGAAGAAATTATAACACGCATTGAACTCGCGGACATGTTCAAAGCACAGCCAGCGGTAGCTGCCCGGCCCGTCAAAACCCGACGCTGCGCCGTAAATATCAGGCGCGCGAAATTCGCCGGGCGCGCGGCAATCGGGCTGTGCGCAACGAGCAGCGCCATCGCCGACGCGACCATGAAAGCGGTTGGGGGATTTGCTGGGGGGAAGCTCGGACAAAAGGGCGCTCGTGATTGTAGTTTCTGCTGTTATATAACCCCATGATCATCGAGACAAAAGGCCCTCTGGCCAAAGAAATGGAGACGCTGCTTATCGCGGCATTCTCGCCCAATCACCTTGCCGTCGTTAACGATAGCGGGCATCATTCAGGCCACAGCGGCGATGATGGCAGCGGCGAATCGCATTTCACGATTGAGATTGAGAGCGATGCATTTGCGGGCGTTGCGCGAGTAAAGCGGCAGCGGATGGTCAACCAAGCCCTTGGCGATATCCCAGGGCAACGCGTCCATGCCCTTGCGATTAAAGCGAAGGCACCAGGCGAGTGAGGCACGCTCGCCACGCGCTGCCTACTGGTGTTGAGCTTGATGTGTGGAGTGACGGGAACCCCGCTCACCCGCCGATCATTTTTCTCCACGGCTTTCCTGAATCGCACCGAACGTGGCGGCATCAGATGGCCGAACTCGCGGCCGATCATTATGTGATTGCGCCTGATCAGCGCGGCTTTGCGCGGTCATCAAAGCCAGCTAACGTAAGCGATTACACGCCAGACAAGATGGTAGGCGATCTTTTCGCGCTTGCCGACGCGCTAAAGTTACCCAGTTTCGCACTCGCCGCGCATGATTGGGGCGGAGCAATAGCGTGGATGGCGGCGCTTAAATGCCCTGCGCGGATTGACCGGCTGATGATGTGCAATTCAGCGCACCCGCTCGTTTTTCAGCGGACGCTCTATGATGATATGGCGCAGCGCAAGGCTTCGCAATATATGCTCACCTTTCGCGACCCTGCCTTTGAAGCGCGGATTGCTGACAAGGGCCTCGATTGGTTTTTCGATCATAGCTTCATGCGCCATTTGCAAGCGTCCGATGTGTCCGCGCAAGATCGCGCGGCTTACCTTGATGAATGGGGTCAGCCCGGCGCGATCGCAGCTATGCTCAATTGGTACAAGGCGACCAATATGAAAGTGCCCGCGATGGACGAGCAGCCACCTCGCCCCGCTTTCCTTGATCGCCCCTTCCCCATCCTCACCATGCCGACGCTGGTTTTATGGGGGATGAAAGACCCCGCGCTCCTGCCCTGCCAGCTCGACGGATTAGACGCGCTCGTCAGTGACCTCACCATCGCCCGCGTCGATTGCGGCCATTTCATTCCGTGGGAAGCGCCCGAGGCAGTGAACCAAGCAATGCGGGCGTTTTTAACAGCGAGGTGATGAAGGGTGAGATAACCACCACAATCCTTGATCACACATGTAATTGCATGGTCGAGCATGATCTGGTCAGCCCTAGCCCACGCTTCATCGCTGGATATGATCGCACAATTGCGGCCGTCATCGCAAGTTCAAGGCGAACTGAGCGACCAAATTTTGCCTCGATCGCATCGCCTAGGCTGAACGCTTCTGCCGATTGTGTCGCAATGGCTTGGCCAAAATCAAAGGCTGTCTTGAGATCCCCTTGCGGTGGATTGGCTGCCAGTGCGGCGTTGACGACATCTTTCTCGACCCCATGATTAAGCGCCCAATTTGCGGCGGTGAGAGCGCAAGGGCCGCAATCTTCAATCAGCGTTGCGCCAATTCGTGCCATATGAAACATGTCAATTGTAGCATCATTCCGATGCATCGATGCGGGCATAAAATGCGTGAACTTCTCAAAAGCATGACTTGGAGCGTCTGCTATCTCACGCAGATAGTCTGACTCACCACTGGTCATTTTCTCACTAAAACTGAGAAATATGCGTTTGGGAATTCCTGCCGGTACAATCTTTTGCATGCCAAGCAATATCCCTAACGCAACCCAAACAAGCAGCGGCGGGCCAAGCACACCAGGAGCATCGCGCCAGAAAACATTGGGCGCACAGATGCCCGTGGCCACTTCCCAGATATGGAGCCCGCCGTGCAAGCTCAGCCACAAACCACCGACAACGGCCGCCAACCACCGTCCCGAGGGGTAACTAGATGCCCAAACCAGCACCGCAGCACAGCTCACATAAGCAAGCCCGATGTCCCGAATGAAATGCTGATTTGGTGGCCCCGTGAATTTCACCGTCGGCACTGCCTGATACCAACCGTAAGGGTCAAACAGCATGAAGCCGCCGTTCAAAAGCGCCACCACCGCGGCGATGGCAAGCAAGACTTGCGCTATTCGATCATATGTATCGGGCTTTTTCATGATGGACTCCCTGCTGCTAAGATGGTCTCCGTCCCACCGGGGCGGGCGCTGGCGTTGCGCCGAAACGCGGCGCAGGTGCGGGTTGATCGATGCCGTCGAGCGTCACGAATGTTTCGCGCTCAACATTGTGCGGATGCGTGAGCGCGTCGGCCATTGAGAGGATGGGGGCAAAGCAAATATCAGTGCCTTCCATCAACGCACACCAATGATCTCGCGGTTGCGATTTGAAGATGTCAGCCAGTCGCGCCTTGAGTTCCGGCCATTTCGATTTGTCATGTTGAGCATCAAACGCTGTGTCATCAGTTAATCCAAGTTTGTGACGAAGCAGCGCATAAAACTGAGGCTCTATCGACCCAATTGAGATAAACTGCCCATCGCCGCATTCATATGTGTCATAAAAATGCGCCGCTGTATCGAGCAAATTCGTTCCGCGACTATCCTGCCACATTCCCATCCCGCGCATGCCCCATTGCATGCCGTGGATCAGCGCCGCGCCGTCAGTCATCGCGCAGTCAATCACTTGGCCCTGCCCCGTTTGTCGCGCGCTTAAAACCCCCGCGAGCATTCCGAAGGCGAGCATCATTCCGCCGCCCGCAAAATCACCCACCGCATTGGATGGCGGCGTTGGCTTTTCATCGGGGCGACCGTAGCCGTGAAGGTTTCCGCTGATCGAGATGTAATTGATGTCATGCCCCGCCGCATAGGCGAGACTTCCGAACTGTCCCCATCCCGTCATCCGGCCAAACACAAGGCGTGGGTTATCCGCAAGCAATACATTAGGGCCAAGCCCCAATCGTTCCATTACGCCGGGGCGGAACCCTTCAATGATCCCATCGGCTTCGGAGGCCAACGCGCGGACAGTGGCAATACCTTCGGGCGTTTTGAGATCAGCCTCAATCCGTTCACGGTTGCGTGAAAGAACGTCACGCCCTTTCGCATCGCCCGATCCCGCGCGATCAACGCGGATAACACGCGCACCGTGATCGGCAAGCATCATCCCGCAAAACGGCGCAGGCCCAATCCCTGCGAGTTCGATAATCGTCACGCCGTCTAACGCACCTGCCATTTTCGTTCCTTCTGCATTTTCAAGCTTGCTTGCCCCACGTCACCCGCCTAAGCAACCCGCCATGTGACAGGTTCCCCAGCGATGGGGATCAAAAGGGAAGCCGGTGTAGTTCCGGCGCTGTTCCCGCAACTGTAACCGGCGAGTTCTCTTCTGGCATACCACTGATGCAAATCGGGAAGGTAGGAGAGCGCAGTGACCCGGAAGCCAGGAGACCTGCCTATCACAGTCGTTCTTTCATCCGTGCGGGAAGACGCGGGCGAACGAGGGGGCAACCCCTTGCGTAGCGGCATCGTTGTGACCGTTACCCAAGGAGAATAGCCGTGCCTACAATAAATTTCCCACTTCTTCTCTGCACCTCTTCGCCTCTGCGCGAACAAAAAGGGGGATTCGCGCAGAGGCGCAGAGGCGCAGAGGTAGCTCTCGCGATATGCGCAATGCTGCCAACTTCTGTGCTTGCACAAAGCGAAAACGCTGATGAAATCGTCGTGACCGCGAGCGGCACATCGCAGCCCGCGAGCGAAGTTGGCCAAGCCATCACGATCATCGACGCGGCAAAGCTCGAAACATCGCAAACCGCTGTGATCAGCGATATTTTGCGCACGGTGCCTAGTGTCAGTGTTGCGCGAAACGGTGGCGTTGGTGCGGCGACAAGCATCTTCATTCGCGGCGGCGATAGTTCGCAAACGCTTGTTATTATTGACGGCGTTCGGATCAATGACCCGTCAAGCCCCAATGCAGCCTTCGACTTTGGCGCGCTTCTGACGGGTAATATCGACCGTGTAGAAGTGCTACGCGGCCCCAATTCGGTGATCTGGGGCAGCCAAGCCATCGGCGGCGTGGTGAGCATCCAGACCATCGAACCGACGAGCAAGTTTGGCGTTTCGGCACGCGCTGAATACGGTTTTAGCAATACAGCGCAGGCCCAGGCCACTATCTCAGGAACGAGCGGCATCGTGTCGGGCAGCCTTGGCGGCGGATATTACCGCACTGACGGCATATCCGCGCTCGCGGCTGGAACTGAAAAAGATGGCTACGAAAATGTCTCCGCCAACGGAAAGCTCAAAGTCGCCTTGTCCGACGATATCTCAGTCAATCTCCGTGGCTATTATAACAAGGGCAAGGTCGAGTTCGACGATCAATTTGGCGCGACGCCTGATACATTTCCCTTCACTAATAATGAGCAATATATTGGTTATGCTGGCCTTCACGCCACTCTGGCTGACGGTAAATTCCGCAATCGGTTGAGCTATAGCCGCACTGATATCAGCCGGATTGGTTCAGATATCGCGACGCCGCAAACGTTTAACGTCAATTCGATCAAAGCCACGCTTGATCGGTTCGAATATCATGGCAGCTTTGATATCATCGATGCGGCGACGATCATTTTCGGCGCTGAACATGAGCGCACCTTTGCCAGCACATTCTTCCCAGCGGGCGGCGGCGCTGCTCCCGACCAAGCCTCAACAACTGTCAGCAGCGGCTTTGGACAAGTGATCTTGCGCCCGTTCACTGGCCTTACGCTCACAGGCGGCGTGCGTTACGACGATTATACGCAATATGGGGGTCAAACGACGTTCGGCGCGAATTTTGCTTATACGCCTAACGACGGAAAAACGGTAATCCGCGCGACATATGCCGAAGGCTTCCGCGCGCCAACGCTCACCGAAGCCTTGCTTCCGTTTGGGAATACAGCGCTCTTCCCCGAAACCGCACAAAGTTTCGATATTGGGGTTCAGCACAGCTTCCTTGATGGCAAGGCGACCGCATCGGCGACATATTTCCAACGAGATGCTATCAATTTGATCACATTTTCATTCATAACGTTTCAATCGGAAAACATTGCGCGCGCGCGGAGCGAAGGCGTTGAATTCGGCCTGTCATTGCGGCCAAGCGACACGTTCACCGTTGAGGGCAGCTACAGCCTTGTTGACGCAAAAAGCCGGTCGGTGGGAAGCTTTGGCAATCAATTGGCGCGGCGGCCAAAGCACAATGCGTCGATCTCGGCTGATTGGAAAACTCCCATTGGTGCCAGCCTTGGCGCAACAATCTCGCTTACTGGCGATGCGTTTGATAACCTTGCAAACACACGGCGGCTTGACGGTTATGCGCTCGCTTCAATCCGCGCGTCATATCCGATCAGCCAAGCGATTGACTTATTTGGGCGTGTGGAAAATCTGTTCAATGAGAAATATGAAACCGCATCGCGCTTTGGTACGCTTGGACGTAATGCTTATGTTGGGGTGAGGGCGAAATTCTGACACTATCACCCCGTCTTTGCGAGCGAAGCGCGGCAATCCATACTATGGTGCAGCGAGTGGATTGCCGCGTCGCTGCGCTCCTCGCAATGACGGTAATGGCGTCGTGTAGCCAGCCAGCCATACCCGCGCATGGCATCATATCGAACAATCCGTGCATCGATAACATCCTCGCCGAAATTGCCGCACCGGGGCAGATTGCGGCGATCAGCCATTATTCGCATGATGCAGATGGTGGCTCGGCTCCCCTTGGCTGGGCGCGGGCTATCCCTGCTATTGGTGACACAGCCGAAGAGATTATTGCGGCGAAGCCGCGCCTCGTGCTCACTGGCAACCTAGCGAGTAGTGGCACGAATGCTGCGCTTTCCAAAGCGGGCATCAAAATTGTTGCTATGGGTGTTCCCGCAACGATTGCCGAAAATGACGCACAGATCAGATTGATTGCCAAGGCGATTGGCCGTGAAGGCTCGGGAGAGGCTTTGATTGGCAAGATCACGCCACCACTCAAAGCCAAGAACCGAGGGACAGCCCTCATCTGGCAAGCCGGTGGCTTTGTGGCTGGAAAGGGCACGTTGCAAGATGAACTGCTCACCCGCGCGGGCTATACCAATGCCGCCGGCACTTACGGGCTTAAACAATGGGACTTGCTCCCGCTCGAAGTGATGCTCCGCAATCCTCCCGATGTGATCTTCATGCCGCTGTCTGGCCAAGGAGACGATAAACGCGCGCTCGAACGACGTGCGAGCGTGCTGCGCCATTTGAAAACTACGCACGTCGTGAATTTTCCTGATAAGCTCCTCTTCTGCGGCGGCCCCACGGTGATGCGCGTGATGGCGGTATTAGAGCGAACTGCTAGAAATACGCTTCGTCTTTGCGAGGAGCGAAGCGACGCGGCAATCCACTCGTCGCAACAGAGTATGGATTGCCGCGCTTCGCTCGCAAAGACGAATGGTGCGGAGTTATCGCTAGCGGTGCTAAAATGAAACGCGCGCTCACCCCCATTCTGATCATCCTCGTCATCGCAAGCTTCATGCTGTCTCTGATCAGCGGCAAAGTCTGGATCGCGCCGGTTGATTGGTTCGCCGACAATGCGGGCGGGTGGATAATGGCCGAACTCCGCCTTCCGCGCGCGGTGTTGGGCCTCGCAATTGGTGCGGTACTGGGATTATCAGGCGCAGTGTTGCAGGGCTTTTTACGCAACCCGCTTGCTGATCCAACAATCGTTGGCGTCTCTTCCTGTGCAGCACTCGGTGGCGTCACCGCGATTTTCTTAGGCGTTAGCGCGCTGCCCTTTGGCATTTTCATCTGCGCAATGCTGGGGGCGGGCACGAGCGTCATCTTGCTGCGGATCATGGCAAGCGCATCGGGCGGGCCGCTGGGCTTCATCTTAGGCGGCACCGTGCTCTCAACACTCGCTGGATCGCTCACCGCCTTTCTGATCAGCATTGCGCCAAATCCATTTGCGACGAGCGAGATCATTTCATGGCTGATGGGCGCGCTAACTGACCGAGGGCTGGATGATGTGTTCCGCGCCTTACCGTTGATGGGCGCAGGAGTGCTCCTCTTGTTGTTCACAGGGCGCTCGCTTGATGCGCTGACATTGGGCGAAGATGGCGCGCGCAGCCTCGGCATTGATCTAAATCGCCTGCATTGGCTGATCGTGGTAGGCGTTGGCCTGAGCGTTGGCGCAGCGGTTGCAGTATCAGGCGTCGTCGGCTTTGTTGGGCTGATAGTTCCGCATATCATCCGCTCATTCGCTGGTGAGCGCCCGTCTGTGATATTGATCCCTTCGGCACTTGGCGGCGCTGCACTTGTGCTCATCGCTGATAGCGCAGTGCGGTTGATCCCTGGCCCAAGTGAGGTTCGGCTGGGCATAGCGATGGCAGTCATCGGCGCACCGTTCTTCTTTGCCTTGCTCGCGCGTATGCAAAGCCGCGCATCATGAGCCTTGAGGCGCACGCGCTGTCGGTGACGCTTGGGCAGCGTATCGTGATCGATCAGGTGAGCGTCGCGCTCATGCCCGGGAGAATTACCGCGATCATCGGCCCCAATGGTGCTGGCAAAACAAGCCTGATCCGCGCGCTTGCTGGCATAGCGGTGCCTTCATCAGGAGGCATCACGCTGAATGGCACGCCAATAAGCGCGCTCAGCCCCAATAGTCGCGCACGGCAAATTGGTTACCTCGCTCAAGTCAGCCAGCCGCATTGGAATGTGACGGCGGCGGAACTTGTCGCGCTCGGACGGTTGCCGCATCGCCGCGCATTCGTCGCTCCCTCCCCTGCTGATGAAGCCGCAGTCGCTGCTGCGCTCATTGCCACCAACTCGGCGCATTTGGCCACGCGTCAAATCGATCAAATGTCAGGCGGTGAACAAGCCCGCGTGAAACTCGCGCGCGTGCTGGCGTGTGATCCTGACTGGATTTTGGCAGATGAACCGCTTGCGAACCTCGATCCTCCGCACCGCCGCGACGTTTTAGCACTGCTCCGCGCAGTCGCCAAACGCGGCAAGGGCGTTGCCATCGTCCTCCACCAACTCAGCGCAGCGGCAGATATCGCTGATGATTTGATCATGATGCGTGATGGCAAAATCATTGCTGCGGGTGCCAAAATAGATATGTTCACGCCCGCAAATCTACGCAGCGCTTTCGATATGGATTTCGACGTGTTTACTCACACAGATCGCCTGATCGTCGCGCCTTCGTTCTCAAATAGCGACTGACATTCATCTAGCGTTCATCCATCGAGGTTATGCGAAACGTGATGTTGTATCATTTCAAATAAAAGGCTGATTTCATGACGCTCGCTTCACGTTTGCTGCTCTCCACTGCTGCGATCGCATTGTCACTTGGTGCCGTGCCTGCGCTTGCACAAACCCCTGACGAGAGCAAACACGGCGATCATGATGATTTTGATGGGATCGTCGTCACTGGGTTGCTCGGGCATAAACAAACCGATTTACTATCGGGAACCTCAATCGTTTCAGGCGATCAATTAGCGCGCGATCTGAAACCGACAATCGGCGAAACTCTCTCTCACCAAGCGGGTGTTTCAGCAACATCATTTGGCCCAAACGCATCACGCCCAGTACTGCGCGGATTTCAAGGCGAACGTGTCCGTGTACTCTCTGACGGAATCGGCAGCTTTGATGTATCAAATACCAGTGTTGACCATGCCGTCGTCATCAATCCGCTAACCGCTGACCGGATTGAAGTCTTGCGCGGGCCAGCGGCATTGCTGTTCGGATCATCAGCGATCGGCGGTGTTGTCAACGTGATCGACAGCCGCATTCCCCGCAAAATACCAGACGAGTCCATCCATGTTGATGGCACTGCGCTTTACGGAAGTGCTTCAAACGAGCGATCAGGCGCGGCGCGCATTGACCTCCCGGTTTCAAAAAAAGTCATCGTCCATTTTGATGGCAGCTACACAAAATCTGGCGACTTGCGAACAGGCGGCGCTATATTAAGCCCCGCTCTGCGCCGCCAAGCGCTTGCTAATCCTGATGCCAATATTCGCGCACTAGGCACTTTGGCGGGTAAATTGCCAAATAGCGGCGGCGAAACGTGGGAAGTTGCGGGTGGTGCTGCTGTTATCACGGGCAATGGCAATTTGGGCTTTTCAGTGAGCCATTATGACAGCCTTTACGGCGTTCCCATCCGCTATTCGCTCGATCCCACAGTGACAGCTGAAGAAGTTCGTCTTGACGTCAAGCAAACGCGCGTTGACTTGCGCGGCGAAGTCAATCCGGCCAGCGGTTTCATCGAAGCCATCCGCCTCCGTGCAGGTTTTGCTGATTACAAGCATAATGAAATTGACGATACGGGCGCAATCGGCACCACCTTTCTTAACCAAGGCTGGGAAGGCCGCCTCGAGCTTGTCCAGCGCGAAAAAAACGGTTGGCGCGGCGCAGTGGGGGGGCAATTCTTCCTGCGGAACCTCAATATCATCGGCGCTGAAAAATTCCTGCCCAAGAGCGAAACACAGCAATACGGTCTGTTCACACTCCAATCGATTGACCTTGGACTGGTGCGCGCTGAAGCGGGCGCACGAGTTGAAAAGTCGATTCTTTTGGCCCGTGAAGATGCGACACTTGGTAATCCTGACCTTCGCCGCGATTTTACCTCAGTCTCCGGATCGTTAGGCGCCTCGATCGAATTCGTTCCCGATTGGCGCTTTGGTCTCAATGCTTCGTATACAGAACGAGCACCCGCCGCCGAGGAATTGTTTGCCAATGGCCCGCACGCAGGCACGCAGGCCTTCGAAATCGGCGATCCAACGCTCAAAAAGGAACGCAGCAAGGGGCTTGAAGCAACACTGCGCGGGAAAGGCAATGGCTATTCGATTTCGGCCTCGCTCTACCATAGCTGGTTCAACAATTTCATTTTTGAAACGGCCACTGGTGATATCGAGGACGGATTGCCCGTGTTCCAAACGTTGCAAGCCAACGCGCGGCACTATGGCTTTGAAGTCGAAGCCTCAGCGCGACTTGCGACCATCGGCAGCTATACGATTAACGTAGACGGTGTTGCTGACGCGACGCGTGCGCAACTGACGTCAGGCGCGCGGCTTCCCCGCATTCCAGCGCTTCGTTTGCTTGGGGGGCTTGAAGCACAATCGGATAGAATCAATGGTCGTGTTGAAGTTGAATGGGTCGATGCTCAAAAGCGCGTGGCAGCGTTCGAACCAACAACCGCTGGCTACACATTGGTCAACGCGTCGCTTGGTTTCAAACCGCTTGGTGCCAACGGCGGCCTCAATATCACACTCTCGGCGAACAACATTTTCGACGTTGTGACGCGTAGGCATGCAAGCTTTTTGAAGGATTATGCTCCCTTAAGCGGCCGCGATATCCGGATCAGCGCGCGCATTTCATTATAAAATGTTCCCCGGCCTTCGCCGGGGAACAGAATGCGTTGCGATTACGTCGTTATCGGCCCCTGCTCTTTGGATCTTGTTGTTGAGCGGGCGCCGTTGGCAATGCTTGCGCCTGCGGCTGGTTTGCCGACAAATCAACCGCAATCCCGAACAAACGCCACACGCCGCCGCTGGGTTCAAACTGGAGATCATAATTGACCTGAAGCGGCGCTGTCGGGAAAAAGCCTACGAGGCGCAGGCGGCCATCCTGAACTGCTGGCTGATACTTGAGCTGCGGTGTCACGAACACAACGGGGTTCATATCGATGTTGTTGGCACGGAAAGGCGCGAAAAGTTGTTGCAGTCTTGTCGTCGGATTGGCTTGTTTGAAGCTTGGCGACCCGAGAGCATTTAACACGCTGTAATTGTTCGTAAGGTTGGCTTGGCTGAGAGCGACGATTGATGATCTGATCAACACGATCATGGCTTCGGGGGTAGGCACCTGCGGCTGAGCTGGGACTGCCGCTGCCGCAGGTGCCGGTGGACGCGGCGTGATTGCCGCTGTCCGCGTTTGTGCGTGCACGGGGGTGAGCGTGAGCGCACACACAAACGAAGCTAATAGAGGTTTTGCGAAACGAAGGATCATGGTGTCACCTCTTAAATCGGGGGGTGCATGGCGGAAATTGAACCATACACCTTGGTTGAATCAGCAGATCAGAATTGGATACCGAAACCAACTCGAGTTCCGATCAATTTCTCTTCAAGGCCAAAGCTCAGCCCGCCGTTGATCACGACATCATCGGTCAAGCGGATATAGGTTTGAGCCGCGAGCGCATTATAACCATCAAAATTCCCCCACGCGCCGTGAAGCGAGAATTTCGAATCTGATTCGAGATACCCGCCGCCCAGCGCAATCGCGAGCGCCACACCCTGGCTGTTACGCTCAATCCGCCGGAATGCGCCGTTCAGGCCGCTTGTAAGGCTTGCCAATTGCTGGTTGGTTTGCAACTGAATGCCATCAACATAGCCTTTCGTCGCCGCATCAGTCGCATCGATAGGGGCACCAAGGCCCGTTGCGCGGTTACCACCAAAGCCCAGATTGCCCGTCAAACTGTCTCCCGAACGCTGGATCGCGCCGCTCGCTGTTTGTTGAACCGCGAACAATTGGCCGCCATTCACGGCGTCGCGCGATGTCGCCGAAACGGTTCCATTTGCGACGTTCGAGAGGCCGACGGGCTGACCGTTGCCATTACCACTCAAGCGCACTGCGTTGGTCGGAGCGCCGGCGCTATCGGCCACATATTGCACCGCGAGCATATTGGTTGCTGCAACTGCTGCACCAACGCTTGCATAGCTCACGCCGCCAACCGCGTAGGATGGAGCAGACACCGCGCCGCTTGCTGGATTGTAGGTTGAGCCTCCACCAAACCCCGCGGCGACACTATTGCCGAGCGACGCGGATGTGGCCGCTGCTGCTGTCTGAACTGCCGACAATTGAGCGCCGTTGATCGCATCGCTTGAGGTGGCCGAGATGACACCGTTAGCAACGCCGGTCACTTGCCGCGTGCCGTTGGTTCCCGCCACACTAACCGACGTACCGCCTGTTGACGCTGCAATTGTGACCTGACCTGATCCGGGTGCCCCGCCGACTTGTCGGACAAGCCCCGCTGTGCCGTTGCTTAGATTGGTCACAGCCGTATTGGTGCTTGCCAAACCATTATCAAGCGCGGTGAGTGCTGCGCCAACATTACTTTGTGTGCCGCCTGCCACTGAATAGCTTGGTGCGGTGATCGTGCCTGTTGCGGGGTTAAATGTTGATCCTCCGCCAAATGCTGTCGCCACTGATCCAACCGCCGCATTGACCTGCGCGCCGTTAACCGCGTCAACCGATGTAGCAGCAAGCGAGCCTGCGGCAACGCCTGTCACGCTGCGATTACCTGCCGTGCCAGCCACGCTGATCGACGTGCCACCCGTGCTAGCACCGACCGTGATTGGCCCCGCACCAGGTGCGCCGCCCGCTTGTTGAACAAGCCCCGTCGTGCCGTTGGCAATATTTGTGACGGCGGCATCAATGCTGCTGAGCGCTGCGCCGACGTTGTTCGATGTAGCGCCTTGCACAGTGTAGCTAGGTGCTGTGACGGTGCCTGTGGCGGGATTGTAAACCGATCCGCCGCCAAGGTTGCTCGCCACTGAGGCAAGCCCAGTGTTGAGCTGTCCGCCATTAACGCCCTGCGTTGATCCAGCCGCCGTTGATCCCGCTGCCACATTGTTGAGCGTCACCGGCCCTGCGCCTGCGCCAACCAAAGTGACATTCTGTGAGGGAACGAGGCCGTTGGCCGTGTTGGGAGCGCCAGCTGTGCTATATTGGAGCGGCGATCCGCTTTGCAGCGCGGATATCGCAGCGCCAACATTACTAACGTTCGTGCCGCCAACCAGATAGCTCGGGCCGGTGACTGTGCCATTCGATGTAACGCTTGCGCCGCCGCCGAGCGCTGAGGTCAGCCCCGAATTTGCCGCATCAGCTTTATCATCGCCAGCCTCAATCGCATCAGCAACATTGGCATAAGTGACGCCGCCAACGCTGATCGAAGGCGCTGTCGCTACCGTTCCATCAGGATTAAGCGCAGCACCACCACCGATCAACGATCCAAGCGATGCGCCCGTATTGTTGAGCGCCCGTGCCACGCTGAACAATTGCGAGCCGTTGACCGCATTGGTTGATGTCGTAGAGAGCACGCCAGCAGCCACATTGGTAAGCTGACGCTCGCTGCCCGCTGTGCCAATTGAGACAACACTTGTTGGCGTAGTCGCCGCAATTGTGCCGCCGGTAAGCGAGTAGACACCCGCGTTCGGCGCTGACACGCTGCTTGCGTTGCCGATCCCAACCGATCCATTGTTGCCCGCCGCAATCGTAATATTATTGCCAATTGCGAAAGCATCATTGGCCGCGACCACATTGTTGTTACCAAAGGCATAGGATTCATTGCCTGTGACCGTATTTGGATCGCCAATCGCGCCGGAATTTGTGCCTGACACAATGTTGCCCGTGCCAATCGCAATCGACTGCGCGCCTGATGCGTTGGAGTTGAGACCGATTGAGACAGACCGATCGCCGCCTGCGCCTGAAACGGGGCCAATCGCGACTGAGTCTTGGCCAACAGGGGCAGAGTCAGCGCGCGATGAATTGGCATGGAAATAGCGGATGCCCGCGCCGTTTGCCGCCGCGTTGAGCGTTGTGATATTGGTGTTCACGCCGCCAAGCGCATCAACAAGATTGCCGTAAGTCGTGCCCTGAACGGTGAAGCCTGGTGAGCTAACGCTACCATTTGCGTTCACAATCGTGCCGCCGCCAATCAGTGAGGCAATACCATTGCCTAAATTGCTTGCTTTGGTATCACCCGCTTCGATAGCATCAGTGATATTGTCGTAAACGGTGTTTCCCACAGAAATTTGAGGGCCGACCAACGCGCCCGTCGCGCTATTATAGCCGCTAATGGCACCAATATTTGTAAGGCCAGTTAGGACGTTGGCAATCTGCGCGCCGTTCACGGCGTCAGTTGATGTCGCCGCCAATTGACCCCGTGCCACATTAGAGAGCGTGACTGCGCCGGACGCCGCACCAACCAGCGCCAAGTTCTGGCTTGGAATGCCGCCATTGGGGTTTGTCCGTGTGCCAGCACTTGAATATTGAACTGGGCCAGAGCCGCCATTGGCGATGCTCGAAAGCGCGCTATCGATGCCGCTGAGGGCATCACCTACATTGTTCGATGTGCTGCCTTGTACCCTATAAGTTGGCGAGGTGAGCGCACCTGTGACCGGATTGAAAGTTGATCCGCCGCCTAGACTAGTGGCAACCGAGCCAAGTGCAGTGTTAATCTGCGTACCGTTCACCGCGTCGGTTGAGGAAGCGCCAAGGCCACCTGCCGACACGCCGGTCACCGCCCGGGTTCCACCGGTTCCTGCCACCGAAAGCGATGTTCCACCGGTTGCTGCGCCGATGGTCAGCACGCCCGATCCTGGTGCCCCGCCAATTTGCTGCACGAGCCCTGTGGTGCCGTTCGCAAGGCTAGAGAGTGCCGCGCCGACATTGCTAAAGCTACTGCCGCCAAGCACATAATTTGGTGCAGTCACTGTGCCATCAGAAGCCACAGCTGCTCCGCCACCAAGTGCCGAGGCTAGCCCTGAATTTGCTGCATTGGCTTTATCATCACCCGCTTCGATAGCGTCAGCCACATTGGCGTAATTGACACCGCCGACTGCGATTGTTGGTGCGGTCAATACGCCCGTAGCAGGATTGAACGTAGAACCACCGCCGATGATGCTCGCGTTCGAAGCGGCTAGCGTGTTGATCTGGCTCCCGTTGACTGCTTGGACGGACGTTGAAGTCAGCGCACCAGCCGCAACGCCGCCGATTGTACGATTGCCCGCAGTTCCTGCCACGTTAATCGCGGTGCCTGCGGTTGCTGCGCCGATGGTGATCAAGCCTGTGCCCGGCGCACCGCCCACTTGCTGGGCAAGCCCGCTCGTGCCGTTGGCGATGTTTGTGATCGCACTATCGGTTGCGCCAAGTGCACTGCCGACGTTATTATAGCTCGTGCCTTGAACGGTGTAAGCCGGTGCAGTGACTGTGCCATTAACGGGATCATAAGCCGCACCGCCGCCAAGGTTGCTCGCCACTGAGGCAAGCCCAGTGTTAAGTTGGCCGCCGTTGACCGCTTGCGTTGATCCGGCAAGCGTTGATCCTGCTGCCACGTTAGCGAGTGTGACCGGTCCCGCCCCTGCGCCAACCAAGGTGACATTCTGCGAAGGCACCAAGCCATTGGCTGTCGTCGGTGTGCCCGCCGTGCTATATTGTAGCGGAGCGCCGGTTTGCAGCGCGGCAATCGCAGCCCCAACGCTCGCCATGTTAGTGCCGCCAACGCCGTAAGTAGGGGCGGTGACTGCGCCATTTGGCCCAATAGCTGCGCCACCGCCAAGTGCGGCTGCAATGCCTGCGTTTGCCGCATTATCCTTGGCATCGCCGGCTTCAATTGCAGCGGTTACATTGGTATAGTTCACCCCGCCGACGCCTATTGACGGTGCGGTTGCGATTGACCCATCTGGATTGATGACAAGCCCACCACCCGTGACTGTTTCAAGCGCATTGCCAAGACTATTGACGCTCGCATTGGTTGCGAGCAATTGGCTGCCGTTAATTGCATCAGTTGAGGTCGCCGAGATTGTTCCAGCACCTACATTGGTGAGTTTGTTGCCACCAGCATCAAACGCATCTCCAGCAGCAAGCTTTATGCCAGCACCGTTGATCGTCGGGCCGCCCGTGATGGCAAGGCTCGTGACACCAGTCAGCGCCGAGTTGAGCGCAATTTGAACTTCATTACCCACTTGCGTTGTGATGATGTTATTCCCCGCCGTCAGCGTTTGGGTTTCGCCCGCGCCGATACCGGCAACGCTCGTTCCGTTTGCGACACCGCTTCCAGTGGCTGCTGTGGTCAGGTTAAACCCTGCCCCAACTGCTTCGATTGCTGCCGTCAAATTGCTAAAGCTTGTGCCGTTCACGTTGACTGAGGGAGCCGTCACTGCGCCATTCGCAGCAACGCTCGCGCCGCCACCGATTGCCGAGGCAATGCCCGTATTCGCTGTATTATTCGCAGCATTAAGTGCGGCAAATGCAGCACCTACATTGGTCTGCGAGCCACCTGCCACATTGTAAGTTGGGCCAGTCACCGTGCCGTTAGCTGTAACCGAAGCCCCACCGCCGAGACCAGCGACTAGGCCCGCACCAATGTTGGTCGCTTTGGCATCAAGCGCCGTGCCAACAGCGAACAATTGGCTTCCTGATACCGCGTCAGTTGATGTCGCATTTACGGCACCATCTGCAACGCCCGTGATCTGACGATTAGTTGTGCCGCCTGAGACGCTGACAACCGCATTTGCGCTGACATTATTGGCTTGGGTAACCCCGGCGAAGCTTGTGCCCGCCCAGCCAGCGTTGTTGCTGCCTGCTTGGCTACCAGCGCCGAGCGCGACGCTATTGGTTCCCGTGCTGACTGCTCCACTGCCTAGCGCGACGCTGTTTGTGCCAACCGCATCGGAGTTTACGCCTATAGCTGTCGCATTATTGCCCGCGGCTTGCGCATTAGGGCCAAGTGCTGAGGCATTATTGCCTGAGGCATTTGCAGCAGCCAACGATGAGTTAAACGAGATATATTTGCTATCTGCTGCCAGCGCCGCGAGTGCTGCGCCAACGTTGTTGTACGTTGTGCCGTCAATCGCGTAACCAGGCGCTGTGACCACACCGGTGACGGGATTATACGTCGCTCCGCCGCCTAGATCAGTTGCCACGCTGGCAAGGCCCGTGTTGAACTGTCCGCCATTGATTGCTTCGGTTGATCCCGCCATGGTTGAACCTGCGGCAAGCCCGGTGATGCCATCACCGTTCATATTGATCCCCGAGCCATTGATCGTTGGTCCGCCTGTGATGGCTAAGCTCGTCACGCCCGTAAGTGTGGGGTTCAGCGCTACCGAAACATTGTTTCCAGTCTGCGTCGTGATGATGTTGTTGCCAGCCGATATTGTGACGGTCTCGCCAGCCGCAATGCCTTCAAGCGTTGGCGTATTAGCAACGCCGCTTCCTGTTGCGGCTGTGGTCAGATTAAACCCTGCCCCCGCCGCTTCAATGGCTGATGCTAGGTTGCTGTAAGCCGTGCCGCCAACATTGACTGTGGGGGCCGTTACAATGCCCGTGGTAGCGTTGAAAGTTGACCCACCTCCGGTATTGGTTGCAATACTCGCGCCGAGCGTATTGATCTGTGCGCCGTTGACCGCATCAGTCGACGCCGCAGTGAGCGCGCCACCAAGAACGCCGGTTATGCCCCGGTTACCCGCTGTGCCCGCAACGCTGATTGAAGTTCCGCCCGTAGCCGCGCCAACGGTGATTTGACCTTCGCCAGGCGAACCGCCCGTTTGCTGAACAAGCGCACCCGTCGAAAGCGCACCAAGCGCTGCACCGACATTGTTATAAGTCGTGCCGCCAACCACAAAAGTGGGAGCCGTAACAGCGCCATTCGCCGCGACTGCCGCCCCGCCACCAAGTGCTGTGGCCAGTCCGTTGTTAGTTGTCGTATTGGCCGTGTTGAGCGCTTGAATAGCACCCGTCGTCGTCGCAAAGGTAGCGCCTGCCGCAGTTATTGTGGGCGAAGTCGCAATAGTGCCATTGGGATTGATGACAAGCCCGCCGCCGGTCACGGTTTCAAGGCTGTTCCCCAATGTGTCAATCGCAGTCCGGTTCGCATCTACCACGGTGGCGACTGAGAATAGTTGTGATCCGTTGATTGCATCTGTTGAAGTTGCGCTCACGCGGCCAGCAGCAACATTGGTGAGCGTCCGTTCGGCCCCGGTTGCGCCGATGCTTAGGGTGCTTGTCGGCGCTGAGCCAGCAAAGCCGCTGAATGTGGTTGCGCCAACCGTGGCTGAGGTCGTGCCGACTGCGGCTGCAACACTGCTGTTGTTACCAATCCCCACCGCGCCGTTAAGGCCCGTGGCGATGGTGATGTTATTACCAATCGCAAAGGCATTATCGGCAACAATCGTGTTGTTGTTGCCCAGCGCATAGCTGCCAGAGCCACTGATCGTATTTGGATCACCAATTGCGCCTGAATTTGCCCCCGAAACCACGTTAGCATTACCGATGCTAATCGCATTTGTATTGGTAGCCCGCGCGCCAACGCCAATCGCAATTGCGGATGTGTTCGACGCCACCGACTGACCACCGACGGCGATTGAATTAACGCCTGAGGCATTCGCGCCTGCGGTCGCATTGCCGCCGATTGCAGTAGCGCCCGCAGCGCCTGCATTGGTGTTTACGCCCAAAGCAGTCGTGTTCGCCGCTGTTGCTCGCGCCGCCGTTGGGTCAAAATTAACGCCTGCCGCACCGTTCAGGCCGCCTCCGATGGCAACCGCATTGAGCCCAATGGCTTGCGCTGAGTTGCCGAGCGCAATGGCGTTGATTTGATTGGCCGTGGCAACATTGCCCTGCGCGATCGAGAAATTGCCTGACGCGGTTGATTGCCTGCCAAGCGCGATCCCCGTGTTACCACTAGCGATATTCGCCACGCCGATTGCAACAGTCGACGAATTTGATGACGTATTGCTATAGCCATAACCAACGCCAAATAAGCCGGTTACATTGTTCTCGGTACCAATTGATGTGCCGCCAATCGCAGCCGCTGAGACACGGTTGTTTTCACCAATTGCCACGCCGCCGCCACCGTTGACGATGTTGGTGTTACCGATGGCAACGGCATTCGGCGAAACATTTGCCAAACCGCTCACAGCGGTCAAAATCGTGCCAGGAGTTGCGCGGTTGATGATCGTGCCAGTGCCGGTGCCTGACAAAGCTTGCGACGCATTACCCGCAGCAACCGAGCCATTGCCAGTTGCGTTGGACGAGGCGCCTATCCCAACCGCGCCCGTGCCAATAACAGTCGCGGGATCACCGATGGCAACTGCGCCGTCACCAATGGCCGTCTGCCCCAGACCAAGCGCCACCGCGCCCGCGCCGTTAGCAACGTTGCTAGCGCCGATGGTCACAGCCGATGAGCCCGATGTCGTAACATTACGACCGATCGATACCGAATCCGTTCCGCTCGCCACCGCATTACCGCCAATCGCAATCGCGCCGATGCCCGATGCCGTCGCGCTGTGCCCAAACGCAACCGCGTCAATCTGCGTTGCGCTGGAAGAATCGCCGAGTGCGAGAGCCGATGTGCCGGTTGTCACCGCATCAGCGCCAATCGCCGTGCTGCGTGCACCCGTTGCCATGGCTGCATCACCAAGCGCGGTGGACGATCCGCCCGTTGCACTCGTCGCATTGCCGATAGCGATGTCTTTGGTAATTGTCGTCGATGAACCAGCGACACCTGCTGTCGCACCGATCCCAAAGGCAAGCGAACGATTGCCATTGGCGATGCTCGACGCGCCAAATGCCGAACTGAAATCGCCCAGCGCTGCGTTCCGATAGCCAACCGATGTCGCGACCAGCCCTGACGAAGCGGTATCATTACCAACCGCAAGGCCGCCGTTCGATTGGCGACTGTTAAAACCAAGTGCAGAACCATTCAGGCCAGTCGATGAGGCATTGCGCCCGACTGCGGTGGTATTATCGGCACCCAACACATTTCCCGCTTGTGCATTATCACCGATAGCAACCGCGAAATTTCGGTTCGCAGTTGCCGTATTGCCGATTGCAACCGCTGAAGCGCCCGATGCGACCGCTGCGTTACCGGTTGCCACCGAAGTCGCTCCGCTGGCGTTCGCATTGCGCCCGAGTGACGTTGCGTTTAGTCCCGCCGCCAATGCACCCGACCCAACAGCTGTAATACCTGATGCCGAATATGTTCGCGGCGAATTTTCCGGATTGATCACGACCGAATCAGCGCCGCTGACCGTCGAGAAACCGCCCGGAGACAAAGCACCAAAGCTTTGCGCACCGCTTACGGTTACCTGATTTCCGATACCGGTTGAATTGACGCCGGATACCGAGACTTGATAGCCAACCGCGGTCGCATCTTGCCCGATAACGCTAGCGCCGCTGCCGAGCGCAGTTGCGCCTTGAACAGTGGCACTAGCACCGCGCCCCAAGGCTGTTGCATCCACACCTGTGGCTACTGCTGCAGAGCCGATCGCCGTTTCCCCCGATGTGGTGCCCGCTGCAAGCCCGGCGCGCGCACTATTGCCCACCGCCGTCGCGTTAGTCGTGTTTGCTGCCGCAGCGTTGCCTAGCGCCGTCGCCGCCGATGCCGCCGCAACCGTTCCCCGGCCAAGCGCAATCGCACTGAGGCCTGATGAAATCGCGCTATTGCCAATCGCAATGGCGTTGACACCAGTTGAGCTCGCAAAACCGCTTAACCCAGTCGTTGATCCTGTGCTCGTCGCCCCGCCAATTGCAATCGCACCAACGGCGGTCGCTTGCGATCCACCACCAACTGCCGTTGCCCCGGCTAATGTGGCGTTGGCATAGGAACCGACTGCTGTTGCATAATAAGCATTGGCACCCGCCAATTCACCAATCGCAATTGCACCGTCGGCGTTTCCGGTGGCATTGTTACCGATAACAGTGGCCGCCGAAGCATTGAATAAATCGCTGCTATTGCCTTGAGACAGCGCGCTCTGTCCAATCGCAATACTGCCCGAGCCTGAGCCCGAAAGCACCCCGATAAAGGGCAGCGCCCGCGCGTTTTGACCAATAGCGATTGCCGAATTGAACGTCGCCTGCGCTTGATTGCCGATGGCTACAGAGCCGGTATTTGGGTTTTGATTGAAGGTGGTTGCCCCCGTGCCAATCGCAACACCGCTGCTGCCCGTTGCCGTGGCATTCGCACCGATCACGGTTTGACCGTCAGGAGCAGCTTGGCCGGTTGTATTGTTGACGATGACGGCATTCGTGCCAATCGCGGTTGATGTTGACGCCGCGACCGCTTGCCCCGTGACTGATACGCCTGTGCCAAGCACCGTTTGCGCGTAAGCCGCAGGCGCAAAGCCCGCGATCATCGCGCCAATCGCAGCACCACCGCCCAATCGACCAATCCGGCTCTTCTGCCCCGGCCCCATCACTTCGCATGATTTGCGCAGCGCCATCATCACTTGGCGGCGTGTGTTGCGGCTGACATTATCACCGCCATTTTGCCCGAGGAAATCGCTGACCAATCCAGCGCGGCGGCGGAAGGGATGCCCAGTTTCGCCCGCCTCATTCGAATAAGGATAGTTGGCATAGTCGAAAGCATATTCGCTGGCGTTGATCGTCATGTTCAGTCTCCAAATATAAATCTTTGGCGGGTCTCGCTCGATCAATATTTAGAGATTGAATAGTTAACGCGTATTTACATGTGAATCGACTTCATGATCCAAGGTGGATGAACAAATATTCATATTGAATCAATT
Organism: Sphingomonadales bacterium; assembly: GCA_043741135.1. GTDB lineage: Bacteria > Pseudomonadota > Alphaproteobacteria > Sphingomonadales > Sphingomonadaceae > Aquisediminimonas. Next base: position 8,971 of record JAYUAU010000042.1, on the reverse strand, counting down.
GTTCAAAAACGATTCATTATGGATATTTTTATTGCGATTTCGGTTCAACGATCAGATTACAGCATACGCAAGGCTTGAGCGGGCCGTGCAGCGAGTGCGGGAAGCGTGCCGAGCAAGCCCAATCCCAGGACGAGGATTGCCCCTGCTGCAGTCGTGCCCAGCACCTGAATCCAATCGGGCGACCAATCGAGGCCAAGCACTTGGGTGACAACATACCAGCCGCCGCCCGCGCCGATAATCAGCGCCAGAAATGCCACAATCAGCGCTAGCCCCGCATATTCAATCGCCTGTGAACCAAGGATTTGCGCGCGCGTTGCCCCAAGTGTCTTCAAAATCACTGCATCATAAATTCGCGCGCGGCGTGATGCGGCAATCGCGCCAATCAGCACAGCGATTCCCGCAGCAACCGCGACAAGCGATGCCAACCGGACAGCTGTCGCCAATTGCCCGAGCAAGTCGCTCACCTGTGTGATGACATCCTTCACGCGGATCAACGAGGTTGACGCAAAGGCTTTTGTTATCGCCACATTGAGCGCGCCTTCTTGGGTCACATCCTTCAAAGCAATCGTCGCCATGAAGCTATGCGGGGCACTTTCGAGCACACCGGGCGAATAAATCATCGCGAAATTGAACCCGAGCGTGTCCCAATTGATCTCACGAAGTGACGCGATTTCGGCGACAATCTCAACCCCAAGCACCGAAATGGTGAGAGTATCGCCAACTTTAATCCCCAAAGCGCGCGCAGCATCAACATCAAGCGACACAAGTGGCGGCCCCGCATAGTCTTTTGGCCACCATTTCCCGCTCACAATCCGGCTGCCTTGCGGCAGGTGAGCGGCATAGGTTAGGCCGCGATCACCGCGCAGCACCCATGCTTCATCGGGAATGTCTTTCATATCCGAAACGCGGGTGTCACCCACCGCAACAACCGGCCCGCGCAGTGATGGCACTGTCACCAATTCCGAACCCGGCGCTTGGCGCGCGACGAGGCCTCGGAACGCATCGATATCGGCGAGCGGAATATCAAGCACGAAGAAATTGGGCGCTCGTTTTGGTACGGTGCGCTCAATCTGACCGGCAAGGTTGGATTCAATGACCGCGAGCGTTGCAAATAAAGTCAGGCCAAGCCCAAGCGCGACAACCAATCGGCTTGTCTGCGCACCGGGGCGGTGGAGATTGGCGAGCGCCACGCGCACCAGCGGCGTTTTGGGCCTAGGCAAACGCGCGGCAAGGCTGCGAACGCCTATGCCGACTAAGATCAATATGATCAACACGCCAGCGGCGGCGATAAGGAAGATGGCAGCGAAGAGTGGATTGCTCGCGGTGAAAATCGCCAAGGCGGCAATCGCAGCCGTGATCAAGATGAGCGCGGCAATCGTGCGCAGCGAAGGCCGATGTTCGGGCTCAAGCCCGCCGCGAAAGAGCGATGCCGCCGTCACGTCGCGCGCGCGCGCCAGAGGAACCAGCGCAAAGCCGACCGCGATCAAAATCCCAAAGGCGGCACTGATCAGCAGCGGCATGGGATAAAGCGCAACACTTGGCTGCACTGGCAAGGCGTTCCCCGCAAATGTCTTAATCGCCCAAGGCGAGAGCGCGCCAAACGCCAGCCCCGCGATAATTCCACCGAGCGCAACAATCATGATTTGCAGTAAATAGGTGATGAAGATCGTATTCGATGTCGCGCCGAGTGCTTTGAGCGTGGCAATACCGCTGCGTTTATCTTCAAGGTAAGACGTCACCCCGTTACCAACGCCAATACCCGCGACGATGAGTGATGTCAGCCCGACGAGCGCTAGGAACTGCCCAAGCCGTTCGATAAACCGCCGTGTGCTCGGCGCGCCGTTGGTGCGATCACGCACCTCCCATCCACCGCTGGGGAACGCCTTTACAAGTGCGTCTCCTGCCAGTGCCGGATCACGCGCGCCCGTCTTGATGCGGTATTTCATTGTGTAAAGGCTACCCGGTTGAACAAGCTTGGTCGCGGCTATCCCGGCTTGATCAACCAAAGCAACAGGGCCAAGTGTGAAGCCTTCACCAACGCGGTCAGGTTCTTGCGATATGATGCCAATCACACGCAGTTGCGCTTCACCAATCCGCAACGGGTCCCCGACCTTGAGCGAAAGCCGCTCAGCAAGCGCGGGCGCAATTGCGACGTCCGTGCCATTAGGGCGCGCAGTTAAGGCTCCCTTTTCAAGCGTGAAGTTTCCGTAAAGCGGATAAGCTGCGTCAACGCCCTTTAGTTCAACGAGCACGCTGTTCTCGCCGTCTATAGTCGATGCCATCGCGCGCATCCGCACTGTTTCAGACATAGTGCCCACTTTGGCAAAGGCGGCGCGTTCGGCAGGTTCGGCAACGCGCTGCACCACCTCCATCTGCAAATCGCCGCCCAATATGACTTTGCCGCGCGCTGATAATTCGGCAACAATCGCAGACGATAGGCTCCCCACCGCCGCGAGGGCCGCCACGCCCAAAAACAAACAAATTGCGAGCAAGCGGAGCCCAAGCAGCCCGCCGCGCAAATCGCGCAGAGCAAAGCGCCATGCAAGCCCCATCAATTCAGCCGATCCGCGACGATCAGTCCGTCGCTCATCTCAACAATGCGCGAGCAACGCTTGGCGAGTGCGGCGTCATGCGTAATCATGATCAACGTTGCGCCGCTCGCGGTTTGGCGTTCGAACAGTAAATCCATGATGCTGCTGCCGGTTGCAGCGTCGAGGTTGCCTGTAGGTTCATCGGCAAACAGGATTGCAGGGCCGGGAGCCACCGCTCGCGCAATCGCCACGCGTTGTTGTTCCCCGCCCGAGAGCTGCGCTGGGTAATGTGTGTGCCGTGCGCTTAGGCCAACGCGGTCAAGCTCAGCAGCGGCGCGCGCGAAAGCATCCCCCTGCCCCGCGAGTTCCAGCGGCACCGCGACGTTTTCAAGTGCCGTCATCGTTGGCAATAAATGGAAGGCCTGCAACACGATCCCAATCCGGCCGCGCCGCGCGAGCGCCAAGCCATCCTCATCAATCGCGCCGAAATCAGCACCTGCGACATTGATTGATCCCCCAGTCGCACGTTCAAGCCCCGATAGCACCGCCATCAACGATGATTTTCCCGATCCCGATGGGCCGAGGAGCGCAAGACTCTCGCCTGCGCTCACATCAAGGTCTATTCCGCGCAGTATCTTGACGCGCGCACTGCCCGTCCCCAATTCAAGTGTGACATTGCGGGCGGCGATCACAATATTGGGGTCTGGCATGGCTAAGAAGGGTTCCACTGACGTGATAATGAACAAAAGATATGGGGTGCTACGGCGATTTGTCCAGATCACATTGCTGTTTGCAACCTTTTTTGCGACGCCTGCAATGGCTGCGGACAAATTGGTGGTTGCCTTTGGCGATAGCCTGATGGCGGGTTACGGTCTTAAACTCGGCGAAGGTTTTGCCCCGCGCCTCGAAACCACGTTGCGCGCATCGGGCATCGCAGCCCGCGTTCATAATGCAGGCGTTTCAGGCGATACGACCGCCGCAGGCCGTGCACGGCTTGATTGGGTGCTTCGCGCGCTTAAGACGAAGCCCGATCTTGTGATCGTTGAACTAGGTGCCAATGATATGTTGCGCGGCCTTTCGCCGGTGCAAACCCGTGCAAACCTCGATGCGATAATCACTTTGCTTAAGGCACGTAAAATCCGTGTCGTGATCGCTGGTATGTATGCCACGCCGAGCATGGGCGCGCCGTTCGTCAAAAGCTTCAATCAGATTTATCCTGACCTCGCGCGCAAACATGGCGCACCGCTTTATCCTTTCTTTATGAACGGCGTCACTGGAAACCGAACACTTTTGATCGCTGATGGCATCCACCCGAGCGCGCGCGGGGTGAATGTGATCGTCAGCGGCATTTTTCCAATCGTGAAGGCAAATCTCCGCTAGAGCGTGATGCATAAAATGAGCATTCGTCTTTGCGAGAAGCCCTTCGACTGGCTGGCAAGCCAGCCGCTCTGGACAGGCTGGGGCATATGCCCCAGCGACGCGGCAATCCACGCGCCGCAACACTGTATGGATTGCCGCGCTTCGCTCGCAAAGACGAGTAGTGCAGATTTATCGCGAGTTGCTCTAGCATTTACCGTATTATCCATATAATACACTTGACAGACACTGACAAAGGGAATGATGCGCGATGATTGAGACGTTGTGGGGATGGATAAAGCGCCATCCGATTGTCTCTACGCTCATCGCCATCCTTGTTGCCGGTGGTTTATATTTCGCTCTGAAGCCGTCAGCTCCCACCTATGAATATATATCTGAGCGCGTAACCACCGGAGAAGTCGTTCGCACCGTCACCGCGAGCGGCAAATTGCGCGCGCTCAATACGATCAAGGTGGGGGCCGAAGTTTCGGGCCAAGTCACGAAGGTCTACGTTGATTTCAATACACCCGTTACCGCTGGCCAAGTGCTTGCCGAGATTGACCCGACGCGCGCACGGTCACGCGTGCTTCAGGTTGAAGCGCAAGTCGCTACCGCGCGCGCGACGTTGCAACAGGCCCAAGCTAATGCCGCGCGCGCTGAAACCGATCTTGCGGTGCAACAGCGTGAATTTGCGCGGCGGCAATCGCTAGCGGCAAGTGGGTTTATTTCGAAAGCTGGATTGGACGGGTCACTCAACGCGCTCGCCGCTTCACGCGCTTCGATCAAAACGACGCAAGCGCAAATTGCCAGCGCACGCGCGCAGATAGCGCAAGCGAGCGCCGAGCTCGGCTCAGCTCAACTCGATGTCCGCCGGACAGTGATTACCGCCCCTGCGAGCGGCGTGATCATCAACAAACTTGTCGAACCAGGCTCAACCGTCGCGGCCAGTTTTCAAACGCCCAATCTGTTCGAAATCGCTGCCGATACAACGCGGATGCAAGTTGAAGCCTCAGTTGACGAAGCTGATATCGGCCAAATTGCCGAGGGTCAGAATGTCCGTTTCTCCGTTGACGCTTACCCCGATCAAACCTTCGCCGCGCGCGTTGATCAAATCCGTAAAGCCGCGAATGAAAATCAGAATGTCGTCAGCTATCTCGTCATCCTCGGCGTTGATAATAGCAGCGGACGGCTGCTTCCGGGCATGACCGCAAATGTCGAAATTATCACGGGCCAAAAACAGCGTGTGACGCGTGTGCCGACTGCGGCCTTGCGCTTTCGCCCGCGCGCCGCTGACCGTGACAAGGTTGAGAAGGATACTTCAAAATCGAATAAGAATGATGCCCCAACGCTCTATCTGGCCTCGGATGATCCGCTCAAGCCAAAGCGGCAGATTGTCACTATAGGGCTTCAAGGTGAGGAGTTCACCGAGATCGTCAAGGGCGTTGCGGCCAATGATAAAGTTGTCGTCCGCAGCAAATCGCTCAAGAAAAAGGAAGTTGACGAAGACAGCGCGGATGAAACATCCGGTGAGTGATGTGCCGCTTGTCGAGACGCAGGGGCTAGTGAAGGATTACTTCATCGGCGGCGAAGTCCTCCATGCGGTCAACGGCGTTTCGCTCAGCATCGCGCGCGGCGAGTTTGTCGCGATCATGGGCACAAGCGGCTCAGGTAAATCGACCTTCATGAACCTTATCGGCTGTCTTGACGTGCCAAGTGCGGGCACGCTTAAACTAGATGGCAGCGATACCAGCATGCTTGATAGCAATGCGCTGGCTGATATTCGTAACCAAAAAATTGGTTTTGTGTTTCAGCAGTTCAATCTGCTCAACCGCACAACCGCACTTGATAATGTCGCGGTGCCGCTCATCTATGCAGGGTTTGGTGCACGCGAACGGCGCGAACGCGCACGCGAAACGTTAGTATCGATGGGGCTTGAGAACCGGCTTGATCATACGCCTGCCAAGCTTTCGGGTGGTCAGCAGCAGCGCGTCGCAATCGCCCGCGCGCTTGTGACAAAGCCGCTAATGCTGCTCGCCGACGAACCCACCGGCGCGCTTGATACGCAGACGTCCGAGGATATTATGGGAATTTTCCAATCGCTCAATAATCAGGGGATCACGATCATCCTTGTCACACATGAGGCTGACATTGCCGAATATGCGCAGCGGCGGATCCTCTTTCGCGATGGCAAAGTCGTTGAAGATGCCCCCGTGATCCATCGGCGCGCAGCGGCATGAACGCGCGACGATTCACAAATTGGTTCGCAGGCTGGGCGGTTAACGTCCCCATCGCCTTCACCGCGCTGCGCACCAATTTGATGCGGTCAATTCTGACGACGATCGGGATTATGATTGGCGTCCTCTCAGTAATCCTCGCGGTTGCCGTGGGTGAGGGCACGAAGGTTTCGGTGCTGACGTCGATCAATGCGCTGGGATCAAATATGGCGATCATATTCCCGCAGCCGGAGAATAATGGCAATCGCCGCGTGGTTGATCGGGGTCGCCTGACCGAGCGTGACGCGCGCGCGATCCAACGGTTGATCCCTGGCGTTGCGGGGATTGCGCCCCAACTTCGCAGCACGATCCAAATGGTGATTGCAGGGCGTAACGCGACGACCACCGCAATAGGCATCACGCCTGAATATGGCAAGGTAACCAATGTTGACGCTGAAAGCGGGCGCTTCATTAACGAGGCTGACGTGCGCACCGCCGCGCGTGTGATTGTGCTGGGATCAAGCGTTTCCAACAAATTGTTCGGCAGTTTTGAACCCGTCGGGCAGACGATCCGTGTCAACAAAGTGCCCTTCAGCGTGATCGGTGTGCTCGAAAGCAAGGGCAGCAATCTTGGCAATGATAGCGATGATGTCGCGGTCATTCCGATCAGCACCGCGCGCCAACGCTTTGCCTCAGCTACAGTGCAAGGGCCTGATGATCTGCATGTCTTGTTTGTCGGGTTTGAAGACGGGGTGAGCCTGCCCGATGCAAAGAAAGCGATGAAACGCTTGCTGCGCCAGCGTAACCGTGTTGGCGTTGGCGAAATCAACCCGTTTACGATCAATACCACCGAAGAGTTTATGAAGGAATCGAGCCAGATCACCGCTGTGATCCAAACTTTGCTCGTCGCGATTGCTTCAATCTCTTTGCTCGTCGGCGGGATTGGGATCATGAACATCATGCTGGTGAGTGTTACCGAGCGGACGCGTGAGATTGGTCTGCGAATGGCGCTTGGCGCCAAGCGCGCTGACATCCGCAATCAGTTCCTCGTTGAAGCCGCGGTGCTGTGCGTGATTGGCGGCGCAATGGGCTTGATCCTAGCGATAGCGGCCGCCGAAGCGTTTAATCGACTGGCAAATTTCCCCGCACCCATCGGATTTGGAATTTCAGTCTTTGCGATCCTGTTCTCAGCCTTTATCGGGATCGTTTTTGGCGGCTATCCGGCGATCCGCGCGTCGCGATTGTCTCCGATTGATGCGCTGCGGAGTGAGTGAGCGTTTGACCGCATGGCGTCTCCCTCTCGTCCCTCAGCACCGATACCCCCGCGCCTTTGGCCGTGGCTCCAGCACGCGGTAAGCCGCTTCGATAAAATCGCATAGCATTGGCCGCGTATCGCGCGGATCGATAATATCTTCGACGCCGAACGCTTCGGCGGTGCGAAACGGCGAACGCACGCGGTTAAGCCGCTGCGTAATATCTTCAAGCAAAGCCGCTCGATCATCCGATGCCTCAAGCTCGCCGCGATAAGCAGCTTCAAGTCCGCCCGATATCGGCAAGCTTCCCCAATCACCGCTTGGCCAGGCAAAGCGCCATTTGAAGCGGCTGAGATTGGCGGGCGCGCTGCCCCCCATTCCGTAAACCTTGCGCATTATTACAACGGCAATCGGCACACTGCTTTGATACACCGCCGTCATCGCGCGACTGCCATAACGGATCGTTGCTTCCTCCTCAGCCGCGCGCCCGATCATGAAGCCGGGGTTATCAACCATATGAACAACGGGCAGATGGAATGTATCGGCCAAATCAATGAAGCGCTCCACCTTACGCGCGGTCGCTGCCGTCCACAGCCCGCCAAGGATCATCGGGTCGCTTGCCATCACTGCCACGGGATAACCATCAAGCCGCGCAAAGCCTGTCACGATTGAAGGCCCGTGCTGGCGACCGATTTCGAAGAAGCTGCCTTTATCAAAAACTGACGCGATGATCGGGCGAATTTTATACAGCGCGCGCAAATCGCGCGGCACCGCTTTGATGAGGCTTTCATCGCGCCGGTCTGGACTATCCTGTGGTGCTGTGCGGAGCGGAAGCGCGTGAACCGATGAGGGGAGATATGACAAAAATGTCCGCGCCTTCATGAATGCGTCAACCTCGCTCACCGCCTCATCATCAATCGCACCGTTGGTGGCGTGGATATGCGATCCGCCGAGTTCTTCCTTGGTACGGTGTTCGCCGACTGCCGCAACAACTGGCGGCCCTGCGACGAACAACTGGCTTAACCCCTTCACGAGCACGCTGTAATGGCTCATCACGAGCCGCCCCGCGCCAAGCCCTGCAACCGGCCCAAGCCCAAGCGCGATGATGGGGACGGTTGAAAGATTATCGACCATATGTTCCCAACCGGGCACCTCAGGAACGTATGTATGCCCCTTAGTTTCAAGCGTTTTAACTGATCCGCCGCCGCCGGTACCCTCAATCATCCGGATGAGCGGCATCCGATATTCGCCCGCCAACTTTTCCGATTGAACGAGTTTGGCATGGATTGCAGCGTCCGCTGCCCCGCCGCGCACGGTGAAATCATCCGATTGAACAACTACGGGTCGGGCATCAATTTTCGCGCGGCCTACGATCATGTTTGACGGCAAAAAATCAGTCAGCGCGCCCGCATCATCATAAGTGGCAACACCGCCAAGCTTACCAAGCTCGCGAAAGCTGCCCTTATCAACCAGCCCAGCAATACGCTGCCGCGCGTTGAGTTTGCCCCCTGCTTTTTGCTTCTTGAGCTTTTCAGCGCCGCCCATGGCCTCAGCAAGTTTGCCGCGCTTTGCAATCTCATCAACTTCGGGTTGCCAACTCACGTGAAAAACCGGATCT
>JAYUAU010000041.1:0-10729 GCA_043741135.1 Sphingomonadales bacterium | reverse complement strand
GCGTGACTGCCGCCAAGGTTACGGCGCTCGATGCGTATGGCGCGAGCGGCAAGCTCGGCACGCTGTTCATCGACAAGGTTTACGGCAAGCACGAGTTTATCACCTATGCAGTTGCGCTCGATGCTGCGGGTGCGGTCAATGGTGTGGAGGTGATGGACTACCGCGAGTCTTACGGCGATCAAATCCGACTACCTAAATGGCGCGCGCAATTCACTGGCAAGCGTTACGGCCAAGCGCTGCAAATCGACAGACAGATCAAGAATATCTCGGGCGCAACATTGTCTTGCGTTCACATCACCGAAGGCGTCCGCCGCCTGCTTGCGACCAACGCGCTGGCGCTTAATGCCTGAGCATGACGACACCTGACAATCTCGTTCGCCGCGCGCGGCCTTGGCTCGGAACGATTGTCGAGATTGGCGCGCCTGCCGAACATGAAAGCGCGATTGATGCTGGATTCGCAGAGATTGCCCGCATCCACCGGCTAATGTCGTTTCACGAAGATACCAGCAACCTTGGCAAACTGAGGGAAGCAAAAGCGGGAGAACTGGTTGAAGTGGATGCCGATACCGTCACAGTATTGCGCATAGCGGCTGACCTTCACCAAAGCACAGACGGCCTGTTCAATATCGCCACCGGTCGCCAACTCGTTCGCACCCGGTTTCTGCCGCGCATGGGTGCCGACCATCTTGCACAATATAACGGCGATGCCAGCGACATTGAAATCGTGGGTGACCACCATGTTCGGCTGAACCGCCGCGTGATGATTGACCTCGGTGGGATTGCCAAAGGCCATGCGGTCGATTGCGCGGTTGCCGCGTTGCAAGCCGCTGGTGTGACAACGGGCATCGTCAACGCAGGCGGTGATCTGCGCGTCTTCGGCGATGCTGCGATGCCAATACAAGTGCGCGCAGCGCAAGGTGGCTATAGCTCTGCCTTCGCCGTCCAGAATATCGCATTGGCCAGTTCGGAGAATAGCCGCACGCGGCGCACCGTCCAAGGCCAGATAGCGACGCCGCATATCGGTCGTGACAGCCGGCCAGCGATCATCGACCAGACCGTTACCGTCACAGCAAGCACCTGCATCATTGCCGATGCGATGACCAAGGTTGCAATGGTCGATCCCGATCTTGCCGACCGGCTGCTCGCGGCACACGACGGTCAGGTCGTCCCCTTCGCAATGAGCGAAGCCGCCTGATGCCCAACACCCGCTCGGCAAAGCTCGCGCGTTGGCAAATCTGGCTGCTGACTGTCAGCGGGACGGCACTGTGGCTATCCGGCGCGGCGTGGTTGCTGCTGCATTATTACGGTCAGGTCGAAGGCGAATTCGGCGTCGAGACCAACCCGCTAGAGCCTTGGCTCCTGCGCTTGCACGGTCTGGTATTGATCCCGGCGCTTCTGGCGTTCGGTGGCCTAATGGTTGTTCATATTCCAAAAGGCTGGAAGGATAAAAGTCAGCGCGTGGCCGGGGTAACTTTAACGGTCATAACAGCCGCGCTCATCCTGTCGGGGTATCTGCTTTACTATGTCGGTATTGAATGGCTGCGCGATTGGACGAGTCTGATCCACTGGGTCATCGGCCTTACTTTGCCCGCATTTTTCGTCTGGCATTATCTTGGGCGCAGCGTTGTCAAATCAAAAGCCCGCCCTAAGTCCATCAATCCGTAAATGAGGGTCGCGGGGCTATTTCAAACCTTCGGCCTCAAATACCTTCTCTGAAAACGCCTTAATCGAATGCCTGCATTCGGCGATCAGGCCCAGCGCGCTTTCCCGATCTTTGCCCGCATAGAAATCACGCGCAGTAATGCGCTTGAGCCATGTTTCGAGCTTTTGCAGGTCGTCCTCGACCTCCTCAAGTTCGGCATAGGTAAATTTTGACGCCGCGACTTCCTTGGCAACCTCGTCAAGCAAGCCCTGCGCGCGCGTTGCGAACTCCTGATACTCACGCGCGCGATCTGCCGAAAACCGCGCCTCCATTGCATCATCACCGTCGAGCGCCGTTGCCTCGAACAAGGAGGCACTACCGTCATGCGATTGGACCATCGCCAAGAGCGATTTCATAAGCTCGCGGTGTTCATTGGTGACGGGAAGCATCCACGCACCATGCTCAACGCTCGTCGCACCGGCTGCGCGCAGTTTGCGCCAAAGCGCAACGCGCGTCGTCGATGCGCTCGCAGGGAGTTGCGTCAACAAAAGGAGCCAGTTCCGCTTCGCCATAATGTTATAGGTGTTGCATTCTTATCGGTTCGAGATAGGACGTAATAGCTGTTACATTAGGATGCCTGCAAGATATGACCAACCGTAAAATTCACCGATGGCTGAGCGTCGTTGGCATCGTCTTTTTCCTGTCGGTTTCGCTGACCGGCATCTGGATGCAAGCCGAAGCTATCTTTGGTGAGGATGAAGCCGCGCGTGAAGCGATGGCGGAGATTGTATCGCCTGCCTCGCTGTCAGCGCCCTTGTCACTGAATTCGGTATCGCTCGACAAGGCGCGCAATGTCGTTTTCAAGCAGTTTGGCAATCGCCCCGTTGCTTCGGTTGATTGGATCATCAAGGCTCCCGTGCCAGCCTATGTGTTCCATCTCGACGGTGCGGAGCCAGTCAAGGTAACGGTCAACGCGGCAACTGCCGTAATCATCGCCGCCGAACCTGATGGCGAGGATTGGGTGATGCGGCTGCATACCGGCGAGATATTGGGTGACGGCGGCAAGTTCTTGGGGCTGGCATGGGGACTGGCGCTGGTTGCCATGAGCATCACCGGCATCATCCTCTATGTGAAAATGCTGCAAGCGCGGCGCACCGGCTCGGCGGGCAAGATTTCCGGATGGCGTCGGTATTTCTGGTGAGAGTTTCGCTCATTACATTGTCGATACTGGCGGTAACGCCAACCCCCGTTTTTGCGAAAACGGTTGCTCCAGCGGACACACCGCCGTTGCTGTCGCACAACCCCGATGCGGGCGTTATCGTCCAGTCGGGCGACTTTCGTATTACCGCATGGGGTTTTGCCGAACGGCTGATTGATCCTGACGGCAAGGATGGCTGGCGACGGGTGCGGCAAGGTGCGGAATTCGATTTGCCGCGTATCACGGCGCATTTGCGACCTGCGGTGGTCTATGAAGTCGATCTGACCAACAGCAATTTCCTGCGAAACGGCCCGTTCCGTCGCAATCTGGAAAATCTATTCGTATCGCTCCAAGACGCCGACGATCCGGGCAAGTTCCGGCTGCTGTTCGGGCATAACACCCACATCCTGTCACGCGACGACAATCTGTCATCGGGAAATCTGCCGACGATCAATCGCTCGCTTGTTCTGGAAGAGCATGGCTCGGTCAACGCCTTTGGGGCGCAGATGGGCTTTCAGGTGCAAAAGGCATTGTCACCCAAAGCCGCTGTCCAATTCTCAGTTGGCGACAATCGCGGCTCGCTTAACGCCGCCGATGTGCGCAGTAGCATTGGCAGGTCGGTGGCGGGCAAGCTGCTGCTGACCCCCGTCAACGACGCCGATCATGGCCGCAAGCTGATGTTGGGCTTTGCGACTGACTATACCGGCAACATCACCAATCGCACCTTCACTCTCGGGACGGCCATTTCGCAAGCGCCGCTAGGCGGGGTTGCCGCGACTGGCGACAAGCTGACATTCGAGGCCGATGCTGCCTACACCTTCCCGCTTGCCGGACACGCCACAACAATCGAGGCCGAACTGATCCGCTCGCGCTTTTCGGGCAGCCACAGCGATGTGTTCGGCGGCTATGTCATGGGGCAAATCTCGCTGTTTGATGCCCCAAAGGCTGGTGATCTCGACCTGTTCCTGCGCTATGATTTTGTCACTCTGGGACAAGATGCGATTGCCAAACGGGCGCGGCAAAGTGCGATCCGCACCGGGTTCAACTATAATCTCCCCTTGACCGGCAAGCTCGCCAGCCTGCATGTCGAATATGCCTACAACAACGTCACCGGCCCCGCTGCGATCATCACACAAACGAATCCTGCCGACGAATTCCGCATCGGTCTTCGGGTCAGCTTGCAACTCTACACGCGACATTGATGGCAGGCGCGCCGAAAAGCGGACGGATGCCGATTCCGCGCACCGTCTGGGCGCTGGGCTTTGTGAGCATGTTCATAGATATTTCGTTGGAGATTATCCACGCGCTGTTGCCATTGTTCCTGACCGCGACGCTCGGTGTCAGCGTCGCGATGGTCGGGTTGATCGACGGCGTTGTCGAAGCCACCGCCTCGATCAGCAAAGTCTTTTCGGGCTATCTCTCCGACCGGATGGGCAAGCGCAAACCGCTGATCCTCATCGGCTATGGCATCGGTGCATTATCCAAGCCGCTGTTTGCGCTGGCCGGAACTGCGCCCGTCATCATGGGCTTCGCGGTCGCAGGGGCAACGCTCAATCTATATAGCCAGATTGGGGTGGTGATCGTCTTCGGAGTTTCGCTCGCAACGCTGATCACTTTGGTTTTGATCCCGATTCTTTACACAAAGCTCGCGCGTTTTACCGGATCGCCTGATGCGGTGGGACGGCAGCTTGAAAGCCAATTGTCGGATGAGGCAAGCAACAAAGCCTAGCGAAGCGGGCAAAGCTGCCCTAGAGTAGGGTCAGTAAATGCGCATTCGTTCTCCGGCGAAGGCCGGAGTCCAGACCTAACATATTATGCCCGCTTCGCGGACGTATTTTGGACTGGGACTGGACTCCGGCCTTCTCCGGAGAGCAGCTGCGTTTCACATTTTGCGCACGCCACCTTACGGCATGCAATCATGGGTGGAGTGAGCGTAAGTGGGTGAATTAGCGTCAAAAGAACAATTGCGGATGTCATTCGCGCGGTGGGCGCTGGTCACCGTCCCGTTGATCGTGTTGCTTGGCTTTCTGATGGCGTCGCTTTCCAATTCTGGTGAAGAGAGCCGCTGGTATCAGGGCCTTGTTAAGCCCACACTAACCCCGCCCGGATGGGTGTTCCCGATTGTGTGGACGACACTTTACATCATGCTCGGTCTCGCGCTCGCTATGATCCTTGATGCGCGCGGCGCGAAAGGGCGCGGGTGCGCGATTGGTTTGTTTGCCTTGCAGTTGTTCCTCAATCTGATCTGGAGCCCCACTTTTTTTGCTGCACATCAAGTGTCGGCTGCGCTCATCATCATCATCCTGATGATCGCCGCAGCGGTCGCCACAACATTTGCCTTTGGGCGAATTCGCAAAGCGGCGGCATGGCTGATGGTGCCCTATCTCGCATGGCTGTGCACCGCGTTTCTGCTTAATTTGCAGATTGACCTTGCCAATCCCAATGCCGAGACATTCGTGCCCGCAGCTGCCAGCACGACGGTCGTGTTATAACGTCCAGAAGATATGGTGCGGCGATGCGCCGTCCTTAATTTCGTTGCCCCAAATTCGCTTTAAGTCAGCCAGCAAGCCATCTTCACCGAGCAGCGCGCGCACTTGGGCATGCGGCATATCGCGGTAGGCATCATGCGTCACCGCACCGACAACGACATCATAGCTGCGCTCAAGCGCGGCTGGATCAAGATCGATACCATATTCATGTTTGGCTTCAACCGGATCAGCCATTGGATCATGGACGGTGACATGATGACCAAGCCACTCAAGCCGGTTGATCACATCAACGACTTTTGAATTGCGCAGGTCAGGCACATTTTCTTTGAACGTCAGCCCGAGCACCAGCACGCGGCTTGGCTTGCTGCCGCGCTTGGTATGGAGCTGATCAGCAATCCAAGCCCCCATCCCGTCATTGATCGAGCGGCCCGCCAAAATAACCTGCGGGTTCAGCCCCAGCATTTCAGCGCGGTAGCTCAGATAGTAAGGATCAACGCCGATGCAGTGGCCACCGACCAGCCCGGGCTGGAATTTGAGGAAGTTCCATTTGGTGCCCGCTGCCTCAAGCACATCCCAGATCGAGATATCAAGCTTGTTAAAAATCTGCGTGACTTCGTTCATAAACGCGATGTTGATATCGCGCTGTGCATTTTCGATCACCTTGGCCGCCTCTGCCGCCTTGATCGAGGCTGCGCGGAAACAACCTGCCGACGTCACCTTGCTGTAAATCTCATCAAGCTTATCAGTCGTGGCCGCGTCATCGCCCGCAATCACTTTGATGATCTTGTCAACGGTATGTTCGCGGTCGCCCGGATTGATCCGCTCAGGCGAATAGCCAAGCGTGAAGTCTTGGCGGTGTTTAAGGCCCGATTCAGCCTCAATCAGCGGCCCGCAAATGTCCTCAGTCACGCCCGGATAGACGGTGCTTTCATAGATGATCACGGGCTTACGCGTGGGGTCGAGCATCTTGGCGATCATCTTGGTCGCGCCGATCACGGGGCTAAGATCAGGCTTGTTCACTCCGTCAATCGGCGTTGGCACCGTAACGATATAGGCGTCAGCTGGCGGGCAATCGGTAAAAGAAGCTGTGAGCCTGAGCGTTGAAACGGCAAGCGCATCAGCGCCGATTTCATCAGTTCGGTCATAGCCCTTATTAAGCTCGTCAATCCGCGATTGATTGATATCAAGCCCCCAGCACTCAAAATGCTTCGCGAGCTGCACCGCGAGGGGTAAGCCAACATAGCCAAGACCAATGACAATGATACGCATCAAGCCCGCTTTCCGTGATAATCTTTATACCAAGTGACGAAGTTGGGAATACCTTCAGCAATCGTCGTTGTCGGCGCGTAGCCAAGATCGCCCGAAATCGCGCTGATATCAGCATAGGTCTCTTTCACGTCGCCCGCCTGCATCGGGTGCAACTCCTTGACCGCCTCGCGACCGCAGGCTTGTTCGATCAGCGCGATCATGTGCGTGAGTTCTTCAGACCGGTGATTGCCGATATTATATAGCCGGTGCGGGCTTTTGCTGCCTCCCGCTTTGATCTCACCATCATCGGCGGGGGGATTATCAAGGCACGCGACAACGCCTGAGACGATATCATCAATATAGGTGAAATCACGGCGCATATCGCCCTGATTAAATACTTTGATCGGGGTGCCTTCAAAGATCGCCTTAGTGAATATCCACATCGCCATATCGGGCCTGCCCCAAGGCCCATAAACGGTGAAAAAACGCAATCCGGTGAGCGGCAGGCGGTAAAGATGCGCGTAGGTTTCGCTCATCAATTCGTCCGCCTTTTTGGTCGCGGCATATAGCGACATCGGCTGATCAACACGGTCTTCCACGCGGAACGGCAAAGTATCGTTCCCGCCGTAAACCGACGATGATGAGGCATAAACCATCGGGATGTTTCGACTTCTGGCAATCTCAAGCAGATTGAGATGGCCAACAAGATTGGCCTGAACATATGCGCGCGGATTTTCGATTGAATAGCGAACGCCGGCTTGCGCGCCGAGATGCGCAATCCGATCAAATCGGTGTGGGGCGAGCGCGGCTTCAAGCGCAACATGATCCGAAAAATCGACCGTAAGCAAGGTGAACGCATTGCCGTAACGCGCCATGAGTGATTTGACCCGGTCACGCTTCAATTGCGGATCATAATAATCATTGATGCAATCAACACCAATCACAATTTCACCGCGCGCGAGCAGCCGCTCAGCAAGATGATAACCTATAAAGCCCGCAGCTCCGGTAACTAATGTGCTCACCTGATCGTCCTTCGCCACTAATGACGCTCGCTCTAACCGGCGAACAATGAAAAAGCCATAAACGATCATGAGACTTGCGCGAAGCGGCCCGCATCCCCAAATACTGGGTGAGGGATGACAACCACATCCAAGGAGCAAATTATATGCAATCCGAGAATCGCTTTTTCGCTGATTTTTCCAAATTTATCAATGGCGCTGCTGGCACAATCGCAGGCGTTGGCCGCGAAGCTGAAGCCTCCGCGCGTGAACGCGCGAAGGAATGGATCGGCGGCTTAGAATTTGTCTCACGCGATGAATTTGAAGCGGTCAAAGCAATGGCCGCCGCCGCGCGTGATGAAGTTGAGGCGCTCACGACAAGGCTTGATGCGCTCGAAAAGCCAAAGCCAGCGGCAAAAAAGCTAGCAGTGAGCAAGGCAGCTGCGCCAAAATCGTGATATCCACAGATATTTCCACCCCTACATCTTGATGCGTGATACCGTTCAGGCGCAAGGGGATGTATGGATATTGATGAGCACGAATTAGCGAACAGCAACAGCGCGCCAATTGACATGCTCGAACATTGGTTCGACGCGCATGGCTGGAGCCATGAACGCATTGGCGATGAAGAAATTGTCGCTGGCTGTGATGGCAGTTGGGGCCAATATGAATTGCGCGGAATCTGGCGCGAAGATGACCGCGTTCTCCAATTCCTCGCCTTCCCCGATATCCGTATCACGCCAGAACAGCACGGCGCAATCTATGAAGCGATTGGCCTGATTAACGAGCAATTGTGGCTCGGCCATTTTGAGCTTTGGTCGGGCAACGGTGTGATCGTGTTTCGCCACGCCGCGCTGCTTGATGGGCAGGATGAACCTACACTCAACGCTGATCAAGCCGATTTGCTAATTGATACCGCAATTGGTGAACTTGACCGTTTCTACCCCGTTTTCCAGTTTGTTTTGTGGGGCGGAAAGACCCCTGCCGAAGCAATTGCGGCAGCGATGGTTGAAACGCAGGGAGAAGCATGATGGCATCGTTCTGGATGATTGGCTGCGGCAATATGGGCGGCGCGATGCTGCGCGGGTGGTTGGCAGCGGGGCTTGATCCCGCGACCGTGACCGTGGTTGACCCGGGCATGCCTGAACTGCCTGCGGGCGTTACTGGTGTTGCGGTGCCGCCTGAGGGCAGTCCCGACATGCTGATGTTATCGGTTAAGCCACAGCTTCTTGCCGTCGTTGTGCCTGCTATCGCGCGACATATCGGCAGCCAAACGCTGCTTATGTCGATCATGGCAGGGGTTGATGTGGCAACGTTGCGCGCTCGCTTTAGTGCCCCTGATACAATCGTGCGCGTGATGCCCAATACGCCTGCTGCCATTGGAAAAGGCGTGATTGCGCTGTTTAGCGATAGTCAGGATCACGGCGCGCTTGAACAAGCGCAAGAGCTGATGGCACCGCTCGGGCTGGTTGAATGGGTCAGCGAAGAAGGCATGTTTGATGCGGTCACAGCGCTTTCGGGATCAGGGCCGGCTTTTCTGTTTCGCTTCATTGATGCGCTCGGCGCTGCGGGCGCTGCCATCGGCCTTCCTGCGGATCAAGCCGCACGGTTTGCGCTTGCCACAGTTGAAGGGGCGGCATTGCTTGCGACGCAATCAAATGAAACGCCGGGCATGTTGGCAGAGCGTGTCGCCGCCCCCGGCGGTTCAACGCGCGACGGTTTGAATGTGCTTGACGCGGGTGATGCGCTCTCATCTTTGCTCACAAGAACGCTGCAAGCCTCCAAGCGACGCAATGCTGAATTGGGCCGCATAAAGGTTTAGACTCAAAAGCTAATCTCAAGGATGTGAAGCGATGAGCGAATGGACAATCGGCATCATGGGCGGATCGGGACTTTACGCGCTTGATGCGCTTGAAGACGCGACGTGGGCTCAAGTCGATACGCCGTGGGGCGCACCTTCGGATCAGTTGCTCACAGGGCGGATTGGCAACGTAAAGCTTGTCTTCCTTCCGCGCCACGGACGCGGGCACCGGATTGGGCCAAGCCAGCTCAATTACCGCGCAAATATCGATGCGATGAAACGGATGGGCGTAACTGATCTTGTCTCAATATCTGCGGTGGGGTCGCTCGTAGAGGATCGTCCGCCGGGGACTTTTGTGATCGTCGATCAGTTCATCGACCGCACCTTTGCGCGCGAAAAGAGCTTCTTTGGCGATGGCGTCGCCGCGCATGTCTCGGTCGCTGATCCCACCTGCCCGCGTTTATCGGCATTGGTGGGTAAGGCCGCGCGCGCGGCGGGGGCACCCGTTCATAGCGGCGGCACTTACCTCGCTATGGAAGGCCCGCAATTCTCAACGCGCGCTGAAAGCCACCTTTACCGTTCGTGGGACGCGCATGTGATCGGGATGACCGCAATGCCCGAAGCCAAGCTCGCGCGCGAAGCTGAGCTTCCTTATGCGCTTGTCGGCATGGTGACTGATTATGATTGCTGGCGTGTGGACGAAGCGCCTGTCTCGGTGGAGGCGGTGATCGCGAGGCTCAGCGGCAATGCGGCGACAGCGTGCGCGCTTGTTGACCATTTGGCGCGCGGACTTCCTAAAACGCGTATACCAAGCCCGATTGATAGCGCGCTCGATTTCGCGATCATCACCGCACCCGAAGCGCGAGACCCCGCGCTGCTCGCCAAATTGGATGCCGTTGCGGGGCGGGTGTTGTAATCGCTTCGCCTTTTATATCGGGATTATATTTCGGTGAATCGTCCTTGCGAGGAGCCCTTCGACTGGCTGGCAAGCCAGCCGCTCTGGACAGGCTGGGGCATTTGCCCCAGCGACGCGGCAATCCACTCGCCGCACCACCCAATGGATTGCCGCGCTTCGTTCGCAAAGACGATTGTCAAATGTGATCGATTTTGAAACGGATAACTTAATATATAACCTGTTGATATTATTAAATAATATTTTCATATTTTTAGCCATGTGTTTAAATCTGTGTTAGCGTTTTGCCAAAATTCGTATTTTTTGCCCTATCTTGTGTTAGCTCGCTAACACTAGAGCGGGATGAGGATTAGTTGAATCGTTCCCCTGCGTAGGCAGGGGGGTGGAGTCACGTTTGAAGTGCAACAGTTTGTCCTTTTATGTTGGTGTCGAAGACCTGA
>JAYUAU010000040.1:0-10734 GCA_043741135.1 Sphingomonadales bacterium | reverse complement strand
ACGCCGTCGCCAGCCCTCCGCAGCCTTGCCTCGCACTATGAAAGGCATCGGACATATGTCGTGTTATAAAATCGGACATCTTCATTCGCTCTCGACATGGGAATTGTCGGCTCCGCCCCGCTCTGCCCCAAATATCTCCCACGCCGCAAGGAAAAGTGCTGCCACAACCGGCCCGACAACAAAACCGTTAAGCCCAAAAATAGCAAGGCCACCAAGCGTTGAAACGAGCACAATATAATCGGGCATTCGCGTATCTTGGCCAACGAGTATTGGCCGCAATGTATTATCGATCATGCCGATCAGGAAAACACCGCAGAGGATGAGCGTGATCCCCTGCCACGTCGCCCCAATCGCGAGCAAATAGACTGCGACGGGCACCCAGATGAATCCCGTGCCAACCGCTGGCACCAATGATAGTAGCCCCATCAAGACGCCGCCAAGGAACGCTGCGCGGATATCAAGCAACCAAAAGCTGATGCCGCCGAGCGTGCCCTGCACCATCGCTACGATCACGCTGCCCCTGATTGTTGCACGGATTGCGACCGTGAATTTTTCAAGCAACAGCGTCTTGTGCTTGACCTCAAGTGGCAAACTGTTGCCGATTTCTTTGGCAATATTGTCGCCGTCACGGATGAGGAAGTAGACCACATAAAGCATCACGCCCAGCGAAGCGAAGAACGAAAATGCCCCCTGCCCCAACCCGAGTAACGCCTGCGCCATAGTTCGCAATGCTGTATCAATCGTGGACGTAACCCGCGCACTCATCAAGTTAAGATCGCTAAACCCGAAACGCTCAAGCCCCTCTTTGGCCCAAAGCGGCAGTCCTTTTTGAACGGCGACCCCCATTTTCGCGAGGTCAATCTCACGCGATTGAATGCTCGCCACAAGGCCAGATACTTCGTTGATCAGCGAATAAATGATAAACGCGGCGGGGATAATCACGAGCGCGACAACCAACGTCAGCGAGATGATCGCCGCCACGTTTGGCCGCCCGCCGACTTTGCGCAAAATGAAGCGGCTGACGGGTGCAAAAACGATGGTGACGACGATGGCCCATAAGATCGCGCCGAAAAACGGCGTGATCACCCACGCAAAGGCGAGCGAAATAACAACCAGAAAGACGATGAACGCGCGGTCATTAAAGTGTTTCATGGGGCACTCGTTCCGGTCAATTGCTGCACGCACGCTTCGATCACAGGCTGAAGGGTCGTCGCCCACCGTGATACACCTGCGGCGTCCGATATCAAATCTTGTCGCACTTCAATACCCAAATAAGCAATGCCGTTCGCCTCACCGTGGCGGTTCATCGTCGCATTGAGCAGCGTACCTGAATAAGGCTGCTGATCGCCAACGATCAAGCCTAGGCCTTCAAGCAGGGGGATGGCGATGCGCGATGCGCGGTCATCCTGATTGTATAATATCCCGATCTCCCAAGGCCTCTCTACACTTGGCGCGCTTTGCAGTTGCGGGGTGAAACTGTGGAGTGAGACCAGCAATACGGGTGCATTTTCATCAATCAATTTCCCCACACGCTTGTGATAAGGATGCCAAAACCGGTCAATCCGCGCCAGCCGAGAGCCGTGATCGATCATATTGCCAGGAATGGCGTGACCATCACTCGCGGTGGGAATGTTGTGCGGCGCATCTTCCTCACGGTTGAGATCAACAACCAGCCGCGACACTCCGCCCATGATCGCGGGATAGGGCAATGCCGCACACAGCGCCGCAACGCCAATATCAACCGCAATATGGTTTGCGAGCAAAGCAGGATCGATCCCCAGATCAATATCTGCTGGCACATGATTTGAGGCATGATCAGCGATCACCAGCACACGGTGTGCGGTATTGCCCGCAATGATTGTCCATGCTTCGCTCATATTCTCCTGTTGCCGATGTGCGATGAGAATGTCACCATTGTAAAAATTCTTTGGAGGCCCCTATGCTCAACCTAACACGCCGTTCGACGATTGCCGCGCTCGCCGCGAGCCTTGCCACCCCGGCTTTTGCTGCCAAGCGTAAGGTTTTGCCCGAGCCTGTGGTCGGGCCACTTGAGACAATCACCGATAAATTGTTGGCGCATTACCGCGAATCGGCTGTGTATAACGGCACTGCCGATGCGCTCAATGGCGGCGTGCTGGCGCGGACAATCGATGATTATTCGCCCGCCGGAGAAAGCGCCGCGCGCGCAGAAATTCAAGCCTCACGTGATCTGCTCGCGCGTATCCGTGTTCGCGGTGATTCCCCGCTCGCTAAAAACCTGCCTGTGATCAGCGCCATTCTTGAAAATGGCACACGGTCAGCCTCCATTCCTTATGGTCGTATCAATCCGTTCGGTTTTTCAGGGCATATTCCCTATCTCGTCAGCCAAATTGGCGGGCCGCATATCGACAGCATCAATTTGATGATGGAACAGCAATCGCTGGGAAGCGCGCCAGCCGTTGATGCGTGGATTGAAAAGCTTGAAAGCATGGGTTCAGGCTTTGACGCTATTATCGCAAAAATACGCAGCGACGGTGAAGCAGGGTGCCACCCCCCGCAAATTTTGCTCCAGAAAGTGATGCCAATCCTCGATAGTGTGTTGAAAGGCGATGCAGCATTGCAGCCCCTGCTCCGCGCATTTGCGCAGAAGATTGCGACGGCGGGGTTATCAAAACGGATGCGGCAGACCGCGATCAAGCGCGCTGCGCTCGCGTTCGATACCAAGGCACGCCCGGGGTTTGCCCGATTGCGCGCTGAAATCCTCGGCATGTTACCAAAGGGCCGGAGCGAATCGGGCATTTGGGCACAACCGCGCGGTGATGAACTCTACGCCGCGAACGTCCGCGCGCTGGGTGACACAAATTTATCACCCGATGAAATCCACGTTATCGGCTTAGACGAAGTCACCCGCATTTCGGCGCAAATGAACGGCTTGCTCGCCAAAGCAGGCATGAGCGACGGCAGTATCGGTGAACGGATGTTCGCACTCGCTAAAGACCCCAAGAATCAGTTTCCTGATAGCCTTGCCGGGCGTGAGGAACTCCTGACCTATGTGCGCAACAAGGTGAGTGAAGCCGAAGCGCGTTACGCCGAATTGTTGCCCCCAGCACTCAAGCCGCGCCAAGCGCTTGTCGTCAAACGCGTACCGATTGCGACCGAGGCGAGCGCGCCCGGAGGCTATTATGATGGCCCCTCGCTTGATGGCACACGCCCCGGAACTTACTGGATCAATCTGCGTGATATGACCGCAGTGCCGCGCTTCCGTTTGCCGACGCTCAGCTATCATGAAGGCGTGCCGGGGCATCATACGCAAACTGCAATTGCTTCAGCGCTCGGCCAAGCGCCGATACTCATCCGGATTGCGAGCTTTAATGCTTATCAAGAGGGATGGGCACTTTACGGCGAACGGTTGATGGCTGAACTCGGTTTCTATGAAAGTGATCCACTTGGCGATCTTGGGCGGTTGCAGGATGAATTGTTTCGCGCGGTGCGGCTTGTCGTTGATACCGGCCTCCATCACAAACGCTGGTCACGCGAGAAGGCGATTGATTATATGCACGGTGCCACTGGCGTCGCGCAAAGTCGCGTTACGGCTGAAATTGAGCGTTATATGGCGTGGCCGGGCCAAGCGCTGGGTTACAAACTTGGTCAGTTGCGATTGTTAGACTTACGCGAACGCTTTCGCGCGAAACGCGGCAGCAAATTCTCGCTGACTGATTTTCACGCAGGCGTCCTTGGCGGCGGCGCGATGCCGCTTGATCTGATTGAGGCACGGCTCGATATAGGGTGAGCGAGCTCAATCAGGGACTGTCCTAGCGGAGAGATTTTGACGCTTGGTGCTTTTATTAAGCCCTTCCCCTTCAAGGGAGGGGCTTGAGAAGTGACAATATGCGCGCTTGCAACTCGTTCAAATTGGAAAGCACTAGAGCGTGATGATATTAAGTTGATCCACTTCGTCTTTGCGAGCGAAGCGCGGCAATCCAACCGATGGTGCCGCGAGTGGATTGCCGCGCTTCGCTCGCAAAGACGAAGGGTGCAGATTTTTCGAACGACGCTCTAAAAAGACGCCCCCAGCGTAAACAGCACCGCGCCATCAGCGCCAATCGCTTCCTTCAGCAAATTTGGTTTCACGCTCGTGTTCACATAAGAAACGCCCAGCGTGAACGCTTTCCACGTCGTATCCACGCCAACTGAATAATCAAACGCTTCATTGTCTGAGTTGAAATTGCTCTTGTTATAACCAACATGTGCTTTCAACGTGAACGGCGTTTTGGGAATGCCGACAGCATAATCATTGTAGAAATACACGGCACTCGAATTGCCATAACCGGTTTGCTTAGGAATGAAGCCGGCGCCTACTTTGGCATTTACAGGGCCGATGTCCTTTGAAACCGACGCAAGCAATTCAACGTAATCAACCGGCGCATTACCCGTTTGATCGGGGTAAGTATATTGAGTGACATTGGCATCGACCGTCAGGCCCGCAACCGTGCCGCCCCAGCCCGCATAAAGATCAACCTCGACTTTGCCAAAGTCAGTGCCACTGGCAAGGCCTGACCCCCAAGCGCCGACGTAAAAGCCGCTTTTGTGTGTAAGCGTTGCGGTGGCTTGGACAGTTGGATCCTCACCTGAAAGACTAATGCCGCGGAACCGGTAATCTGAAACGACTGTAGCGCCGCCACTGACCGTGAATGTTGGAGCGTCTTCGGCAGCGGCATCAGCAGCGCCTTTTGCCATCGCATCAACAGCGTCTTGCGCAAAAGCGGGTGTCGCACCAAGCACGAGAGCGAGCGAGGCAATTGTGGCAAATGAAATACGCATATTATGTCCTTCAGGAAAAGAGTGGCCTTAGCCCCTGCCTGCTATGCTGCCCTGACCCTCTATCGCAAATTGCGGCGGGATCACTGAGCAACACTCGTGAAATAAGCATCTATTGTTGCGATGCACAACCCACAAACGACAGCGCTATTGACTTGTTTGCACGGAGTGTTGCTCAGCAGCCACAGTCAGTTCAGCCGCGTGCCTTCGCAAACCGCACCAACCCAGCATCAAGATCAGCAATGAGATCATCAGCATCCTCCAACCCAATTTGAAGACGGACGACTTTTGCGGAGGCATCCCAAGTGGTTGCGCTGCGGTGCTTCTGCGGGTCAACGGGTAAAGCAAGGCTTTCATAGCCGCCCCAGCTATAGCCAATCCCGAAATGTGTGAGGCCATCGATCAGCGCCGCGCGCGCCTTATCATCGCCGCCGTCAAGCACAAAACTGAACAACCCTGACGAGCCGCTAAAATCGCGCTTCCAGAGATCATGCCCCGGGCAGCTGGGCAGTGCGGGATGAAGCACCGCAGCCACATCATCCTGCTGCTCAAGCCAGCGCGCAATCTTCAGCGCGCTTTGCTGATGCCGCGCCATCCGAACATCTAGCGTGCGCAGCCCGCGCGCCGCGAGATAAGCATCATC
This sequence comes from Sphingomonadales bacterium, assembly GCA_043741135.1. Taxonomy (GTDB): domain Bacteria; phylum Pseudomonadota; class Alphaproteobacteria; order Sphingomonadales; family Sphingomonadaceae; genus Aquisediminimonas. Next base: position 5,294 of record JAYUAU010000040.1, on the reverse strand, counting down.
GGGGCTAAGCATCTGGCCTAATTGTTGCGACGTATTACGCAGCGCATGCCAGTGCGCATCGTTCGCGGTGACTGAACCCACCATACAATCGCTATGGCCAACGATATATTTGGTGCACGCCTGCACCGACATATCAACGCCGAGCGAAAGTGGCTTCAGAAACAGCGACGTCGCCCATGTATTATCGATGATCGTTGTGATGCCGTGGCGCTTTGCCACCGCTGTAATTGCAGGAATATCCTGCACTTCAAACGTCAGGCTGCCCGGGCTTTCGATCCAGATCGCGCGCACCTTGGGCGTGATCAGCTTTTCTATGCCAGCACCAATGAGCGGATTATAATAGAGCGTTTTAATACCCATCCGTGCGAGCAAGCCATCGGCAAACATCCGCGTCGGATCATAAGCGCTGTCGACCATCAGCAAAGTATCGCCGGGTGTCAACACCGACAACAAAGCGGTCGAAAGTGCTGCTACGCCTGAGGGGAAGAGCATCGTGCCAGCCGCGCCGGGTTCAAGCTCGGTGAGCGCCTCAGCGAGCGACCACTGTGTGGGCGTCCCTCGTCGGCCGTAGAATAATTTACCGTCAGCATTGGAAGCAGCGCCGGCCTTAAGATCAGCGACATTATCGTAGAGAATTGTCGATGCGCGCCACACCGGCGGATTGACAATGCCACCCCCTAGTTCGCCACGGCCTATCCATTCAGGCCGCCTGCCCGCCTGAACAATCTGTGTTGCCGCCGCTGTGGAACCGCCTTTTGTCACGCAGCGCCAAGCGCCTTGGGCGTATCAGCCGATGCCCCCCACTGCGACCATGAGCCGTCAAACAATCCCACATTATTGACGCCGAGCAGATGCGCGCCAAACACCACTGTTGCCGCTGTCAGCCCCGAACCACATGTCGCTGCCATTGGCTTGGAAAGATCAAGCCCAGCATCAGCAAATGCCGCGCGCAAGGCATCGCCCTGTTTCCACGTGCCATCAGCGTTGAACATTTGGTCATAGGGCAGGTTGAGGCTGGCAGGGATATGCCCGGGAGCAACGCCTGCGCGCGGATCGGCCTCTTCGCCGCTAAAGCGCGCCGCACTGCGCGCGTCAACAATCTGTTCAGCCTTAGTGTCAAGATTGGCGAGCATTTGCGCAAGCGTGCGAACCCCCGCATCATCACGCCACACGGTGAAGTGGCGGTGGCGCAGTTTTTCGCGACCCGTATCAACCGCGCGGCCTTCGGCTTTCCATTTGGCAAGCCCGCCGTCAAGGATCGCAACACCGTGCGCGCCGAACACGACCGTCAGCATCCACCACGCGCGCGCGGCGGTCTTGAGCGGGCTATTATCATAGAGCACAATCCGGCTGCCATCGCCGAGCCCCAACGACTGCATCCGGCTCGCAAACTTTTCGGGTTTGGGAAGCATCATCGGCAAATCACTATTGGTGTCAGCCAGCCCCGCCAAATCCATGAAGACAGTCCCCGGAATGTGTTCAGCTTCATATTCTGTAGATGCATCGCGGCCATCGAGCAAAAGCGTTGCATCAACAATGCGCAGATCCGAAGCGCCCATTTCACCAGCAAGCCATTCGGTTGTAACGAGCGCGTCCATATACTTATCTCCACTTGATTGTATGAAAGCCTTCTAGCCACCGCTTTTGGATTCGTCGAGACACTCTTCGGAATCGGTGCGATATTGACGTAGGGAAGACCATGACACCCAAATTCCTTGGCCAAACTTCAGCGCTGCCCGCCAGTCCGCAAGAGGCAGTGCTTGATTATCCCGCCAATCCGAGGCCGGGATCGCCCTATCTCGTGCGGTTTACAGCGCCTGAGTTCACCTCGCTTTGCCCCGTTACAGCCCAGCCCGATTTCGCGCATTTGATGATTGATTATGTGCCGGGTGAAACAATCGTTGAATCGAAGGCGCTTAAGCTGTTCCTCGGCAGTTTTCGCAACCATGCCGCGTTTCATGAGGATTGCACCGTGGGGATCGGCCAGCGGCTGTTTGCCGAAATGAAACCGATATGGCTGCGCATCGGCGGTTATTGGTACCCGCGCGGGGGCATCCCCATCGATATATTCTGGCAGTCAGGCGACCCACCAAAGGGCGTCTGGATACCTGAACAAGCCGTGCCATCCTATCGTGGGCGGGGATAGAAAGTATCACTATTCCCCAATTAAATCATCATAATATGTTAAACCTCTCCGTCTAAACCCGCCTCAAATAGAAAAGTAACGATAGGGTCGCGATAAATGGTGAGCAAATACGGCACGCGGTGGGCTGAGGTGCCGGTCGGTCTTGAAGATTGGGTCGCAAACCGCAAAGTCAGTGCGCATATTCGGATTCTTACCGCATTCACGCTCGGCCATTTGCTCAATGCAGCGATGCTCACGATTGTATTTTTCGGAACAGTTTCGCCTATTCTACTCGCGCTCTGGGCATCATCGATGGTCGCCGCCGTGATGCACCGCTATACAATTGGCCACCGTAACCGGCGCAATGCCGCGCGCCAGAATCCGCAGCGCGTCATGTTTTATTTTGATGCTAATTCAAGTGTATTGGCGCTGCTTACCGCAATTGCGCTCATCTGGCTTATGCCAAGCGGTATCGCTGAACAGCAGGTATTCCTTGGCATTGCTGGATCGACAATGATTGCGGCGGCGGCTTACACAATGCGCACGCTTGCACGCGGCGCGCTCATCTATGTCGCCATAATCTCATTGGGCTTGATAATCGGTTTGCTCTCGTTCGGCACTTTGTATGCGCTCGCGACTGCAGTGCTGGTCGGCGCTAGCGCACTCTTGCTGTGCCAGATGGTCATGACCGCAAATAAATTGTTCGTCGTGCGGATTTTGCATGACCGTGATCTCAACGCATCAGTTGAAACCGTAAAAATGCTTTTGAATGACTTCCAAGATCAAGGGTCTGACTGGTTGTTTGAACTTGACCGTGACTATTGCCTCGTCGGTGTCAGCCCGCGCTTTGCCGAAGCAATGAAAGTTGATGCTGCTGATGCGAATGGCCGCAATTTTTGTGATTTGTTCACGGCCGTTCCCGAACGCGATCAATTGCAAAGCCATTTGAATGATGAACGCGCGTTTCGCGGGCTGTGCTTGCCGGTTAAAAACAGTGATGGCGGCGAAGTCTGGTGGTCAATCAGCGCGCGGCCCTGTTCGGCAAGCCAAGGATCACCCGTTAGTTTTCGCGGCGTTATCGCTGATATTAGCCAAGCCAAATTGGCTGATGCGCGCGTGCGCCACATGGCGCATTATGACAGCCTGACCGATCTGCCCAACCGCACTTACTTTGTGTCAGCAGTGAATAGACACGTCCAAATCATGAAGCCTGCTGACCGGCTTATCATGATGCTTGTTGATGTTGACCATTTCAAAGCCGTCAATGATATGTACGGCCATCCCGTTGGCGATGCCTTTGTGCGCCAAGTGGGTGAACGGATCGCACGGTGCACCAACGAAAGCGGCTTGGGCGGCGAAGGCCATATCGTCGCACGGCTTGGGGGTGATGAATTTGCGATATTGATGGGCGGCGAAGATTGTGCTGATCACTCACTTCGGCTCGCGCATGCTTTGACCGAGGCACTCGCAATTCCTTATACAATCAACGGTCATATCATCAATGCAAGCGTCAGCATCGGCGTTGCGATGGCACCTGATCATGCCAATAATGCCCAGATGCTCCAAAATAATGCCGATATCGCGCTTTATGTCGCAAAGGATAATGGCCGTAATCGCTGGGAATTATTTGAACCCGGCATGGATACAGCGGTGCAGCAGCGCCACGCAATTGAACGTGATCTCCGCCTTGCGCTTACCAGCGATCAGTTACGGCTCTATTTCCAGCCTTTAGTCAATGTCGAAACGGGGCGGCATACCGGATATGAAGCGCTTATCCGCTGGGAGCATCCTGAACACGGGATTGTGATGCCAAATGATTTCATTCCCATCGCCGAAAGTTCAGGCCTAATTGTGCCCATCGGCGAATGGGTGATCCGCACTGCCATGGCGGAGGCGGTTCGCTGGAGCGAGCCGCGGACGGTTGCGGTAAATCTCTCGCCCGTCCAATTGAGCAGCCCAAACCTCTTACCCGTGATCATCAACGCGCTCGCGGAAACGGGGCTTGATCCTGCGCGACTTGAAGTCGAAATCACTGAAAGCGTGCTACTCAACGATTGTGCCGCGAACATCGCGATCCTCAACCGGTTGCATGATTTGGGGATCAAGATCGCGCTTGATGATTTTGGTACGGGTTACGCCTCGCTCAACTATTTGCGCACTTTCCCGTTTGACAAGATCAAAATTGACCGGAGTTTCGTTACTGATCTTGCTGAACGGTCTGATTGCCGTGCGATTGTCAGCGCGGTCATTAACCTGGCGAATAATCTTGGGATGTGCACGCTTGCCGAAGGCGTTGAATCAGAAGAACAACTGGCCACACTGCGCGAAGAAGGATGTTCAATGGTGCAAGGATGGCTGTTTGGGAAAGCCATGCCAGCCGAACACTATGCCAGTCTGCGCTCTGTGCAACCAGCGCCTTTAACGCAGATCATGCCGCCGATGTTACCACCCGCACGAAAAGCGGCTTAGCGCATATGGTGGCGATCAAAAAAGCGGCCTATGCCTCGCAATCGTCACATTCGCGACCTATATCCCTCGTATGACAACAGCCCTCCCCCACTTCTATCCCATTGGCATTGCCGCAGAAGACATTGATTTCATGGGGCATGTCAATAATGCGCGCTACTTGTCATGGGTTCAGGATGCGGTTGTGGCGCATTGGCAGAAATTGGCGCCGCCCGAAGCAGTTGCAGCGCACCTTTGGGTCGCGCTCAAGCACGAAATTACTTACCGCAAACCAGCTTTCCTCAACGACGAAGTGATCGCAACGGTGATCCTCGAGCGTGTTCAGGGCGCGCGGGCCTTTTATGAAACCTTGATCAAGCGCGGCGAAGAGGTGCTTGCTGAGGTGAAATCTAGCTGGTGCTGTGTTGATGCCACGACGCATCGGCCAGCGCGAATTGCCAAGGATATAGCGGCGCATTTCTTTTCTGTGGGTGCAGGATAGTCGCTCAACGATAGCGTGAAGCGCAAAATGTGAATCGTCATTGCGAGGAACGAAGTGACGCGGCAATCCACTCTTCGCTCCACCCTTATGGATTGCCGCGCTTCGCTCGCAAAAACGATTCAATCTAGAGCGGGATGAGGATTAGTTGAATCGTTCCCCTGCGGAGGGCACCCATCAAAGTAATACTTTGATGGGACCCAAGGCAGGGGTCCAGACCTTAAC
>JAYUAU010000039.1:0-10746 GCA_043741135.1 Sphingomonadales bacterium | reverse complement strand
ATACACGGTTACGCAGACCGGACCTTTGGGAGCGCCATGTTGGGGCTCGGGTTCAATCTGCCTCTGGCGCGCGACGAGAGAATAAGGACTAACTGGGGCATGAACCTCATCCAGATGCTTGAGGCGGAGCAAATCGCCAAATTCCACGAATCGAAGACGATTCCTGATTTCCGTCCGGGCGATACGCTCAAGGTCGGCGTGAAGGTCGTTGAAGGCGAACGTACCCGCGTTCAAAATTATGAAGGTGTCTGCATCGCACGTGCCAATCGCGGCATGGGGTCGAGCTTCACCGTTCGCAAAATTTCATTTGGTGAAGGCGTCGAACGTGTATTCCCGCTTTATTCACCGAATATCGACAGCATCCTCGTCATCCGCAAGGGCGCCGTGCGTCGTGCTAAGCTTTATTATCTGCGCGGTCGTCGCGGTAAATCGGCGCGGATCGCCGAACGCCGTGACACCCGCATTACTGATGCCGCGAAAGCAGCTAAAGAAAGCTGATCCCGCGCGTTTGTTTACTGCCAAACAAAGGCCGGGACCCTTCTAAGGGTTCCGGTCTTTTGTTTTTAAGGAACTAAAATTTGAAGACGTAAGGCAGCTTTATTTTCGTCGCCCCGTGCTTGACAAGGGGGTTAGGCTCTCTTTCACGCTGCTGGTCAAAAAAAAGGAAGCCAAGCCCCGTGTCGAGCACGGGGTGACGATTGGGTTAAATGCAATCTTAAACGTCGAACTGAGTGAGTTGGAACGAAGGTATGAAGACATGGACACTTATTGCCAGCCTCGCGCTCCTCACTTGGGGAGGCACGGCCGTGGCTGAGGAGGCCAAGCCGCTAACGCTTGAACGCATCTTCGCGTCGCCTGCGCTTGGCGGGCCAAGTCCGCGTGCAGTGAAACTTTCGCCCGATGGTAAGTGGCTCACCAGCCTGCGCGCGCGCCCAGATGACCGTGAGCGGTTTGACCTATGGGCGCTTGATACGGTGAGCGGGCAGGCGAAGATGCTGGTTGATTCAACGAAACTCGGCACCAGCGGTACGCTATCCGAAGCTGAAAAAATGCAGCGCGAACGCGCGCGGATCGGCGGAACGAAGGGCATTGTCGCCTATGATTGGGCAGCGGATAGCCAGGCAATTCTTGTGCCCGTTGACGGTGATTTGTTTATTGCAGATTTGCAGGGCAAGGTCACGCGGCTGACCAAGAGTGAAGCGGGCGAACTTGATGCAACGGTTAGTCCCAAAGGCGGCTTTGTCTCCTTCATACGTGATCAAAATCTTATCATGCTTGACCGCGCGAGCGGCAAAGAGCGCGCACTGACCAGCGACGGGAAGGGCACGCTTAGTTGGGGGCTCTCAGAATTTGTCGCGCAAGAGGAAATGGACCGCTCGAAGGGCGCGTGGTGGTCACCTGATGATAGCCGCTTGGCAGTGGCGCGCGTTAACGAAAGCGGCGTTGCGGTGGTCAGCCGCGCCGCGATTGGGGCTGAGGGTACGACCGTATTTAATCAGCGCTATCCGCTTGCTGGGACAGCCAATGCGATTGTCGATCTTTACGTGATCAAGGCCGATGGCAATGGCCAAGTCAAAGTCGATATGGGAAGCAATCCCGATATTTATCTTGCCCGCGTTGATTGGGCACAGGGCGGAAAGACGCTGCTTGTCCAGCGCCAATCGCGAGATCAAAAGACGCTTGATATGCTGAGCGTTGATCCTGAGACGGGCGCATCGAAAATCCTGTTCAGCGAGAGCGCAAAGACGTGGATCAATCTCAACGATGATTTGCGTGTGTTGAAAGATGGCAGCTTGCTCTGGTCATCCGAACGCGATGGTTTCAACCATTTGTATCGCTTCAAAAGCGGAAAGTGGAGCCAGCTCACCAAAGGCGCGTGGATGGTGCGCAGCGTAGCGGGTGTAGATGAGGCGCGGGGTCTCGTTTATTTCACCGCGAACCGCGAAACGCCGATTGAACAGCAGCTATATTCAGTGCCGCTTGTGGGCGGGACGGTGCAGCAAATCACGCCGAACGGTTATTGGCATTCGGCCGTAATGGACAAGCAAGCCGCGCGTGCGATTATTACGCGGTCAAACGCTTCGAGCCCACCGCAAGTCTACCTCGCTGACGCAAGCGGTAAACGGATTTCGTGGATTGAGGAAAATGCGCTTGGCGCAGCACATCCTTATGCACCCTACGTGGAAAGCCATGTTGCACCTACGTTTGGGACGATAAAGGCTGCCGATGGAACGGTGCTTCACACTAAACTACTGATGCCAAGGATTGAGCCGGGCAGGACTTACCCCGTGTTCGTGCAAGTTTATGGCGGGCCTAGCGGGGGCCGTCAGGTGACAAATACATGGGGCGGCGGGCTGCACCAATTTCTGGTTGATCAAGGGTGGGTTGTCTTTTCGGTCGACGGACGCGGCTCCCCTGATCGTGGCAAGGCCTTTGAGGATCAAATCCATCAAAAAATGGGCAGTGTTGAGGTTGCTGATCAACTCGCGGGCGTTGAATGGCTTAAAAGCCAGCCATGGGCTGATCCCAAGCGGATTGTGGTCTATGGCTGGTCATATGGTGGTTATATGACACTCAAGCTGCTTGAGGCTGCTCCTGGCACATTCGCAGCGGGCGTGTCTGGCGCACCTGTGACCAAGTGGGAGCTGTATGATACGCACTATACCGAACGTTACATGGGCCACCCAAAGAATGGCGCTTATCCAGCGGCGGGTGCGCTTGAAAGCGCTAAGAGGATCGCGGATCCGCTCCTGCTCATTCACGGCATGGCCGATGATAATGTCGTGTTTGAAAATTCAACTGCATTGATGGCGAAGCTGCAAGGCGCAGCAGCGCCGTTTGAAACGATGGTGTATCCGGGGCAAACGCACAGTGTTGGTGGGCCAAAGATCAGTGTCCATCTCTGGCAGACTATCCTCAGCTTTCTCAATCGCACTATCAAGAATAAGGACTAAGTTCACATGGGTTATCGTATCGTTGTAGCGGGTGCCACGGGTAATGTGGGGCGTGAGATGATCAACATTTTGGCCGAACGAGAGTTTCCGATTGATGAACTTGCGCTGGTTGCCTCATCGCGCAGTCAGGGTGAGGAAGTAGAATTTGGCGACACCGACCGCAAGTATAAAGTTCAGAATATCGAACATTTCGATTGGACAGGCTGGGATATGGCGCTGTTTGCGATTGGGTCTGAACCAACGCTAAAATTTGCGCCAATAGCGGCGGCGGCTGGCTGTGTTGTGATCGATAATAGCTCGCTCTACCGGATGGACCCTGATGTGCCACTGATCGTGCCAGAGGTGAACCCAGACGCGATTGCAGGCTATCGCGCCAAGAACATCATTGCTAATCCCAATTGCTCAACAGCACAAATGGTTGTCGCGTTGAAGCCGCTCCACGATTTCGCCAAGATTACGCGCGTTGTGGTTTCGACGTATCAATCAGTCTCAGGCGCGGGCAAGGAAGGCATGGACGAACTGTTCGAGCAATCGCGCAACATCTTCGTTGGAGATTCGGCTGAGCCCAAGAAGTTCACCAAGCAAATCGCGTTCAACGTGATCCCGCATATCGACGATTTCCTTGATGATGGCTTTACCAAGGAAGAATGGAAAATGGTGGTTGAGACCAAGAAAATCCTCGATCCCAAAATCAAGGTTGTCGCCACTTGCGTTCGCGTACCGGTGTTTGTCGGCCATAGCGAGGCGATCAATATTGAATTTGAAAACGAAATTTCGGCCAAGAAAGCGCAAAGCATCCTGCGTGAAGCCCCCGGCATCATGCTGATCGATAAACGCGAAGACGGCGGCTATATTACACCCGTCGAATGCGTCGGCGATTACGCCACTTATGTTAGCCGTGTGCGCGAAGACCCGACGGTTGATAACGGCCTCGTGATCTGGTGCGTGTCAGATAATCTGCGAAAAGGCGCAGCACTCAACGCGGTGCAGATTGCCGAGTTACTCGGGCGCAAGCATTTGAAGAAGGGGTGAGTGGTGATAGCAATCTGCTATCAAAAATCATGGCTCAAGCACTTATCCGCAATCTCGATGATGACGTCGCTGCTGATTATAAGGCTGCAGCGAAGGCGAACGGTCGGTCTTACGAAGCGGAATTGCGCGATATGCTTGTGCGTAACCGGCCAATTACGCGGATGAATGCAGCTGGGCGGCGTGCGCTAGGTGATGACCTAGAGCGTGATGACATATTGTTAATCCACTTCGTCATTGCGACCCCGGACTTGATCCGGGGGCGGCAATCCATACGGGTGGTGCGGCGAGTGGATTGCTTCGTCGCTTTGCTCCTCGCAAAGACGATTCACATTTTACACAAGTTGCGCTAACCGTCATTGCGAGGAGCCAAAGGCGACGCGGCAATCCAGAAAGTCTCACATTTCCGCCACCTTCTGGATTGCCGCCCCCGGATCAAGTCCGGGGTCGCAATGACGAAGTGGAGGTTGATGGAGGTTCCCAGCTAATCTGATCGCACCCGACTGAGTTCTATTCAGCGAACTCCATACTCTTGGTCACTAGCGCGGGCGCTTTGGGTGGCTTGAGCAAAAAAACTAAGGGGAAACAGATGAGAACAAAAATCATGAGCATCTGGAAATCGTCGAGATAAGCGATCATTGCGGCCTGCCGGTTAACCTCTGCATTGAGCGTGGTGAGCGCAGCCGCCCCAATCGTCCCCAAGCGGTCAGCACTAGACGGATCAACAGATGACATTGAATAGGCCGTGACATTAGCGGCCAAATCCTCATGCGAGGATTGAATGTTCATGCTCAAAACTGTTGTTAGCAGCGAAATCCCCACGCTGCCGCCAAGGTTACGCATCAAATACATCAAGCTTGACCCATCGGTGCGTAAATTGCCGGGCAATGTCGAAAAAGCGATGCCGTTTATCGGAATGAACACAAACCCCATCCCGATTCCTTGAACTATCCCCGTATAGACAAAGGGTTGCCATGACATGATGAGCGACCAATGGGTCATCTCCCAGAGCGAATAGACAATTATGAGAAAGCCCGCGCCGATTGTAATCCTTGGATCAAGCCTGCCTGCCAAGCGTGATGATATGAACATCGCGAATATGATACCTATGCCGCGCGGTGCCAATAGAATGCCGGTATCAAGCACTGAATATCCATAAAGTTTTTGGAGCATCGGTGGTAAAAGGGCGAACATGCCCATCATCATCATGCCGACGACGCTCATCATTACAAATGCCGTTACAAAATTACGATCTTTTAAGAAATTCGCACTGAACATTGGATTAGTCGCCGTCGCTTGGTGCACAAAGAAAATCCACATGGCGGAAAATACAATGCCAAATTCAATCCATATCTCCCAAGAATTGAACCAATCGGCCTGAGCACCGCGGTCAAGCATGAGCTGAAACGATGCCAACCCAAGCGCAAGCATCGAAAAACCAAGCAAATCAAACGCGCGGCGTTGAATTTGGCGTGAGGGAAGGAGCCACCACAACAACGAGATGGTCACGATTCCAATCGGTAAATTGATATAGAATACCCAGCGCCAATTATAGCTCTCTGTAAGCCATCCGCCGATAATTGGCCCCATGATGGGTGCAACCATGATACCCATTCCCCAAATTGCCATCGCCTTTGGTGCCGTTTCGGGCGGATTGATATCGAGCAAAACGGTTTGGGATAATGGGCCAATAAAGGCTGAACAAACGCCTTGGAGCAGCCTGAAGGCAACCATTTGCGTAAGCGTTGTGGCAACGCCGCATAGCATTGATGTCGCGATAAAGCCCGCCACGGCAACCAAAAATAAACGGCGCGAGCCAAAGCGATCAGACATCCAGCCCGTCGTTGGGATCGCCACCGCACTGGCAATGATATAGCTCGTCAGCACCCATGTTACCGTATCTTGCGTCGCGCCAAGGCTCGCCTGCATATGCGGGATCGCCACATTCGCAATCGTTGAATCGAGAATCTGGATGATCGATGCGCCCATGACGGCAAGTGTCAGCAGCGCCTTATGCTTTACGAGGAGCGCTGCTTGACCCACGCGGGCTTACTTCGCGCGGCTATCAGTATCAACGCGGACATGCGCTGAAAGCCCTGCAATCAGCGTGCGGCTAGTTCGATCATCAATCGCAATCCGCACCGGTACACGCTGCGTTACTTTCACCCAATTCCCATTCGCATTTTGCGCGGGCAGCACTGAAAATTCAGATCCCGTTCCCGCACCAATGCTCGCAATATGGCCTTTCAATTTGAGTTCGGGATAAGCATCAAACTTGATCAACGCGCTTTGCCCAATTTGCATTTTGGCGAGATCGGTTTCCTTGAAATTAGCTTCGATCCAGTGGTTATTGACCCCAACGATACTGACGGCGGGCAATCCAGACACCATCATTTGCCCGACTTGCAACCGGCTCGATTGACTGATGATCCCAGCGAGTGGACTGCGCACCTCAGTCCGTGACAAATCCAGCAGCGCTTTGTCGTGCTGCACACGGCCCGCAATAAGCGCCGGGGCTTCGCTAGGCGCAGCTGATCCCGTGGCGAGCGCAGCGCGGGCTTTGCGCGCGTCACCTTGCGCTGAGGCCAGCTTGCTGCGCGCCTCACTCAGTGCATGCTCAGCGGCTTGAAGCCGTGCGCGCGTCGTAAATCCGCGCTGCATCAGTTCAGATTGCCGCCGATATTCCTTTTCAAAAAACGAAACATCCTCACGCGCGCTATCAATATCAACGCCGCTATTAGCGAATGTGGTTTGAAGGCCAATCACTTGAACTTGTGCGCCTGCAATGGCTGCATTGGCTTGCGCCACAGCCAATCGGAAGGGGGTAGGATCAATTCGGAACAGCAAGTCGCCCGCGTTCACGTGCTGATTTTCCTTCACTGCCACTTCGACAATCCGGCCACCGACTTCGGCGCTCAGTGAAACCTTGTCATCCTTGACGTAGGCATTGTCGGTAGAGACGAAATGATCGTTGACGATGTAATAATAAGCGCCGCCGCTGATCAGCAACACGGGCACGATCAACATTAGGGACAATCGGCCCCAGCGACGCTTAGGTTTCACTTGTGAACTTGTTTGAACGTCCATACGGGGGTCTGCCTCAGCCATGGGCCATCTCAGGCGTGCGGCGCTTCACATTATCGCGAATTATCTCAAGCATATCATGCAGTTGCTCTTGTTCAGTGAGTGATATTCCAACAACGGCGTCTTCAAACATGCTGTCAGCAAGAATACGGAGTTCAGCAAGCAATGGGCGCGCTTTGTCGGTTAAGTGCAATCGCCATGCGCGCCGGTCACTTGGGTCAGCGCGTCTTTCGACTAAGCCAGCATCGGCAAGGCGATCAACCATCCGACAGAGTGTAATCGGCTCAACCTCAAGCAAGTCTGCGATGGCGCCTTGGTTCAACCCTTCATGCCGGACAAGCAATGTGAGCACGCGCCACTGAGGCCGCGTAACGCCAATCGAACGCGCACGCTGATCAAACGAGCGCCGAATAAGCCGCGCGACATCAGCGAGAAGGATTCCGAGTGAGTCAGACATAAGCTGGCATTTAATAACGATGCTTATTATCGTCAAGCTTTCAATTTATGTGTCTTGGTCTCAAATTATGTGCATCGCTGTTGACCGTGAGGGACCATCGTTCGATACAAAGTTACTCAATATTTAAGTGTGGTTGTGTTTTATGTCTGAAATTGAATCGTCAAGCTTCACCGCTCGTGATGGCACGACGCTCGCCGTCCACGAAATGGGAGTGGGACGTCCATTGCTTCTCCTCCACGGTTATTTTTCCGATGCGGCGACCAATTGGATTAAATATGGGCATGCAGCGCTGCTGGCTGATGCTGGCTTTCGCGTGATCATGCTTGATTTCCGCGCGCACGGGATGAGTGAAAAGCCACATGAGGCCAAATTCTATCCGCGTGATGTGCTTGCAGATGATGCGCTTGCCTTGATCGCACATTTGGGGTTTAGCGATTATGACCTTGGCGGATATTCACTCGGGAGCCGCACGGTTGCGCGGATGCTCGCGCGGGGGGCAAGCCCTCGCCGACTGATCATGTCGGGTATGGGGTTAGACGGGCTGACCAACACGGACACTCGTGCGGCGCATTTCCGCCATATTTTTGAGGGGCTTGGTGCTCATCCTAAAGGATCAGCGGCGTGGATGGCTGAAGCATTCCTCAAAACCACGGGTGGCGATCCAAAGGCGCTCGCGCTGATCCTTGATACGTTTGTTGATACGCCACTGGAGATAATCAAGAGCTGGACAATACCGGTGCAGGTGCTTGTTGGGGTTGATGATGATGATAATGGATCAGGGCCAGCACTGGCTGACGCCATCCCCGGCGCGACGCTGACGATTGTTCCGGGGAACCATATGAGCGCAGTGGCCAAGGCCGATCTTGGTGCGGCGATGGTGACATTCCTGACGAGATAAACCGATCAGGCGCTTGACCAAGGTGATTTCGCAGGCCACTCTCTTAGACTCATAATCGATCAGATATACACATTCGTCTTTGCGAGGAGCGCAGCGACACGGCAATCCACCCGCCGCATTATATTATGGATTGCCGCGCTTCGCTCGCAAAGACGGCCCAATCTGATCCAATTCGAGTTTAGTAATAAAGTTTCAAGATAGGGATTGTTTATGAAATTGGTCGTTTCAACGTTCACACTTGCTGTCATGCTTTCTCTTACGCCCGCTGCTCACGCGCAAACCGCCGCTGATGCGGACAAATTTGTAGCCGCGGCGGAAAAAGACCTCGCCAAATTCAGCGGATTTAGCCAGCAAGTGGCGTGGATCAATAACACTTATCTGACTGATGATACTGATGCGGTTGCAGCAAAGGTTGGCGCTGATGGCACTGAGCTTTCGGTGCGGCTCGCGGGTGAAGCGGCGAAGTTTCAAGCTCTGCCCGGTCTTTCGTTTGACACTAAGCGCAAGCTTGATTTCCTGCGCGGCGGAATCGTTCTGCCAGCACCGACGACGCCAGGCGCCGCGACAGAACTGAACACAATCGCAACGAAGCTCAATTCTGCATATGGCAAGGGCAAAGGCACGCTAAAGGGCACCCCGATCAATGGTTCGGATATCGAAGCCGAAATGGGCACCAACCGCAATCCAGATCAACTCGCCGAAATGTGGTCGAGCTGGCACACGAATGTCGGTGCGCCGATGAAGGATGATTATGCACGGATGGTGGAGATTGCGAACAAGGGCGCGGTTGAGCTTGGCTATGCGGATGTCGGCGCGATGTGGCGGTCAGGCTATGACATGCCAGCGGATGATTTTGCAAAGCTTACCGAAAAGCTCTGGGCGCAAGTCAAGCCGCTTTACGATGATCTTCACTGTTATACGCGCAGCAAATTGAACGAGAAATACGGTGACAAAGTTCAGGCCAAAACTGGCCCGATACGCGCTGATTTGCTTGGCAATATGTGGGCGCAGGAATGGGGCGATATCTATGATATTGTCGCGCCAAAAGGGGCGGGCGATGTGGGGTATGACGTTTCGCAATTGCTTACCGCCAAAAGCTATGACCCGCTAAAGATGGTGAAGGCAGGTGAGGCGTTCTTCTCATCGCTGGGTTTTAAGCCGCTGCCTGAGAGCTTCTTCAAACGCAGTCAATTCACTAAGCCAGCTGATCGCGAAGTGGTTTGCCATGCCAGTGCGTGGGACGTCGATAATGTTGACGATTTACGGATCAAAATGTGCATCAAAATCAACGGCGGCGATTTCGTCACGATCCATCATGAGCTCGGTCACAATTATTATCAGCGCGCGTATAACAAGAAACCGTTCCTTTATCTAAACGGCGCGAATGACGGTTTTCATGAGGCGATTGGCGATGCAATCGCTTTGTCGATCACGCCTAATTATCTAGTGCAGATCGGCTTGCTTGATGCCGATAAAGTGCCAAGTGCTGATAAGGATACAGGGCTTTTGCTTCGTCAGGCAATGGATAAAGTTGCGTTCCTGCCCTTTGGTTTGCTCGTCGACAAATGGCGCTGGGGCGTGTTTTCGGGCGCCATCCCTAAGGATCAATATAATAAAGGTTGGACTGACCTTCGCCTCCAATATCAAGGCATCACCCCGCCCGTTGCGCGCTCCGAAGCCAATTTTGACGCCGGCGCCAAATATCATATCCCGGGCAACACGCCGTATACGCGCTATTTCCTCGCACGGATTTTGCAATTCCAATTTTACAAAGCGGCATGTGATATCGCGAAATGGAAAGGGCCTCTGCATCGCTGTTCGTTCTACGGCAATAAAGACGTCGGCGCGCGGCTAAATGCCATGCTTGAAATGGGCGCGAGCAAGCCGTGGCCCGATGCTTTGCAGGCGTTTACCGGCAGCCGTGAAATGGATGGCACTGCGATGCTCGCATACTTCAAGCCGCTGATGACCTTCCTAAAGAAGGAGAATAAGGGCAAGACATGCGGATGGTGAATGAGACTTAGTATCGATCACATTCTCACACTCGTCTTTGCGAGCGAAGCGCGGCAATCCACAGGGTAGTGCAGCGAGTGGATTGCCGCGTCGCTGCGCTCCTCGCAAAGACGATCCTATTTGATCGAGCTAAGGCCTCACCCCTACCGAAACGGCGGCTCGTTAAACGCGCGTAATTTCCGGCTATGCAATTTCGCTCCCTCGGCTCGCAACTGATTGCAGGCTTCGATGCCGATCAGCATATGCTCGGCAATCGCGCGCTCGTAGAAGCGGTTGGCTTGGCCGGGGAGTTTGAGTTCGCCGTGCATTGG
>JAYUAU010000038.1:0-26983 GCA_043741135.1 Sphingomonadales bacterium | reverse complement strand
GGTGATTCTGGGACGTTAACCGGCGATGACGGGCTACTCGCGGTCGTTGGCGATACGTCAAAACCGCTTGGTCGCCTGCATGCACATCACGTGACGATAAAGGCGGGTACGATTTCGCTAGGGCAAGCCGTGCAATTGAGCGTTGATGTCTCTCGTCGAGACCGGATTCGTGCGAACCACAGCGCAACGCATTTGCTTCATGCCGCGCTGCGTACATTGCTTGGCGACCATGTAACGCAAAAAGGGAGTCAAGTAGCGGATGATAAGCTACGCTTCGATTTCTCACACTCGACCGCGCTTAGCGCTGCTGAACTTGCCGAAATTGAAGCCCAAATGAATGCGCAGATTCGCGGTAATGTAGCGGTTTCAACGCGGTTGATGACACCTGATGATGCAGTGGCTGCTGGGGCGCTGGCACTATTTGGCGAAAAATACGGCGATGAAGTGCGCGTGCTTTCAATGGGCGCGAGTGCTGGAACAGCCTATTCGGTCGAGCTGTGCGGCGGCACCCATGTGCACGCGCTCGGCGATATCGGGCTGTTTGTAATTACACATGAGGGTGGGGTCGCATCGGGTATTCGTCGGATCGAAGCACTAACTGGCGAAGAAGCCCGAGCGTTCGTTATGGGAAAATACCGAGAGTTAATTGCCGTCGAGGAAATCATCGGGAATGTTCCCGACACACCAACCCGCGCAAGCCAGCTGCGATCAGATAATAGAAGACTTCAACGAGAGCTGGCCGACGCTAAGCGCGCACTGGCGCTCGGCGGCGCTGGCGGCTCGGCGGCTGTGCCCGTGGCTATCAATGGCACGGCGTTTCAAGGCCAAGTGATCGAGGGCCTTGATCCTAAAGACCTGAGAAACGTTGTTATCGACATAAAGGTGAAGCTTGGCTCAGGCATTGCGGCGGCGATTGCGATCAACGATGGTCGTGCTTCAATCGCAGTGGCTGTTTCGGATGATTTACTCAGTCGGTTCAACGCGGTTGACCTTGTAAAAGTCGCGGTTGCGGCGCTTGGCGGGCAGGGCGGTGGTGGCCGCCCCGATATGGCGCAGGGTGGCGGCCCTAATGGCACAGAAGCGAGCGATGCGCTTGAAGCGATCCGTGCGACTATTGCGGCGGTAGCTTAGCCGCGCCGAGGGTTGGGAAATGGTCAAGCAGGCCAGCCTCGCGAATTTGAGCGCGAAGCTCGTCACGCTTTTCGTGTATTGACGCAATCACCGGCCCCATCGCTACGCCTAGATCAACCAGCACGGCCTCTGACAATTGCAATGAACTTTCAAGCGTTTCAGGCACCGCATCGGTCGCGCCCGCGCGGTAAAGTTCAGCAGCATGATCGGGATCGCGCGCGCGGGCAACGATCGTCAAATCGGGAAAGCGCGCGCGCAACAATGCGGTCATCCGTACCGCCTGCACGGGATCATCCATCGTCATGACAATTGCCGATGCAGCCGCTGGGTTAAGCTGTTCAAGCAAGGCAGGGCGACCAGCATCGCCAAAGACAATCGGTTTACCCTCACGCCGCGCGAGTGTGACGATATCGACATCAGCTTCAACCGCGACGTATCGGCGGTCATGAACTTCAAGCATTTCAGAGACTAAGCGGCCAACACGGCCATAACCAATGATGATAGTGCCGGGGCCGTCGATTGGCAATGGGGCAGGGCTCTTAACATTTTGACGCCATTCAACGCGCCGAGCCACATCATGGCCAATGCGCGCTAGTAGCGGCGTTATCGTGAGACCAACAGCGGTCACCACCGTCCAGAAGCTGGCGGCATTACTGCTGATCAGTTGAGCTTGCGCAGCCGCCGCTAGAACGATCAGCGTCGTTTCAGAGGGACTGGCCATCAAAACGCCGGTTTCAGTCGCAACGCCTGACGGAACACCGCCGACACGAAGCAGGATCGTTGTGACCGACGCATTGATCAAAACAATGCCAAGAACCGCCCCGATAATCACTGGCCACCGTTCAAAAATGATCATCAAATCGATGCTCATGCCCACACTGATCAGGAAAATGCCCAGCGCTAACCCCTTGAACGGGGCCATCGTCACCTCAACTTCTCCGCGATATTTGGTTTCAGCGATTAAAAGCCCCGCGACCAAAGCGCCGACAATGGGGGAGAGGCCAACCGTAGTTGTAGCGAGGCTAGATACGATGACGATCAACATGCTGGCCGAGAGGAAAAGCTCAGCGCTTTTGGTGCGTGCGGCTTGGGCAAACAGCGGCGGGAGTAACCATCGCCCGAAAAGTAGCATTACGCCGACCGTTATGATGCCGTAACCAATCACGCTCGCCAATTCACTCACCCCCCCCTTTTGAGCAGCGGGAGCGAGCGCCCCTAAGAAGAATATGATCGGCACAAGCGCTAAGTCTTCAAACAGCAACATCGCGAGCGCTAGTTTCCCAACAGCGCTTTTGGTGCCGGTTATGGGCAGAATGAGTGCAGTTGAGGTGAGCGAAAGTGCTAATCCCAAGCCAATGGCGGCGGGCACGTTCACACCGAATAGCATCAGCGCGAGCCCGATTAACGTGCCAGCGCCCAATAGTTCAGCAGCGCCAAATCCAACCAATTGGTTGCGCATCGCCCACAATCTGCGAAACGACAATTCAAGCCCAATTGAAAAAAGCAGCAATATGATGCCCAATTCGGCGAAAGGCGCGATCACCTCGGGCTTTGTGATTGTCACCCATTTTAGCGCAGGGAAATCCGGAATAAGCCCGCCAAGTCCGTAAGGGCCGACGAGCACGCCGACTAGAATGAAGCCAATAACGGGCGTAATCCGCAACCGCGAGAAAGCAGGTATGACAATCCCAGCCGCGCCTAAGATGATCAGCGCTTCTCTCAGGCCGTTCATTTCAATTTGCATTGCCATGGATCGACTCTAGCCACATTTTGATTAGATTGTCAGCGATGGAATATGATGTTGTCATCATTGGCGGCGGCCCAGCGGGGATGATGGCGGGATTGCTCCTCGCGCGCGCCGGGATTTCGACACTGGTTCTTGAGAAACACGGCGATTTTCTGCGCGATTTTCGCGGCGATACTGTTCACCCCTCGACGATGGAAATCCTCAGCGAACTTGGTTTGTTGGCATGTTTCCTTGCGCTTCCGCATCACCGCATTGATCAAGCGAGTCTGCGTTTTTCAGGGCGCGATATGAAGGTTGGTGATCTGCGTTTTTTGAAAACGCCCGCGCCCTTCATCGCGATGATGCCGCAGTGGGACTTTCTCGATTTTCTTAAGACTGAGGCACAGTCGTTTCCGGCCTTCACGCTGCGAATGAATGGCGATGTTCGCGAATTGATCGAAGTGGGTGGCCGCGTCACAGGTGTCATGCTCGCTGACCAAAGCAGTGTGCTCGCCCGAAAATTGGTAATCGCGGCCGATGGGCGAAGCTCGATTGTGCGCAGATCGGCAAAACTGCCAGTTCAAACGCTCGGCGCGCCAATGGATGTGCTGTGGTTTAGCGTGCCCAAATTGGCTGAAACGAGCGCTGGCGAGGGGCTACGCGGCATCGTTGAAGCCGGGCGTATGCTCGTCATGATTGATCGCGGTGATTATTGGCAATGCGCCGCAGTCATTGAGAAGGGCAGTGCGGAGAGAATCAAGGTGCGCGGAATCGCGGCATTTCGTGCTGATATCGAAGCGATGGCACCAGACCTTGCCCCGCTTAATAGCGCGCTGACTGACATCAATCAGTTGCATTTGCTCTCGGTCTCGCTTGATCGGCTGACGAAATGGCACTCTCCAGGATTGCTCGCGATAGGCGATGCTGCTCACGCTATGTCGCCCATCGGCGGGATCGGGATCAATCTGGCCATTCAAGACGCTGTGGCAACCGCCAACCTACTCGCGGAGCCACTCGCGGAGCGTGAAAATGCGGATGGATGGCTAGAATTGGTTGAAAAACGACGGCTGCTGCCGACACGAATTTTTCAGCGCGGGCAGCGGTTCTTCCAAGAAAATGTCATCCGCGCAGTGCTCACGGGCGATGCTCAGTTCAGAAAGCCGCCAATGCCATTGCGGCTGCTCAACCGATTCCCTGTGTTACGTCGCATTCCCGGGCGCATAATCGGTCTCGGGTTTCGCCGTGAGCATGTAAGGTCACGCGCTACCAAACCGCCATTTCGGTTTCGAGGTTAGACCGCACCGCTTCGAAGAATTGCTCAGTTGTCATCCACGCTTGATCAGGGCCGATCAGGATCGCTAAATCCTTCGTCATCGCGCCGTCCTCAACCGTTTTGATGCACACGCGCTCAAGCGTCTCGGCAAAGCGCACGACATCGGGCGTATCATCAAACTGACCACGGAATTTGAGGCCACCCGTCCATGCGAAAATTGAAGCAATTGGGTTCGTCGATGTCGCCTTGCCGGCTTGGTGCATGCGGTAATGGCGCGTTACAGTGCCGTGCGCGGCCTCGGCTTCAACCGTTTTCCCATCGGGGGAGAGCAATACTGACGTCATGAGGCCAAGCGAGCCGAACCCCTGCGCAACCTGATCGGATTGCACATCACCGTCATAATTCTTGCACGCCCACACAAATTTGCCCGACCATTTAAGCGCCGAGGCAACCATATCATCGATTAAGCGATGTTCATAAGTGATGCCAGCATCAGCAAACTTGGTCTTGAATTCATTCTCAAACACATCAGCGAATAAATCTTTGAACTGCCCATCATAGGCCTTCAAAATAGTGTTCTTGGTCGAAAGATACAGCGGCCAGCCGCGATTGAGCGCATAATTCATGCTCGCACGCGCGAAATCTCGGATCGAATCATCAAGATTATACATCGCAAGCGCAACGCCTGAGGAAGGGTAATCGAACACTTCCTCCTCAATTCGCTGACCATCCTCGCCTTCCCAGATCATCCGCAGTTTGCCAGGGCCAGGCACGCGGAAATCGGTTGCGCGGTATTGATCGCCGAATGCGTGACGGCCAACAACGATGGGGTCTGTCCATCCTGGGATCAGGCGGGGCACATTTTTTATAACGATAGGCTCGCGGAACACGACGCCTCCAAGGATGTTGCGGATCGTACCGTTGGGTGATTTCCACATTTTCTTGAGCTTGAATTCAACCACGCGGTCTTCGTCAGGCGTTATGGTCGCGCATTTCACGCCTACGCCGTATTTCTGGATCGCCTTTGCACAATCAACAGTGATTTTATCGCTGGTCGCATCGCGCACTTCAACCGCGAGATCATAATATTCAAGTTTGATATCAAGGTAAGGCAGGATCAACCGCTCGCGGATCCATTGCCAGATAATACGAGTCATTTCATCGCCGTCGATCTCGACAACAGGGGTTTTTACCTTGATTTTGGCCATTCAACTGTCTTTCGCCCGGGGAAGAGATGAACAGTCTCTAAGCATAGTAAGCGGCGCGATCAACTCCCTGAGTTATCCGCCTACGAACATAAATTCACGCAATTGATTGTAACAGCGTGTAGGAAAGCCTATCAATGCCTCATGGTTGCATCAAATAATCCGCCTGAAGGTGGTTCGGGCGTCAAGTGGCGATTTCCTGCGGTTCACCCCGAGGGACGAAAATTTGCGCTGATAGCAGGCGCGGTAACGCTGTTTTTGGCGTGGATGGCATGGGAGACACTCGCGTGGCCAATGGCGGGCGTCACCATCTGGGTGCTCGCCTTTTTCCGTGATCCCGTGCGCACTGTGCCTCAAGGCAATGACCTGATCATCGCGCCCGCTGACGGGATGGTTACTCTCATTCAAACTGTGATGCCGCCACGTGAAATTGCGGGCGAAGACGGCCTTGGCGATAGCGAAATGATGCGCGTTTCAATTTTCATGAGTGTTTTTGATGTTCATATCAACCGCACCCCTATCGCAGGGATCGTGAAGCAAGTCGTCTATATTTCGGGTAAATTTCTGAATGCTGATCTGGATAAAGCGAGCGATGATAATGAGCGTCAGCACATATTGGTCGAGCGACATGACGGTGTGCGGATTGGCTTTACACAAATTGCGGGGCTGGTCGCGCGGCGGATTGTGCCTTTCGTTAAGCCCGGTGATATGATTGCAGCGGGGCAACGGATTGGTCTCATCCGCTTTGGCAGCCGTGTTGATGTTTATCTGCCTGCTGGTACGGCACCAAAAGTTGCGCTGGGCCAGCGGATCGTTGCAGGCGAGACAATCCTTGCAAGGTTGGGTGACGGATCAAGCGTGAGCGGGCTTGGGTTGTGAACAATTGACCAATGACGCCAGCGCAGCCTTGATCATATGAGCGAGCAGCAGAAACCGCAGCGTCGCGGAATCCCGCTTCGCGCGATTGCGCCAAATGCGGTTACCGCAATGGCACTGTGCAGTGGCCTGACCGCAGTGCGTTTCGGTATTGCAGGGCAATGGGAAATGGCGGTTTTCGCGACGGTGATTGCGGCTATCCTTGACGGTGTCGATGGCAGAATTGCAAGGCTGTTTCGGGCTGAAAGCCGGTTTGGCGCTGAACTTGATTCGCTTTCCGATGTGATTGCGTTTGGCGTATCGCCCGCGCTGATGCTGTTTCTATGGTCGCTTCAAACCGTGCCAAAGGTGGGGTGGCTGATCGCGCTCGCATTCTCGCTTTGCTGTGCGCTGAGACTTGCTCGTTTCAATGCGAATATTGATGTTGAAGATCAACCACATAAATCCGCTGGGTTTATGACAGGTGTGCCCGCGCCAGCAGGGGCGGGGTTAGCGCTTTTGCCGCTTTATCTCTGGATTGAAACGGAGATGGACGTCTTTCGGAACCCCTATGTGGTGGGGCCTTGGCTTACTTTTGTTGCATTTTTGATGATTTCTAACATTGCAACATTCAGTTGGGGTTCGATCAGGCCCCGTCGCGGGATTAGGCTCGAACTCATTCTCGTTGCTGCGTTAGTGGGGAGCGCGATGTTCACGATCCCGTGGATCATGCTAAGCATAATTGGCGTCTTTTACGTCAGCGCGCTTCCCTTTAGCATCATAAGCTATGCCAAGGTTAAGCGGCTAAGGGCAGCCTGAAATTCTCGTTTGCGGTGGCTGATACGGTGAGCGCGCGAGCCACAGCTGGCTTGTTGCTAACCAAGACAGCATTTCCGAGAGATCCAATGTTCTTGCCCAAAAGAGCATCAACAATCTGATCCTTATAATCGACCACTGACGTGAAGATTACACCGATCGCGAGCGAAAGAACGGCCAAAAACAACAAAGTAGCGAGGATGTGCATCGAAAGTCTCCCTTTGTTCTTTTTATATGTTCTTTTATTGTTCCTCTGTCAAATGCTTTTCCTCGCTATCCAAAAATAGCTATGCACGAAAAAAAGCCTTGGCGAGGTGTCCCGCCAAGGCTTCGTTTAACGCTCTGATATCAATCAGAATTTAGTGCGGAGCGTTACACCGTAAGTCCGTGGTTCCTGACTAAAGACGCCGCGTGCAACACCTTGTGCGCCCGTGCCAAGTGCTGGGTTATTGCGAAGGAAATCACCGCCTCGCAACGGGATATCGAAGGTGACATTGCGCGTCTGCACATCAGTTACGTTATTGCCAAACACTTCGATCCGCCATGCCCCGTTTTGTGCGCCAATCCCAGCGCGCAAGTTTATCTTGGCGTTGCCATCTTGAATGTCGAACGGATTTTTGATCGTTGTCCCGACGCGAACTGCTTGTGTTGAAGTGCGGCGATCAGATTCAAGCCGAACTGAACCGTTAAATCCAAAGTTCAGGCTAGAACCGATATCATGATCATAGTTAAAGCCGGCAATCGCAACCACCCGCGGTGCGTTTGTTAAATCATTCCCACAAAGCGATGTTACCTGAACGCTTGTGGCCGTGCCTGAGCAATCGCGTGGATAGCGTGCATGGCTGTACGTGAAGGCTCCGTTAAAGGTGAGTTCACGATTCACTCGTGCCGTCAGCTCCAGCTCTGCGCCTGTGGCTTTGGCCTTATCGACATTGAAGGTCACAAACTGAACGCCGGTAAATTCAAGAACTTGGAAATCGCTTAGATCATTGTGGAAAACGGCCACGTTCGCGGTAACCGCATTATCCAACAATTTGGTTTTGATGCCAAATTCATAGCTGTTGATCTTTTCTGATCTAAACCGCGGATCAGCATTGCCTGCCGCAGCGGTTGGATCAAGATTGAACCCACCTGCTTTATAACCGTGCGTATAGCTGATGTACGTGTTGATATTATCTAGCGGCTGCCACGTAAGTTTGCCCGTATAAATCAGTTCATTATCCTTGAACACGCGATTGAACGGCAGCGGGGTTGGCGCGAGAGATCCAGTGGTTGGCCCAAGAATATTGGTTTGCACGGCAAACGGAAAGCAAGTCAGCCCTACCGCGAGTGGTTTGAGTGGTTGCAAAGCAGCGAGCGGCCCCGCAAGCGGATTGAGCAAGACGGCGAGGCAGGCAGGCGAATTTGCCGCCAATTGCGTGAAAACACCTGTCTTGCGGTCATCCGAATAGCGAACCCCCGCATTGACCGCGAAGGTTTCGGTGAGGTTATACGTCACATTGCCAAAAACCGAGATATTCTTGCCATTTTGTTTGAAACTGTTGCTCGCGAAATTGCCTGCCGCACTCACGCCACTGGCAAAAATATCGCGAGCAGGATTTGATCCCGGCGCACCCAGTGCAATCAAATTTACGCTGATCGCGCGCTGATAATCGGTGCCGAGCGTCAATGTTTGAACTTCGTCGATCCGTTCATCACTATAATAAGCGCCCAGCAAATATTGCAGTTTATCTTCAAACGCAACGCCCGAAAGGCGGATTTCCTGATTGAATGTTTTGATCTTGGTAAAGCTAGGTATCGCGTTTGCCGCCGCTGTTGTGCCCGTTGATGCTGAAAACACGTTGAGCGTGCTAAAATCCGTTTCTTGAATCGACGCAGCGCGTGACACGCGGTAGCCCGATATTGACACCAGATCAGCGTTACCAATTTTCAGATTGATCTCTGCAGATGCGCCGCCCTGTTCAATTTTGTCGCGGAATTGCTGAGAATTTGACCGTAGATTCTGCGCCGCATCAACGCCTGAGACAGGAAGACCGCCATCGCGCGGCAGGCCAGCCGCAAGAAAAATATTGGCGGCAACTAGGCTTGATTCCTGAATGATCGGCGCATCGCAGCATTTCTCATCAGACTTTTGATAATCGCCAATGATGCGAAGGCTGAAATCTGAATTGGGCTCCCAATAAATCTGACCGCGCACGATATAGCGGTTGCGATCATTGCTTTCGGCGCCGGTAACGCTGCGGGTAAACCCATCCTGATTGCGATAAGCACCCGAGAGCCGAACCGCGAGTGAACCCTCAATGAGCGGCGCAGAAACACCGCCTTGCACGTTGATCAGATTGTAATTGCCGTATGTCGCATTGGCAAAACCTTCAAATTTGTTGAGATTGGGTTTCGCCGTTTTGATATTGAGCGCGCCCGCCGATGTGTTGCGGCCAAAGAGCGTGCCTTGTGGGCCACGCAACAATTCAACTTGGTTCACATCAAGCAAATCGCCGAGCGCAATGCCGGGGCGGCTGAGGTAAACACCGTCAAGAAAGATGCCAACCGCGCTTTCAAGGCCGGTATTATTGCCCGTCGTGCCAACGCCGCGAACGCGCAGCGTGGTACCGCCACTTTCGGTCTGCGTGCTGTTCAGATTGAAGCTAGTCGAAACCTGATCAAGCGCACGGATATCGCGAACGCCTGCTTTTTCAAGCGTCTCAGTGTTAAACGCGGTGACGGCAATGGGAACATCCTGAAGATTTTCATTGCGCAGCGTCGCGGTCACGATGATGTCACCCGTATCAACGGCTTCTTCAGCTTCCTGTGGCGCAGCGGCGGTTTGAGCAAAAGCTGGAGCCGCAAGCATCATAGCAAGTGCGGTTGCGCCAAGCAATTCAAGCTTCTTCATTCATTCTCTCCCGATTATGCTGGTAGGCCCAGCCGATGAACATATTTTATTGTAGACGAGTTTTGCGCCCGCTTTCCGTGAGCGTCAATGGGGAATTTCGAAAAAATGGCTATTTTGCGTTAGTTTCAGATTGCAACCGAATCCGAAGTAGCTTGCCGTAGCGTAATCGATGCACGCCGTGGTCGACGGTAGAATCAAAAACCCCCGCATGGTGAGTGCGGGGGTTTCGAATAGAATTGCAATTAAGATGTTAGAATTTGAATTTTCCACTTACGCCGTAATAGCGTGGCCCACTTGGATAGCCTGAGAGCGTTCCTGCTTGCGCCACACCGGGGAAAATCACCGGATTGAACTTCGGCGATGTCAGGTTACGGCCCCACGCCGAGATTTCGAGGCCATTGCCAAGACCCAGCGAAATTGAGGCGTTTAGTGACTCAGGTGCAGCTTTGAACGGCAAGCCTTGGGCGATCGTGTAGGCGCTATCAAACGAATAATCGACGTGGAAAGTGAGATCAGTATCGCCACTGATTTCGGCGGTATAAGTCCCGCCAACAGCAACCGCAAACTCCGAAACGCCGGTTGGTCTGCGACCGGTCAGATTAGTCGGAACCACGCCATTGGTGGCAGGATTAAATGCCGAACCAGTGGGGAATGAGTCAAACTTTGGATCAAGATAGGTTATCGACGCCGTAAAATTGAGGTTTTTGACGGGCGTAACCGACGCATCAAGTTCAAACCCTTGAGTCGATTGTTTTTCAGCATTTCCGAGCACGAAACCGGTGCCTTGGAAAATGTTACTCTGAAAGCCTTTCAGAACTTGCTTGAAGATTGCGAAGTTGAAGCCAAAACCGGGGAAGTTACCTTTCAACCCGATTTCATAAACTGTCGCATCTTCTGGCCCAGCAAAGCGTGTTCCAGTAATGAGGTTGTTCGACGCAAGGCCAGCTGTTCGGATTGCCGATGCGGCAGGTGCCGGGACTTGTGCCGGCGATCCCGGAATGAAATCACGCGCGAACGGGCGGCTGTCGGTTGAAAGGTTGAACGACGATGCCTTGAACCCGGTTGCATAGGTTGCATATGCGCTGAGCTGCCGGCTAAATTTATACGCAAGGCGTAACGTGTAAGCCAAATCGCTGTCATCGGTCTTGCCATTCTCAACGGCATTGGGAAAGTTGAGAAACGGTGGAAGGAATTGCAACGGACGCAAACCAAGGAAGGGATTACAAAATCCCGCCATTAACGTGTTTGGCGTCGGGCACGGCGTAGTGCGCGGGAAAATCGTGCCAGATGGCAGCGGAATTGAACCGGGGATCCCCGCATTTGCGCCAGCTTGCACCAAATCAATGCTAGAAAATGTATCAGTGCTCACATTGTTAGTCGACACACGCTTGTTATCTTTGGTGTAGTTCGCGCCCACGGTGAACGTTAAGCCATCAAGTGGCTCAAAATCAAGTTGACCAAAGATCGAAATCGCATCGTTGTTATATCTATATTTTTCGAAGCGTCCTTGGCCAGCGGTACCAAATGCACCAGCGGGGGTATTGGGAAGCAGCGCGCGCAAAGTTGGTTCTGTGGAACTGTAAGCCCCGCCGGTGAGAAAGTTTGCATAGCCGCGGAAATCGCGACCGAAGGTCAGTCCCGTATCTTGTTTGATATCTTCCTTAAAGAAGAAGCCACCTACGAGGAAATTTACGGGGCCGTCAAAATCGGACGCCAGGCGCAATTCCTGAGTGTATGTGTTGATTCCGGTTTTTGCACGGTTGTCACCAATCAAATCGGCACTGGTGAAATCCGAATCTTGGTTTGTGAAGCTCGACACACGGCGATAAGCGCTGATTGACGTTACCGACAATGCATCGCTTAGATCAAAATCAATCTGTCCGGAAAATCCGTAATTCTCAATCTTGTTAACCGACTCGAGGTTGGCGAAGGCTTCATACGAAAAACGCTGATTCGCCGAAAAACGGCCACCAAGCGCACGAATCGCGCCACCCGTTGGACCGTCAAAAATGTTGACCACCGAGCAGCAGACTTCATCAATCTTGTCATAGTCAGCAATCAAACGAACTTTAAGCGAATCGGTTGGTTGAAACAAAATCTGCCCGCGCACGCCGTAACGATTGCGGTTATTGCTATCGGTATTGAGGTTGACGACGCGCACGTAACCATCGCGGCGGTTATAATTTGCACCAAGGCTGACAGCGATAGTTTCCGAAATCGGACCGGTCACGCTGCCCTTGACGACGACAGCATTATAATTGCCGTAGCTAGCTTCGATATTGCCCCCAAACTTAAACTTGGGTTCCTCGGTAACGATGCTGATAATACCAGCAGATGCGTTTTTGCCAAAGAGTGATGATTGAGGCCCGCGCAACACTTCGACGCGCTTGATGTTCGGAAGATCACCAATCTGAGCGGCTGAGCGTGACCGGTAAACGCCGTCGATAAACACACCAACCGATGGTTCAATGCCAGCGTTGTTCGCACCATTCCCAAATCCGCGAATGATGAAATTGGTATTTGCTGAACTTTGCAACTGGCCAACTTTGAGCGAAGGGACAAGTGATTGCAAATCGAGCAAATCGCGAACTTGCGAGCGTTCAATCGACTCAGCCGTCGTCACCGAAACTGAGATTGGCACATCTTGCAGCGTTTGTTCGCGCTTTGATGCGGTCACGATGATCGCGCTGCTATCTTCGCTGGCTTCGTCTTCGCTGGCTTGCGGTGTTGTTGTGGCTGCTGCGGTTTGCGCGGCTACCGGCGCGGATAGCATGAGGGCAACCGCGGTTGCTCCCAAAAGGTCTCGCTTCATCATTCGTCCATCTCCCGTTTGACCCGCTAAATTAGGCGGTATTAGCGCTTAAGTGCGCTGGTTGCCGCCTTTCTTGACGAATGTCGCGACGGCGTCAACTGTCGAATCCTCAACTAAATCGGCTTTTTGCCGCTAATGTTGTCAGATCATGTTGCCAAATCACCGCAAGCACTAGCGTAAACATGGCTTTTCAGCGTGATGTGGCTAATTTGCATCACTTTTTTGTAAAATGCGCTGGCAATGCTTTGGCATCCCTCCTATTTTGAATTGATGGCTGATCATGAAGATTTTCCTACGCTAGGCGCGGGTAAAATTCCCGTTCCAACCGAGGTGGCAGATGCAATTCGGACGCTGATTCTGTGGGCGGGTGACGATCCCGCGCGTGAGGGATTGGTTGACACACCCAACCGCGTTGCGCGGGCGTGGCGCGAATATTGCCAAGGGTATGAGGCCGATCCCGCGCTCTATCTCCAGCGAACCTTTGAAGAAGTTGGCGGTTATGATAGCTTGGTGCTGCTCAAGGATATTCCTTTCCAATCGCACTGCGAACACCATATGGCACCGATCATTGGGAAAGCGAGCATTGCTTATATGCCCAAAGATCGCGTCGTGGGCATATCAAAACTCGCGCGTGTGCTGGGTGGTTATGCGCAGCGCTTGCAAGTGCAAGAACGCCTCACGGCGCAAGTGGCGAACTGCATCTGGGAAAATCTTAAACCCCAAGGCGTCGCGGTCGTGATCGAAGCAAGCCACGGCTGCATGACCGCGCGCGGCGTAAGAACGCCCGGGGTGGGCATGACAACATCGCATTTGCTCGGATGTTTCCTAGATGATCACCGCAGCCGCAAAGAAGTGCTCAGCCTGATGGGCTATTAAACCGCAGCAAGTTTACCATGGTTGCGACTTGAATAAGTTGGATGAATAGCTAGCGTGGTGAGCGATGCGCAGGCTTGGCTCTTCGGTGGTGTTTGTGATGGCGGTGTTTGTCAGCGTGGCCGCGCGTGCTGAAGTGCCCACTGCGGGGCTTTTAAGCGAGCGTGAGCGTGCAGTTCAGTGTTTGGCCTCTGCGATCAGCTATGAGGCGGGAAACGAGCCTGTTGAGGGCCAAGAGGCGGTTGCCCAAGTCATTCTCAACCGTGTTCGCCATCCGGCTTACCCTAAAACGGTGTGCGGTGTTATCTTTCAGGGGTCAAAGCGCAAAACGGGGTGCCAATTCACCTTTACCTGCGATGGATCACTGTTGCGTCCGCGCTCGGCGGCGTCACTCGCCGCGACCGGCATAGTCGCCGAACGCGTTCTTTCTGGCTATTCATCGTCAGCGGTTGGTGGCGCCACGCATTACCACGCCGAATATGTAACGCCCTATTGGGCATCAAGCCTGATCAAAGTGACGAAGATTGGCGCACATCTTTTTTATCGAATGCCCGGTGCGCCTGACTCTCCTGCTTATATTGTGCCCGGCGTGCAAGGTGTTGAGCCGCAAATTGCTGTGCTCGGGCCGTCGCAAAAACCGTCGCTTGTGCAAATTGATAATCGTCCTGCGCCTCGTGCAGCTCTCGGCGTATTTTCACCGTGGGGTTTGCCAATATTAGCGTCGCCCGCTCAGCGATAATTGCGACCAATTATTCGCGCGCGCGAATGACATAGGGGCGCGTTGGCGCGCCGGTAAGCTCAATGATCACTTGCCGCTGCAGTTTGGCTTTGGGGCCTCGTGAAGCGTCTATTTTTACCGTGAGCGGGCGGCCAATCAAAGAAGTGGCTGGTCCCAGATCAATCGCCACTTTATCGCCTTTGATTGATCGACCTAGTTCAAGTTCAGCCGATCCACTCGCTGCATCACTATCTTGTGATACTTTAATCGCAATGGGTGTTGAAAACCGTGGATCAAAATCGCCATTGGTTCCGAAATTGACAGTGGCAAAGGGCGCAATCTTTGCGGCGAGCGCAGGGCCGACCCCTTTGATCAACGCCAATTCACCAATTGATCGCAGTGCGCCGTTGCGCGGCCTGATCCGAAGCGCTGAATAAGCCTCATCTTCGCCGCCGCGTATCCGAGGGGTGAAATCCTCATCGCGCCAGTCGAGAAAACCGTCGACGGCCTCTTCACGCTCTCCGCCGGTCAGGCCAAAAGCTTCAAACATGATTTCAACCTGAGTTTTGTTGATAACGTTAAGCGCGATTTTGCCGCGTTCATCTTCAACCGCGATGGTCAATACCATATCGTCAAATGCGACACGCCTTGGTTCACCAGATATTGACCAGCGCCGCGCGGGATCACGCGTAAGTAAGCCCTGCAAAGCCAGCGCTAAGCCCGCATCAGCGGCGGCTGAAAGCCGCCCGCGATCAACCTCGGCTGATGCCATGATCACGCTGCCGCGTGTTGCGTTGATCATCGTCAGCGCCATGAGCGCAAACAAGATCATGCTCATAAGCGCAACGATTAAGGCATAGCCTTGTTCGCCGCGTCGCGGATTCACGGAATGGCACCGCTACTTTTGAAGGGTTCAAGTGTGCGGATTTTGGCACGCAGCTCATCAGTAATCGCGCGACCATCATCAACTGAGCGAATAACGCGCGGTTTGAGGAGAACGATCAGCTCAATCCGGTCTTCATTCTTGGTTTGTCTTCCAAAAAGCCCGCCTATGACGGGGATTTGTGAGAGAAAAGGAATCCCAGCGCGGCCCTTCGTCTGCGTGTTACGGATCAATCCGCCAAGCGCCAGCACTTCACCGTCTTGCACCGCGACCGATGTCGAAATTCGCCGCGTTGAAATCGTAGGAGAATTGATCCCTGTTCCGGCCGCAACTGACGTGTTCACATCACTGACCTCTTGAGCAATATCGAGCAACACAAGCCCGCTGCCATTCACACGGGGGGTGACCTTGAGGATGACGCCAGTATCGCGATATTCGATTGAGTTGATCGTTGGCGCGTTTGGATCAGAAGTTGCGGTTGAATTCTGCGTCGCCACGGGCACTTGGTCGCCAACCTGAAGCGTAGCAGTTTGATTGTTGAGCACAAGGAGTTTGGGTGCTGAAACAACATTGACCTTGGTTTTGGTTTCAAGCGTGTTGAGCACCGCGGCTAAAGAGTTCGTGCGCGAAAACAGGAATGAAAATCCGGGAACGGCCCGAACTAGATTATTTACCGAATTTGAATCGGTGAGCACCGTATTTGTGTTCCCTGACGTGAAATTCCACTGCAAACCGTAGCGAAGATCATCGGTAAGGCTCACTTCTGTAATCGCGGCTTCAATTAGCACTTGATAGGGCAGGACATCAAGCTTTCGCAGGGCATCCTCAATCACCGCAAATTCGCGCGGTGTTCCAAAAACGATGATGGCATTGTTGTTGTCATCGCTCGATATCGTCGCCTGCAACCGCCCGCCATTGGTTGACGCTTGCACAGTATCGGTTTGCGACGGTGTTGATATTTGGCGCTGAGGTGCTTGTCCATCAGGCTGTGACTGTCGTGCGTTTGCCTGACCACGATTGTTGTTACTGTTGTTGTTACCATCAGGATTGCCGCTAAATTCGATGGCGGGATCGGCACTATTCGCCGAACCGCCTGATGACGAATTGCCAAAGGCTGTGTTGATCGTCTTCGCTAAGTCGCGTGATCGCCCGTTTTGCACTTTATAAACGAACAATTTGGGCTCATTATTCTGCCCTTCGCGGTCAAGCACATCGATCCAGCGGTTCACATCATCAAGATATTGCGCTTGGCTGCTCACCGCCAAAATGCCGTTGATTTTTTCCATTGAGATCAAACGGACAAGCCCGCGCGTTGGCGCATCGGGCGCATTGATCAGTTTTTCCAGTTCAGGCACAATCAACCGACTATCGGTGCGTTTGGGCACGATTAAAGCGAATGACATGGCACGCAACCAATTGACATCAAATTGGCGAAGCAAATCGCGCGCGCTTGCACGCTGGCCTGATGTGCCTGAAAGTGTAAGCACGTTACGCGTTGAGTCAGCTGAGGTCACAACCCCAGGGAGCAGGGGATCGAGCAATTGCCGTATTTGATCAGCATTGACAAAGCTCAATTGAAACACTTCGTCGCCATAACCAGTCGCGCTTTGACTGATGGGGGCAGTTCCACGAACTTGTTCAATTTTATCAATAATATAGCCACCATTATTGGGAACTAATGCGAGATCGCTTCGCTTCAATGCATCCTCAAAGAAAGCGAGCACAGAGCTGCGGGCAATAGGACGGTTGGTTACGACGGTTACAGGTGTGTTGATGCCAGCCGGGATTGTGTAAGCGACGCCGAGAATATCGCCAAGGACAGCTTTTGCGACCGCGCGCACGTCAGCTGAGGGAAAATTGAGGCTGATATCGCCATTACGGACTTTGGAGGGGGCAACAGTGGGGCGAACAGGGGCGGGGATTGTGCCCGGAATTATCGTTGCAGATGATGTTCTTTCATCGCTCACTTGGCCGATTGCGCTCGACACAAAGAGCGCAAGTAAAATGGCAAGCGCGCTGAAGTGCGTTCTGTTGATCATCATCGTTCATCCGTTTGTTCCCTCGGATTATACGATTGAAAGCTTGCAGTTTGGTTACCAACACGTAATTCATGTCGTTCTTGACCGCGAGAAAACGTTACACTTTCGCCGCTTATCCGCGCGAGCGTCCAGCCAAGATAGCGGCGGCCAACGTTGATTGAGGTTGAATTTCCATTGGCATCTTGCATCACAACGCGCACAAATCCTTTCCCGCGCACAATCCCGACAGCCTTTGCGCCACCTAGCGGGTCAGACTTGTCGTCGCTTGCTTTGCCAGCGCGCGCTGGAGAAAATAGTGCGTCGCGAAGGATTTGCGGATCGGCTACTGCGCGGTAAGTTTCGCGTTCAGGCAATTGCCGAGCAATGACTCGCCCCGGCGCAGACGTGAGATCATCGTCTTGCGGAAATCCAAATTGCAATCCAGCCATGCCAACTAGCACCGCGCAGAGCAGTGCTGGCAGTAATGCGCCGTTAACGCGCGTTGGAAATATTATATGTGCCAGCGGCTTCAATTCGAACATCCAATGCATCAAGCTTTCCCGACTGTGTGGCGCGGTCAGCAGAAATAGTCAGCGTAGTTATCACGAGGTAAGGCGGGTCATTCTGTAACTTTTCAAGCAGACCAAGCAGTTGCGGCAGCGTTAACCGGCATTCGGCCCATGCGCTCACCCATCCCGGGCGGCCCGCAACATCTTGCATCGATTTCAATTCAGCACCGGCAGCCGTAATTTGATCAGCCATCCGTTCCTTGAGTATTTCAGCTGCAGCTCCAGCATTTGGAGCCGCAATGTGAAACCGTGCGTCACCAAGCTTAAGCCGCTCAGCCTGCGCGCGTAGCCGAGGGAGACTGGCAATCAATCTTTCGTTGGCTGCAAATGTTTGACTTAAGCGAACGCGTTCCTCAGCGCGTGCCGTGAAGCCACTCGCAATCGGCGCGATGATGATGAACCACGCGAAAGCCATCATGGCGAACAGGATCAAAATGGCGATTAGGCGGCGTTCGCGTAAAGAGAGGCTCATCATCATTTGCGCCGGATCTCAGCCGTAACATCAAAAGGTTGGCCGGTGCCTGATTCAGCGGCCCCTTCCGCCGTCGTCGCGCGTATCGTTGAGAAACGACCGCTTTTGCGCAATGTGCCGAGCAGATCAGTGCCGCTTTGTTTGTAGCCTGCCAGCCGCAACACATCAGCGCTCGCGCTATAGCGCTGCACCCACACGCCTTGCGGCATTTGCTTGGTTGTCAGCGCGAGCTCAGCCAGCGGATCGCTTTTACTGCGCTTAGCAAGAATATCAGCGCGGAGCTGATCCTCTTTCGCAATCCGGTTTGCAACCTTGCGCGCGCCCACCGCAGACAGCGATTGTGAGTCGACAAGCGCGGTCATCCGGTCAACTCGCTGCTGATCGAGGTAAATGAACAAACCAAGATTGAGAGCAAATAACAGCGCCACCGCCGCCCACCAAACGGCCACACCGGTGCCGCGAGGAGGCACGCTCCCATCACTTTGCAGTGCAAACAGAAAGTCGAATTTCATTGTACCATCTTCAACGACGCCTAGCGCCTTTGGAAGAAGCCCGTTTGATCGCGCGGTAAACTCAATTGATCGAGCGAGGTCTTTTGGGATCGCAGCAATGTGAACGAGGCGCTTTCCTGCCACTGGTTGATTATCGCTGAATTGCACGTCGGCATAAGCGCTACCCGGCGGAAACGGCATTAACCGGTCAAGGTCTAGCATCACGATTTTACGAAGATCAACCATGCTTAGCGCTGGCATTTCAACGCTGCGGATCAGGACATTGCTCTGCGGGATGACAATCGTGGCGGCGCGCACAGGGGTGCTGAGGTTTACTTCAAACGCCTCACCTTCAAACCACAAAGCCCCATCACTCTGCCAATGGACGATGTGTCCGCTGATTTTCTGCGCGCGGGTTTGCAGAAAAGCTGGCATCATGGCGCTGATTTCGCTCACCCACCACCGCCAGAAGTCGCCAAGGGTCTGGCCAAGGCTCGTCATATCGAGATCAAGGAATGTGCCTGTTTTCACGATTGCCCCGCACACCGGCCGGAGAAAGTATCAATCCGGCATTCTGAATTCACAGTTGATGCAGGTCGCGCGATCAAATCTGGCCAAATCCGGTTGTCGCCGCGTTTGAACACCACGCGAACGCGCACTAGTTCGGGTGGTTGTTGTCGTTCAATCCATTCGCCGCGCCAGCGCCGATCGCCGTCAGGGGGGGCAGCACCGAAATAAGCGATGCTGAGCGCCTCAACGCCGCTCAACAACACTGTTGGCTTCCACCCGACTTCGCCAATCGCATAGACATCAATCCGGTCAGCCACATCAGATGCGGAATAAAGCACCAAATCACCGGGCGCGCTGCGGGTGAGGCGGTATCTCTCGACGCTATTAGGGCGCGTTGATGGGGCAGGGGGGGCAAAGAAGCTGATAATGTTTGCCGCGCCGCGCATATCAACAATCGGCGCAAATGTATCAAACCGCGTTGACGCAACCATCGTTTCGATCCGGTCACGAATGATGACTTGCGCGGTCAAAATCGATTCTGCATTTGCCGATTGGGATTTAGCGCGATCAGCCATCGTCCGTGTCATCACCAGCCCCGACAAGAGCAGAGCTGCGGTAACGCCGAGCACAAACAAGCTCACAAGTAGCTCAATCAGCGTGAAGCCATTGGGGCGCGGCGGAATGTTCACCGGGCTATCCGCAGCGATTTTAACGTGACCAATGGTGTGCCTTCTTTGCCATTACCGGCTGAAACGGTCACGAGTTCTAACGGAACTGATGCCGCTGTGATTGCCGGGTACGAGGAGATACTCACCCGCCAACTGACCCCGACGGTTTGCCCGCGCGTTTCCCCAAACGACGTCTCGGTCGCAGCGTCGGCGACGGCAATCTGTGATTGCGCGATGAGCAGCGCAAGCCGCCGTTGTTCGATCATTCGGCTTTGCTGCGCACTTGCCGTGATCGATTGAAAGGTGACACCCAGCATCGCCGCAATGATCGCGGCTGACACCAATGTTTCGGCGAGTGCGAAACCATTTTCGGCGCGGTCGGCTTTCACAGCGTCGATACCGAAATGAAGCCAGTTGTCGGGTAGATCACATATTCAGCGCGACGCTGGTCATTCTTGAGCGTTAGTTTGCCGCCATTTGATGTGCCATCACTGTAGAAAATTATTGACCGGTTTTGTAGTGAAATCAATCGATTAGCTTCAGCGAGTGGCACACGGTCTTCGCCGTCAATACTCACCACCGATCCGTTCCGCACCACAGTAAAGCGCGCTGGACGACCGCCGCGTATCGCCGTTGCGCGCGTTTCCTTCAGCGCAAGCGTGATGCTGCTTTGGCCAGCTGAAAATTCCTGAGCGCGCACTGCTGACCTGAGCGAAGGATATCCGATGCCACTGATCAGCGCGACAATCGCGACGACAACCAGCGCTTCGATCAACGTAAAACCGGTTTGCCGCGTGCTACCAATTGCCGACATCTTTGGCCTCACCAGTGCCGCCAGCGGCATTATCAGAGCCAAGCGAATAAACGTCAATTTCGCTATGTTCACCTGGTGACTTAAAAAGGTAACGGTTCGCCCAAGGATCGATCAATGCGCTTGCTTGGGGCAAATAGGGACCATTCCAAACGGGCACCGAATTTGGTGGCTTGACCAGCGCATCAAGCCCCTCTTGCGGCGTTGGATAGCGCCCCGCATCAAGCCTGAAGAGTTCGAGTGCTGCACCAACATTTTTGACTTGAACTGACGCTGTTTGGGTTTTTGAACTCCCAAGATATTTGATCACCTGCGGCCCGACAATCGCTGCGAGCAAACCAAGAATGGCAAGCACAACGAGCAATTCAAGCAATGTGAAGCCCAATTGCAATGCTTTCTGTCGGGTTTTGTCCATGTTTATGATACCGCCAAATCATTAAAACCAAGAATTGCGCTCATTATTGAGGCTATGATAGCAGCGACCGTTACGCCAAGAATGACAGTTATCGCGGGGGTTAGCAATCCAATCAAGCGCGTTAACCGCGTTTTTACGTCACGGTCGAGAACATCAGCTAATCGGCCGAGCATGAGGCCGAGCTGCGAAATCTCCTCGCCCGTCCGCAGAAACCCAAGCGCGAGCTTTGGAAACACCTCCGCCGCCGCCAGTGGCGCTGTCAGCCCACCGCCTTCTTTGATCCCGCCCGCCACTTTGCCAACTGCGTTGCTGATCACACGGTTGTTGATTGATCGTTGCGCCATGGCCATTGCAGTTGGCAAAGGAACGCCGCCATCGATCAAAACACCAAGCGAGCGCGCAAATCGGGCGGTGTCGATATAACGGATCAACGTCCCCACTTGTGGCAATCGCAAAACGAAGCCATCAATACCCAATCGTAGCGACGGCCGCTGCATCCAGCTGCGCAGCACAAACCCCGCGAGAGCAAGCGCTAACAGCCAATATAGCCCGTAGGCGCGCAATCCTTGGCTCGCACTCATGATGAACTGCGAAGAGGCGGGAAGCTTATCCCCAGCGCCTGCAAATAGGCTTTCAAACTGCGGCACGACGAAAAGCAGCATCATGAGGATTACAGCTGTTGCAATCGCAAATAGAATCGCGGGATAAATCATCGCTGTTGTAATCAACGAACGGAGATCGTCAGCCTGCTGCAATGCGTCAGCTAAACGCGAGAGCGCCGCCCCGAGTTTTCCGTCCGCTTCGCCCGCCTCAGCCATTGCGCTTGCCATTGGAGGGAAAAGAGCGCCGTTTGCTGCCATCGCGCGTGAAAGCGGAATGCCTTCCTTAACTTGTTTCAATATGATGCCAAAATCGTGGCGGAGCGATGGCTGCTCAATATTCTCAATCGCCAGTGCCAGTGCGCGATCCAATTGTAGCCCAGCAGTCAGCAACACCGCGATTTCGCTGATTGTCTTAGTGACCGCGATACGCGTTTTGCTTGAAGCGCGCGTCAATGAAGCCCGTTCTTTGATGGCTATCTGTGAAACCTCAATTGGCGTCAGGCCCTTCTGACGCAGCGCAGCCAGCGCGTTGGCTTGGCCATCCGCTTCAATCTCGCCACTGACAGAACGACCACCTGTTGAGACTGCGCGATAAGCGAACGCTGCCATCAATAGCCCTCAGCAACAACACGCAGCACTTCCTCAATCGTCGTATCGCCCGCTTTCAGTTTGGCAATGCCATCGTCAAGCATTGTTGAAAGCGCACCGTGCTTGGCGGCCTCGACAATCTCTCGCGTATCGGCGCGTTTGAGGATCATCTGCGCTACATCATCATTGATCATAAGCAATTCGATCAGCGCGATACGCCCCGTAAACCCCCGATTACGGCAGCTCGCACAGCCCTTCGCCTGATAGAAAGTCAACTCAGTTGGCGGCATTAGGTTCAACGCCGCGCACTGCGTTTCACTAGGATGATAAGGCATCCGGCAATCAGTGCATAGCCTCCGCACAAGGCGCTGTGCCAAGACAGCATTAAGTGTTGAAGTGAGGAGAAAGGGCTCAACATCCATATCTAACAACCGCGTCACCGCACCAGCTGCCGTATTGGTGTGAAGCGTTGATAGGATAATATGCCCCGTCAGCGCTGATTGCACCGCAATTTGCGCGGTTTCGAGATCGCGGATTTCGCCGACCATCATCACGTCAGGGTCTTGCCGCAAAAATGATCTGAGCGAGGCTGCAAAGGTCAACCCGATGCCGGCATTGACTTGCGTTTGAACGATACCGGGCAGCCGATATTCTATGGGATCCTCGACCGTTAAAATCTTGCGCGAGCCGGTGTTCATTTCAGAGAGGGCGGCATAGAGCGTCGTCGTCTTGCCACTCCCAGTCGGCCCCGTGACAAGCACGATCCCGTATGGCTTGGCGAGGACATGCCGAAGCTTAACAGCGAGCGCATCGCTAAACCCAAGTGTGGCAAAATCAAGCGCGAGGTTTGAGCGATCAAGTATCCGCATCACAACGCTTTCGCCGTGGATCGAAGGCGATGTCGCCACGCGCAGGTCTATCTCATTGCCGCGCACAGCCACGCGCATGCGGCCATCCTGGGGTAAACGTCGTTCAGCTATGTTGAGGTCAGCCATCACTTTAATGCGTGAGACAAGTGCAGTGCGCATCGCAGCGGGCAGGGCAGGCGCTTCAACTAAAATGCCGTCAATGCGCAGACGGATGACAACACGGTCTTCATTTGGTTCAACGTGAATATCAGAAGCGCGGGCATCAACCGCATCGGCAATTAGTCGGTTTACCGCGCGAATAACCGGCGCATCGCTGACAAGGTCACGCAAACGTTCAAGATCGTCTTCATCAGCGATGCCGTCCGAGACGCCAGCGATGGCATCTGACGCGCCGTAAAGACGATCAATCGCTGCATCAATGTCGCTTGGTAGCGCGACCGCGCGGTCTACTTTTTTGCCAAAAGCAAACCCCAACGCCTCTGCGGCGAAATCATCAAAAGGATTGGCGAGTGCGATCAACAATCTATCATTTTCGATTGAGATCGGCAGCGCGCGCATCTCACGCAGGAACGATGCTGACGGATTAACGCCCGCGACCGCTATTGAGGGGAGTTCATCACCGCGGATCAGCTCAAGTTGTTGAGAGTGTGCAAAGGCTTGTGCGAGTGTCAGTTCAGATATCATACCAAGGCGCGTGATAACTGACTCAAATCGTTCGCCGGTTTCGAGTGTCACCGTTTCGGCTCGTCCAATGGCGTCTTCAGCCATCAGCCTACGGTCACGGATGAAATCCGCTATTGGCATTGCCTTGCTCGGAACACCGTGGACGGTATCGCGAAGTAGGGCGGGCGATGTAGTCACAATAGCCAATATCTCTTTCACATCAGCGCAACTGATATGCGCAACAATTCAATATCTTGCTTCATTCGTTTCGCCGAGTCGCGCAATTTATGATCACAAAACGATCAAGCCGCAGCAGGCACTATCACAATGGCATTGAGCAAACGCTAACAACAATGGGTTAACCGTTTTTTTCCCGAAGCGGGACACTAACTGGTGAAATCAACCAGTTAAACCATGCTGCTAAGTTAGATTTTTGATCATTCGCTACTTTTTATCACTTGCGTTCAACAAAAAGCCAACATACGATTGCAATTGGGCCCACGGTATGATTCCGAGCACTTGATGCTTGGTTGATACCTCAAAACAACGTCGCAATGAAGTTATTTTTTCCGAACTTGTTTGGAGAGATGGCCTCTTTTTAACAAAAAAATGCATGCGTCTAACCATTTATTGAGGAAGTGAATCATGAGAAAAATCATAGGATATTTGGCGGCTGCGGCTGTCATTCTGCCCGCAATGTCTGCGCCGGCATTTGCAGGAAGCGGTCTTTCTGATCAGCAGCGCGCCGAAATGGGCCGCAGTAATTCAAACGCGGCTTTGCGTCAGCGCGTTCAAGATGATTTCCGTCGCCCAATGCGCCGCGCGAATAACACATTTGATCGCTTGCTCAACTGGCATGAAATCATGTTGCAAGCCAACGCTGTCGATCATACGGCGGTTGTTGCGACCGGTCCAGCACTTGAACAAGGCGGCCCTGTTCGTAACGCACGCGCGTTTGCGATGGTATCAATCGCGGTGCATGATGCCGTTCAATCATTCAGCAACCGGTTCCGCACCTTTGCTTACAATGTGAATGCGCCGCGCGGTGCGTCGATTGATGCTGCGATTGCCTATGCAGCGCATGATACTTTGTTCAATCTGCACCCTTCGCAACGTCCACAGCTTGCGATTCAGCTTTCGGCGGATTTGAGCGCGATTAACGCAAGTGCAGCTTCAATCGCTGCCGGACGTGCGATTGGTCAAGCATCGGCGGCTGCAATCATCGCCAGTCGTTCGGTTGATAATTCGAACGTCGGTAATGGCGGCAGCGAAAATTTCGGCCAAGGCGGTCTGGTTTCAGGCGCAGCTACTATTGGATTTGAGCGCGGAGTAAACCGTGGTCTTGATGCTCCGATCATAGCTGATCAATGGGCTCGTGATCCTGTTGGCCGCACGGCTGCTGGCGGCATTCGCAACATCGCGCTTGGTGCAAACTGGGGCAATGTGAAAACATTTGTGACGGTCAATGGTGCTCAGTTCCGTGCGCCTCCGCCGCCAGCTGATGGCTCGGCTCGTTATTTGGCTGGCTTTAACGATGTAAAAAATGTCGGTTCGTCAACAGGCGCAACGGCTAGCAATCAGTTCATTGGGAACTTTTGGGGTTATGATGGCGCTCAGTTCCTGGGAACTCCGCCGCGTTTGTATAACCAAATTGCGCTGAAAGTTGCGCGTGAACAAGGCGTTCGCAGCGTTACCGAAATGGCGCGCTATTTGGCAGTCATTAACACTGTTCAAGCCGATTCGGGCGTAGGCGCGTGGGATAGCAAATATTTCTACGATTATGCTCGTCCCGTAACGGGTGTTCGTGCAGGTAATGCCGATGGTAACGCCGCAACGGTCGGTGATCCTGCTTGGGAACCCTTTGGTGCATCAGTTGTAAACGGTCATGCTGAACGCTTTACGCCGCCATTCCCCGCTTATGTTTCAGGTCACGCTACCTTTGGTGGTTCAATCTTTGAAACTATGCGGGCTTATTTTGGTAATAACACGCGCTTCACATTCGTTTCTGACGAATATAACGGCGCTGGGATTGATCCAGGCAAAACCTTTGGTGGCCCAAACACAGTGACCACACGTCCCTTCGTTCCCGTTCGTTTCCAGACCTTGCTGGCGGCTCAACAGGAAAATGGTCGTAGCCGTGTGTTTAACGGCGTTCACTGGGAATGGGATGACAATGAAGGTCAAGCCATGGGTGTAAAAATCGCTCGCTATGTGCTGGCGAACGCGTTTCAGCGTAATCGCGGTGCTCACGGCGATGATGATTGAGTAAGTTTCTGAGCGTTTTTTGATGCTCAGATTAAAGGGAGGCCGCATTCTCAAAGGGGAATGCGGCTTTCTTTTTCAAATCGATAAATTGATCTTGCTTAGGCTTGATAGGAGAATTTGATGCGTTTTACATCCACCTTGTTTGTTGCTGCGCTGCTTGTCACGGGATGCAAGCAAGCCCAAACCGCGCCAACAAACTCAACATCGCCGATCATTGATGCGGTTGAGAAAGAATTACCCGGCAGTCAGTTCGCTCATCCGCTTGGTGACCCTCGGAGTCCTTTTTACAAAGACGGCAAAGCAAAACCTCCATTTGAGGAAGCGACTGTGCTCAATCTGAATGCCATTATTCGCCGTTCAAAAGCCGCCATCGATGCGTTTGACTTGGCTTCGAAGCAGAAGGCTGCGCCAAGCAAAGACATGCTCATAAAATTAGCAGCTCAAGCTGAGGCTGCGCGCGTAGATTTTGAGGCGGCGGCAGTCACACTGCGCAAATCCGATGTCTATTATGATAAGCCAATTCTCTCAGGAATGGCGACATTTGTCGATGAAGTTGAAAAAGAATTGAAAGCCGAACGCGATAAGTAGCCTTGCGGTAGGGGAGGCCTTAAATATGAATCGTCTTTGCGAGCGAAGCGCGGCAATCCATACTATGGTGCCGCGAGTGGATTGCCGCGTCGCTTCGCTCCTCGCAAAGACGATTCAACGATATGTCATCGCGCTATAATGGGGGGAGGGGAAAACTTCCCCCCAATTTAGCTAGAGCATGATGAGTTTAGGTAGAGCAAATGTGTTCCCCTGCGGAGGCAGGGGTCCAGTCCCAGACAAAAAGAGTCTTTGTTAAGGTCTGGACCCCT
>JAYUAU010000037.1:0-27132 GCA_043741135.1 Sphingomonadales bacterium | reverse complement strand
CCGATCACGCCGGTATGGGGCGGCCGCCCCATACCGGCACCTTGATTATGCATTCATAACAAGATTACACCAAACTAACGAAGCTCAGGGCGAGCGGTGGGGTGAGTCAAATTCAACGCACTTTGGTATTAGTGGGTGCCGTCGGCACCGAAATCTGAAATAATTCAGTAAATTGCAGAAGTGCTTGATCAACCGCCGCTGAAATTGTTAGCTTCCCGTCTGGGTCGCCATAAATCAGTATTTCGGCTCGATAATGTGCACCGGGTGTGAGATTTGCATTGCCAATTGTTGCCTCAGTCCGGCTGAAATTGAGGCCAACTTCATTTGAACCAGCTAGCGGTGTCCCGTATTGATCAACTGGGCCGACAACTTTCATGCCCATTCGATTTAGATTTTTTAGTTCGCGTTTTACCAGATATTCCATTTCGGAATCCCCATTGTGATTACGAGGATTGGAGCCGCACAGCT
Organism: Sphingomonadales bacterium; assembly: GCA_043741135.1. Lineage (GTDB taxonomy): Bacteria > Pseudomonadota > Alphaproteobacteria > Sphingomonadales > Sphingomonadaceae > Aquisediminimonas. The sequence continues at coordinate 26,664 of JAYUAU010000037.1, read as the reverse complement.
GTCGTCATTTCACGCGCAATCACCATCACGCCCCCTAAATCTCATACATCACAACCAACCCCTCCGTCGCTGCGCGCCACCTCCCCATCGTAAATCGATGGGGAGGATCAACCCGAACAATCCTCCCTATCGACGTGCGATGAGTGGCGGGTTGGACTGCCCCCTTCCCCAAATCCCCCGCCCCTGCTATTCCTTGTTTCGACTCTTAGGGTGAGCAGTCGCGCCGCCTTTTTGATCGCTATATTCACACCACCGGCCCGTCTGGCATCTGCCTCACACGCCGTGCATCAGGGAATTTGACATGACTTCGACCGGACAGGACACGCTTTCCACTCGTTCAACGCTCACCGTGGGCGTTGTTTCGGTTGATTATTTCTCAATCCCCAAGGCTGCGGCAAAGCTTGGTGATGTATCGCGGCTTCCGTTCTCGATGAAGGTTCTGCTCGAAAATCTGCTCCGTTTTGAAGACGGCGGCTTTACCGTTTCAACCGATGATATTCAGGCGCTTGTCGATTGGCAGCAAGACCCTGCCTCCACCCGCGAAATTCAATATCGCCCCGCGCGCGTCTTGCTTCAGGATTTCACCGGCGTTCCCTGCGTCGTTGACCTTGCCGCAATGCGCGATGCGATGACCAAGCTCGGCGGTGATCCCGCCAAGATCAACCCGCTTGTGCCCGTCCATCTCGTCATCGATCACTCGGTGATGGTTGATGAATTTGGCCATCCCAAGGCGGCTGAGCTGAACACTGAAATCGAATATCAGCGCAATGGCGAACGGTATGACTTCCTCAAATGGGGCAGCAAAAGCCTCGACAATTTCAAAGCGGTTCCGCCGGGCACGGGCATCTGCCATCAGGTCAACCTTGAACATATCGCGCAAGCCGTGTGGACGAGCGTCGACGCAAACGGCAAGACCATCGCCTATCCTGATACCTGCGTTGGCACCGATAGCCATACGACGATGATCAACGGGCTTGGCGTGCTCGGCTGGGGCGTTGGCGGGATTGAGGCTGAGGCTGCGATGCTTGGCCAGCCCGTCTCGATGCTGATCCCTGAAGTTGTTGGTTTCAAACTGACGGGCGCGATGGCCGAAGGGATTACCGCGACCGACCTTGTGCTCACCGCGACTCAGATGCTGCGCGCGAAGGGCGTGGTTGGACGCTTTGTTGAATATTATGGCCCCGGCCTCGATGCGTTGACACTCGCTGACCGTGCGACGCTTGCCAATATGGCGCCAGAATATGGTGCCACCTGCGGCTTCTTTGGGATTGATGAAAAGACGCTTGAATATATGCGGCTCACGGGCCGCGAAGAAGCCCAGATTGCGCTGACTGAGGCTTATGCCAAGGAACAAGGGCTGTGGCGTTTCGCGCACGCGGTTGATCCCGTCTTTACGGATACGCTTGAGCTTGACATGGGGACAGTTGTGCCAAGCCTTGCGGGGCCAAAGCGGCCGCAGGATAAGGTGATCCTTACCCAAGTTGATGATGTGTTCAATGCCGATCTCGCGAGCGTTTACAAGCATGACGGTGCGCAGCGGGTCGCAGTTGAAGGCGCTGCTCATGACATTGGCGATGGCGACGTGGTGATTGCCGCCATCACAAGCTGCACCAATACATCGAACCCGTCAGTACTCGTCGCGGCAGGATTGGTCGCGCGCAAGGCCAATGCGTTTGGGTTGAAGCCTAAGCCCTGGGTGAAAACCTCGCTTGCGCCTGGGAGTCAAGTGGTGACCGATTATCTTGACCGTGCGGGGCTTTCGGCGGATTTGGATGCGGTGGGGTTCAACCTTGTTGGCTATGGCTGCACGACGTGTATCGGGAACAGCGGGCCACTCGCTGAACCCATCAGCAAGGCGATTAACGGCAATGATATTGTTGCCGCCTCGGTCATTTCGGGCAATCGCAATTTTGAAGGGCGTGTGTCGCCTGATGTGCGCGCGAACTTCCTTGCCTCACCACCGCTTGTCGTGGCCTATGCGCTCAAGGGCACGGTGACGACTGACTTTACAACCACGCCGATTGGTCAGGCAACCGATGGTTCCGATGTTTATTTGAAGGACATCTGGCCCACCAATGCGGAGATCAATGACGTGATGGCCGCAAACATTGATCGTTCGATGTTCACTGCGCGCTATGCCACCGTCTATCAGGGCGATGCGCATTGGCAAGCGATTGAGGTTGAAGGCTCGGCCACATATCAATGGCGCGCGGGCAGCACCTATGTCGCCAATCCGCCTTACTTTGAAGGCATGAGCATGACGCCCGCCCCCGTGGTCGATATCATTGACGCGAAACCTTTGGCGATTTTGGGCGACTCAATCACGACCGATCATATTTCGCCCGCTGGTTCGATCAAAGCAGACTCGCCAGCCGGAAAATTCCTTATGGAACATCAGGTTAGCAAGGCTGACTTCAACAGCTACGGCGCGCGGCGCGGCCATCATGACGTGATGATGCGCGGCACCTTCGCCAACATCCGCATCAAGAATGAAATGGTCCCCGGCATCGAAGGCGGAATGAGCAGCTACGGCGGCGAAGTCATGGCGATCTACGACGCCGCGATGCGCCACAAGGCCGATGGTACGCCCTTGGTTGTCATCGGCGGCAAGGAATATGGCACCGGCTCCTCACGCGACTGGGCGGCAAAGGGCACCAATCTGCTGGGCGTCCGCGCAGTGATCGTCGAAAGCTTCGAACGCATCCACCGCAGCAATCTCGTCGGCATGGGTGTGTTGCCATTGCAATTTAAGGACGGCGATACGCGCAATTCACTGGGTTTCACCGGCGACGATAGCTTCACCATCACCGGCGTCGCCGACCTAAAGCCGCGCCAAGATGTGACCGTCAATGTAACCCGCGCCGATGGTACGACCTTCAGCTTCGAAGCCCTCTGCCGCATCGATACTGCCAATGAAGTCGAATATTTCATGAACGGTGGGATATTGCATTATGTGTTGAGAAAATTGGCGGCGTAGGGGGAAGCGCAGAATATACCTTCGGAGACACGGGGACACCCTATTGGGTGTCCCCGTGTCTCTCAATTTCACTTGCAAATAATATCAAAAACGGTATGATAGCCTATGTGGTCAGTTGGATTCTTCAATGAAGAGGCGTTTGACGAAGTACGGGCGTTACCGAAGGACTTACAGTCGAAGTTTTTGCGTATCTCGGAAATGATTGAGTCGTCAGGGCTTGAGAAGATGCGCGAACCCTATGTGAAGCATCTTGAGGGCAAGCTCTGGGAAATTCGATTGAGTGGAAGGGATCGGATCGCACGTTCACTGTATATCACTGCCGTCGGACGCCGCGTTGTCGTTTTGAGGACGTTTATCAAGAAGACCGAAAAGACCCCGCGAAAAGAAATTGAAATCGCACTCGAAAGAGCAAAGGACGTCAAATGAGCAAGAAATTCATCCCAGCGAGCATCCTGTTTGACGAGTGGCGCAAAGACCCCGAGTTTATGAAAGAATATGACGCGCTGGAGGAGGAATTTGCCCGCGCGAATATGGTGATCGGTGCCCGCACCCATGCTGATATCAGCCAAGCCGAACTCGCCGAGCGCATGGGCACTAGCCAAAGCGCCATTGCCCGTCTGGAAAGCGGACGCGTCAAACCCTCGACGCGCACGCTCGAAAAGCTGGCAGCGGCAACGGGGATGAAGCTGCGAATTGTGCTTGAGCCGGTGGGGGTGAATTAAGTATAGTGTCCCCGGAACTTTAAAGTATTGTGTCCCCGGAACTTCGGAGCGGGAGCATTCGCGGGGGGTGCATTCGGGGACATCCCTATTGGGTGTCCCCGTGATTCGGTGGTGTCCTCGTGGTTATGAGCGAAAGGACAATTATGTGCATTTAGTAAACTGGCGCCGTAATTCGATGACTCGGGCAGACGTTTAGATCGTCCGCCCATTCTCAGAGACTTTGAAGTCGACACCATAACGCAAACCTGCCGTTTCAGCGGCAATTCGTACACGCTTCGCCACCTGTTGCTCGGATACATTCGTATCGACAAACCACCCGTCGACAAGTTTGCTAGCAAAATCCTTCGCTAAGTGTGGAGACTTCAAATATAGAGATAGGGCGTCTTTTGCAACAAATCGGCGAGACGAACTCCCGGACATTGAAAATCGTAGCAAGAATTGTGCATCGAGATCAGCGAGCAATCGAAGAATAGTGCAATATGCATCCTTCATGTTTGCAGTCTTGTGCTCTTTTCCAAGCAGTTGGGCGGCCCATTTCCCGCGACGTTTCGATTCCCGTGGCTCAATGACTGGCGGCACTTCCTTTTGTAGTTTTAAGAGTTCCGGGGACACAATACTAATTAGACTCCAATCCTTCTCCGTGCCATACTACGCATATGGCCAGACTTGCGCGCATTGTCATCCCGGGTGTCGCTCACCACGTCACGCAAAGGGGGAATCGGCGGCTGCCGATCTTCTTTTCAGATGAGGATCGCCGCGCCTATCTCACGCTCATTGTGCAGGCTTGTGTTGCGCAGGGCACGCGATGCCTTGGTTGGTGCTTGATGGATAATCATGTTCACCTCATCCTCGTGCCGCAGAGCGAAGACGGCCTGCGCGCGACGCTTGGCGAGGCGCACCGCCGCTATAGCCGCCGTATCAATTTCCGCGAGGGCTGGCGCGGCTATTTGTTTCAAGGCCGCTTTGGCAGTTATCCGATGGATGATGCGCATCTCATGAGCGCGGTCCGCTATGTTGAGAATAATCCGGTTGCTGCGGGGCTGGTGACGCAGGCCGAGGCGTGGCGCTGGTCAAGCGCGCGCTCGCACATTGCGGGCCGCCGCGCGGGTAATGATCCGCTCACTGATGTCGCTGCATTAGGCCAGCATGTGCGCAATTGGCGCGCGCTCCTGCGCCTTGGGCTTGACGCTATGGATGATCCGGCGAGCGCTGAGGCAATCGAGGCACGCATCCGCACCGGACGCCCGCTCGCAACGCCCGAATGGATTGCGCAGGCTGAAGCTGATATGGAACGGAAGCTAGGGCCGTTACAAAGGGGGCCGAAGAGGAAGGCGGGGCTTGAGAATGTTAATTAGTATTGTGTCCCCGAAATGTGTCTGCGGCTGTTGTGATGACAACGATGCCAAGTGCAATCAAATCTCGCCGTCTCAAACCGCCCATAACTCTCCCCTTATTGGCGTATATACGCACGAAGCCTCCAAACCCTTCGCAAGAGTTCCGGGGACATTGCGTGTCCCCGAAATGCCCGAACCCAGATCGCTCAGCCTTGCAATGTAAGATTTCACCTGCCAGTTTGCCCCAAGCATCACCGTGAGTTGCCCATCGCTGTTCGGGTCTGCTTACAGCGAAAAAATAGGGGCCTCTAAACAGCGTTTAGGTGAAACTTTAGTGAGACCTTAGACGCAAAACTCCTGCTTATGGCGTGTCGCTGGCATTCCTCCCGCACCCTGCCTAAAGCCCTTCGATGACCTCTCTCCCCCACCTCGATAAAACTATGGCATCGCCGGCCATCCCCTTTGCGGTGGCTGGGCTTGGCATTGCGCTGTTTTCTGTAATGGACGGCGTGATGAAAGGATTATCGATTGAGATTGGTGCGTATAATGCGCTGTTGTGGCGGACGATCATTGGCACGCTGATGATGCTGCCCGTTGCCATCATCAGAGGGCAACGCTGGCCAAGCCGCGCAGCGTGGCGATTGCACCTGATCCGCAGCCTTATTTCGGCTATCATGGCGTTCACATTCTTTTGGGGGATCGCGCGCGTTCCGCTGGCTGAAGGGATTGCGCTATCGTTCATATCGCCGATCATCGCGCTCTATCTGGCGAGTGTTTTCCTGAAGGAGGACATTGGTAGCCGCGCGATTGTTGCTTCGGCGCTTGGCTTTATCGGCGTGGTTGTGATTGCGAGCGGACGGATCGGCGGCGCTTTTTCAAAAGACACGCTGTGGGGAATTGCAGCAATCCTGCTCTCGTCACTCCTTTATGCGGGCAACCTCGTGGTGATGCGGATGCAAGCGCGCGTGGCAGGCCCAACCGAGATTGCCCTGATGCAAAATGTCATCGTCGGGCTAATCCTCGCGAGCTTTGCGCCGCTCTTAGGGATAATACCCGCAAGCGAACAGTTTCCTGCCATTGGTCTTGCGGCGATTCTGACGATTTTTTCGCTAATCTTGCTCGCATGGGCCTATGCGCGCGCGGAGACACAGCATCTGATCCCAGTTGAATATACTGCGTTTATCTGGGCGGCGATTATTGGCTATTTGATGTTTGATGAACGCGTGACACTGGTCACGGTTGCAGGCACGGTGTTGATCATCGCGGGATGCCTTATCGCAACGCGCGCCAAACCGGTTTGATCGCGCCCCCGCGCCGTGTTAGCGGTGGGCTACGAGGAGACGTTTAATGTTCATCGGCCATTATAGTGCTGCGTTCGTCGCCGCAACTCATCCTAAAGCACCGAACCTGCCCGCGCTTTTCATCGGCGCGCAGCTGGTTGATTTCGGGTTCTTCGGGCTTGCACTTGCGGGCGTTGAAGCGATGCGAATCACACCTAGCTACACCGTGATGAACCCGATGGACCTATATTCAATGCCCTATACGCACAGCCTGATGGGAAGCGTGATGTGGGCAGCGGGATTTGCGCTGATCATTGGTTTGGTGACGAAGAACCGCATCGGCGCGCTGATTGGCGGGCTTGTGGTGCTATCGCATTGGTTCCTTGATTTGCTTGTTCACTATCAAGATTTGACGATTGCAGGGTCACCACCCAAGTTAGGCTTTGGCCTGTGGAACTATCCCGCAATTGAAATGCCGCTTGAACTTGCGCTGACCTTTAGCGCACTCTGGTGGTTTGTTCGCGCGACGAAAGCGAGTGCGAAATCATGGGCGCTTGCCGTGATGATCGTGCTTCTTTTGGCACTGCAAGCCTTCAACTGGTTTGCCCCGCCGCCCAAAGCCTACGACGCCAGCATGCCAATTTCAGCCTTGATTGCGTTTGTCATTGCTACGGGGGTCGCTTATTGGTTAGCGATGGGAAGACGCCACAATCTGAAAGGAGAGTTCTAATGACCGATACGCCAAAGCGCCATTGGGGGCCGCGCCTTAGCAAAGCAACATTCTGGCTTGGGATTGGATCGGCCGTGATAGCGGTGTTTGCAGCCTACGGATCAGGCTTTGGCTTATGGCACTTTACAGCGGCATTCTTGGCCATCGGAATTTGCCTGCTCGCCGCTGTCATAGCTTTGCTGATCGGCATTCCCGCCGCCTTGATCACGCGCACGCGGCAATCGGTGATCGGGTTGCTTGCAGCGCTTGGTTTGCTCGGCGTGATGGGATATTGGATCAGCGTTGGTGCGAAAGTGCCGCCAATCCATGATGTCTCAACCAATATCACCAATCCGCCCGCTTTCAGGACGCTTAGCCTGCGCGCGGATAATCTTGAAGGCGTTGATACGATTGAAAAGTGGCGTGAGCTTCACGGGAAGGCTTATGGCGATATCAAACCGCTCACCATTGCAAAGCCAGCCGCCGAGGTGATGGCAGCAGCAAAGGCAATCGTCGAAGCGCGCGGCTGGGCGATTGCTTATGCAGGCACTGACCGGATCGAGGCCACCGAAACGCAGTCTCCCTTCAAATTCAAAGATGATGTGTTGATCGTCGCAACACCCTCAGCTGATGGTAAAGCGACCCAAATAGACATGCGTTCGGTTAGTCGCGTTGGGATGAGCGATCTCGGCTTCAACGCCAAACGCATTCGCGCCCTCACTGCCGATCTTGGGAAAGCCGTGAACTAGGGCGCACGGTGCCAGTAATCGGCACCGCCATATCTATTGCACCGGAACCGCAAAGGGTTTTACTTTGGATGAATGGAAACGTGGCTGGCGTGTTGCGCTTGGCGCAGCGCTGGGTGCGGGCTTTGGCATGTCGCTCTTTTACTACGTGTTCAGCCTCTTCACGATCCCGATCACGACTGAACTCGGCATCTCGCGTGGGGAATTTGCCAATTATCAAGCGCTGCTGATCGTCGGTGCGCTCACCGCGCCGTTGATGGGCCGCTGGCTTGATCGCGCAGGCTTCCACCGCGTGTTCGGGATCAACATGGCAATCATTGTTGCCGCGCATATCGCAATGGCGACGATCGTTGATTCAGTCTTCACCTTCATTTGTGTGGTGTTGGTTTACGGCGTAGCGGGGATTGGTGCGGGGCAAATTGTCTCAACGCGCCCGGTTAGCGCTTGGTTCGATCAGCAGCGCGGCATGGCGCTTGGTCTCATCGCGATTGGCCCTGCGATCACAACCTTCATTGCCTCATTCTTCTTGCCTGCGCTCATCGAGGCAGAAGGCTGGCGCGCTGGGTTTTGGGTGCTTGCCGCTCTTGCGGCATTCGTTGGATTGCCGTTGGCACTATGGCTGATCCGCGATGCGCCAGGCGAAGCGAAGTTCGTAGCGCCGCCCAAGACGCCTGAGGATATGAGCTTCCTGCGCGAGGTTGATTTCTGGGTAATGGCCGCCGCAATGTTGTGCCTTTCGGCACCCGGCGCTGGCGTTATCAGCCAAATGTCTCCGTTGGTGCAGGATGAAGGTATCGGCGCTACGGTAGCAGGGGCGGCCATCGGGGCTTATGCACTTGGTCAAGTCGGCGGAAGGGTTGTTGCGGGCTGGTTTCTTGACCGCGCCAATCCCCGAATCGTTGCGCTGATCTTTACTGCTGTTCCTGCCACCGGGTTGTTAGCACTCGGCCTCTTTTCGCTCCCTTTATGGGCCGCCGTTGCAGCGGTTGGCTTGGTGGGTATTCAGCACGGATCGGAGATTGATTTCTTCGCTTATTTCGCGTCGCGCCGTTTTGGCATCACAAATTACGGCGCAAGCTACGGCGCGTTAACGGCTGTGGGCTGGATTGGGACGCCGACGGGTATCTTGCTATTTGGCTGGCTTTACACCGCGAAGGGGTCATATGCGCTTGCCGAAATCTTTGCGGCGGTGATGTTAATAGCGGGTGGCCTGTTGCTCGCCTGTGTGCGGATTGAGCGCAGCGGTTTATCGACCACCACCGAATAACTGGCGCCCAGCGAGATCGAGCATGATCTCCTCTGACCCGCCACCAATCGCATTGACGCGCACTTCACGATAAATCCGTTCGATCTTGCTGCCCGTGATATAGCTTGCGCCGCCGAGGACTTGAGCGGCGTCACGCGCAACCGCTTCGAGCATCCGTGTGGCTTGCACCTTAAGCATCGCAAAGTCAGCGGGTTGATCACGGCCCTCCTTCATTTGCCACGCGCAAAGATCTACCCACGCCTGCGTCGCGTTTACCTGACGCGCCATATCGGCAAGCTTGATACGGATTGACTGGTGCTTGACCAGAGCCTTTCCAAATGTCTCACGCACCTGCGCCCACGCTGCGGCCTCGGCCAAGCACACCCGCGCGAAAGCACAGCAACCCATCGCCATACCCAGCCGTTCACTATTAAAATTGCGCATGATGCCTATGAATCCGCCATTTTCGGGGCCGATCAAATTTTCGGCGGGCACGCGGACATCTTCGAAATAGAGGGCGGCGGTATCCGAACAGCGCCAGCCCATCTTATCGAGCCGTGCGCGCGAAACGCCCGGCGAAGCCATATCAATCAGCAACAGCGAAACACCACTTGCGCCCTCAGCCCCCGTCCGCACCGCACAGGTGAGATAGTCCGCGCGCATCCCGCTAGTGATGAACATTTTGGAGCCGTTCACAACATAATGACTGCCATCGCGCACTGCCTTAGTTTTAAGATTGGCTACGTCTGATCCGCCCGATGGTTCAGTGATACCAAGCGCGATAATCTTATCGCCGCTGAGCACAGGCACAGCAATCCGGCGCTTCATCTCCTCTGATCCCATTGCGAGCACCGGCGGCAAGCCAATGCCGTGTGTCATCAGTGACGCGCCCAGCCCGCCCGCGCCCACTGCCGCCAGTTCCTCGGTTTGAGTCATGCTGTGGAAGATATCGAAGCCATCACTATGACCGCCGTATTCCTCGGGATAGCGCAGCCCCAATATGCCTGCTTCAGCCGCCTTTTTGTGAAGCGCGCGGGGAAGTTCGCCCTCGACTTCCCACCGATCAATATGCGGTGCTATTTCACGTTCAACAAAGCGCCGCACTGACTGCGCCAGCGCGTCATGTGTTTCGTCATAATAAGGCGACCGCGCGCGCCACGCATCGAATCCGTTCATTTGCCGAAAAACGCAGTCGTGATCAGATAGCCGCCGAGTGCCGTGCCGCCTGTCAGCAATGTGCCCCAGATCATATCAAGAATCGTGACCTTTAAGCTCCATACCTTGAGCGTCGCATAATTGGTGAGGTCATAAGTCATATAGCAAAAGAAACCCAGCATCGCGCCTTGGATCAGCGCGGTTTGCCATTTGCCCGACTGAAGCGCGGGGCCAACCGCGAAAATCATGATGCCGAGGATATAAAGCAGATAGAAGGTTATCGCTGGCTCCCAGCGTAACCCCCGCATCAGCAGTTCGCCAATTTCGGGGATGTAGAGCCGCGTATACATTGTTCGCAGCCAAAAATTATCGATCAGTGCAAACGAAATTCCCGTTGCGATATAGGCGATGAGATATTTTACGATCATGATAACCCTGCTTTCAAACCTAGACTCGAATTTGATCAGATTGAATCGTCTTTGCGAGCGAAGCGCGGCAATCCATACAATGTGCGGCGGGTGGATTGCTTCGTCGCTGTGCTCCTCGCAAAGACGAGTGTGCAAATCTGATAGATTTTGAGTCTAACATCAATCGGCAAACAGCAATACCGGTGTTTCGAGATATTTACGCACCATCTGAACAAAGCTTGCCGCGTCAAAGCCGTCAACAACGCGGTGATCGCAACTGATTGAGAGGTTCATCATCTTAGCACGGACGATATCATCTCCGCGGAACACGGGGCGTTCAATAATCCGGTTTGGGCCGATGATAGCCACCTCTGGCCGGTTAATCACAGGCGTTGTCGCAATCCCCCCAAGGCTCCCAAGCGATGTGATCGTGAGCGTTGATCCTGACAGTTCAGCACTGCTCGCTTTGCCAGCGCGTGCAGCCTCAGCAAGCCGTGTGATTTCGCGCGCTAATTGCCAGACGTTCATATTCTGCGCGTCACGGATGACTGGCACCATCAGGCCGGCCTCAGTCTGCGTTGCCATGCCGAGATGAATGCTGCCGTGGCGCGTCACGACGCCTGCCTCATCATCATAACGCGCATTGATCATGGGGAAAGCGGGCACAGCCTTGCAGATGGCGACAATCATTAATGGCAGCATCGTTAGCTTTGGACGGTTCCCCCGATTATCATTCAAATCACCGCGCATGTCTTCCAGCGCAGTGACATCGATTTCTTCAACATAGCTGAAGTGCGGGATATGCCGTTTTGAAGCCGCCATATTTTCAGCGATGCGGCGGCGCATGCCGATCACCTTGATCACCTCGTCAGCGCGCGGGGTTGCAGCGAATTTGTAGACGGCATGGTAGCTGAGATAGGCGTCAAGATCGCTATGGCGAATCCGCCCGCCTTCGCGCGCGGTGACCTGGGCAAGGTCAATACCAAGCTCCTTAGCGCGCAATCGCACGGCAGGAGAGGCTAGGGCTTGGGCTCTCGGGATAGGAACGGCAATTGGTGTGGCATCGGGATGTGGCTCAGGAATGAAATGGAGGGGGGTGGTATCTAAATCCTTCCCCACGGGGGGAGGTGGCAGCGCGTCGGCGCTGACGGAGGGGGGCCCCTCCACCGCTTCGCGGTCCCCCTCCCCCGGTGGGGGAGGATCAAGGTCTCCCTCAACTTCAATCACCACCAAAGTCGATCCGATCGGAATCATATCACCCACTTCACCCGCAAGTGAAACGACAACTCCCGAAACGGGCGATTCCATCTCAACCGTCGCCTTGTCAGTCATCATGTCGGCAAGGCCCTGATCCTCGGTGATGCTATCACCAACCTTGATATGCCACGCGACAACCTCCGCCTCGGCAATGCCTTCGCCAATATCGGGGAGCCTGAATTCAAAGCGTGCCATCTTACTCTCCCATCACTTTTTCAATCGCCATCCCGATGCGGATTGGCCCGGGAAAATAGGCCCATTCAAGGCTGTGCGGATAAGGCGTGTCAAACCCCGTCACGCGCTCAACGGGTGCCTCAAGATGGTAGAAACAGCGCTCCTGCACCAGCGCCGACAGTTCCGCGCCAAAGCCTGCCGTCCGCGTAGCCTCATGCACCACCAGACAGCGCCCCGTTTTCTTTACCGACGCTTCGATCGTCTCGATATCAAGCGGTAGTAACGTGCGCAGATCAATCACTTCAGCATCAACGCCCAGTTCCTCAACCGCGGCGAGCGCAACATGCACCATCGTGCCGTAGGCAAGCACGGTCAGATCAGCGCCCGCGCGCACAATCGCTGCTTTACCCAAAGGGATTGTATAATGCCCCTCAGGCACTTCGCTTGCGGGATGCTTTGCCCACGGCGAAACGGGGCGATCATAATGACCATCAAACGGGCCGTTATAAATCCGTTTGGGCTCAAAGAAGATCACCGGATCATTATCTTCAATCGCCGCGATCAGCAGCCCCTTGGCATCAAAGGGCGTCGAGGGGATAACGGTTTTAAGGCCCGAGACATGCGCGAAAATCGCTTCGGGTGATTGGCTATGCGTCTGACCACCAAAAATGCCGCCGCCAAAGGGTGATCGCACCGTTATTGGCATCACCCACTGTGCAGCCGAACGGTAGCGAATGCGCGCCGCTTCGGACACCAATTGATCAAGCCCGGGATAGATATAATCGGCAAACTGAATTTCAGGGACGGGGCGAAGTCCGTAGGCCGCCATCCCCACTGCGACGCCAATAATCCCGCATTCGGTGATCGGCGTATCGAACGCGCGCGTTTTCCCGTATTTAGCTTGGAGGCCAGCGGTCGCGCGGAAGACGCCGCCGAAAAAGCCTGCATCTTCGCCGAAAACGATCACATCGGGGTCACGCGCCATCGTCACGTCCATCGCGGAGTTGATGGCTTCGATCATGTTCATGGTCGTCATGTTCCCTCCCCCCTTGCAGGAGAGGGGAGCCAAACATAAGCCAATCCGGTTCCCCTGCAAAGGCAGGGGTCTAGACGTGCCCAGTGTTTGAGGCTTCGCCGCTTTTTTTGCGAAGGGACTGGCCCCCTGCCTTCGCAGGGGAACGACGAAAACTCTGATGCATAGTGGCGCTCGCTCGGCGGGGGAGGATTTATGACGCGGGCCATTTGCGCATCCTTTCGGCCATCATCTGCGCGGACTGTTCGCGCAGATGCCACGGCATCTCCTCGAACACGTCCTCAAACATCGTTTCGAGCGGCTGATGAAGTCCGTGGCCAAGGATACCGTTGCGCTCGGCATCTTTTTGCGCCACTTTAACCTCGGCAAGTAATTCAGCATCCATCGCCGTCTGCTGCTCTTCATCCCACTCACCAAGTGCAATCAGATGCGATTTCAATCGCGCGATAGGATCGCCGAGCGGCCACAGGCTTGCTTCATTCGCCGAGCGGTAAGCCGAAGGATCATCCGACGTGCTATGCCCCTCGGCACGGTAAGTGAAATATTCGATCAGGGTCGGCCCGTAATTCCCCCGCGCTCGTTCCGCCGCCCACGCGGTTGCGGCATAAACCGCGAGTGCGTCATTACCATCAACGCGAAGGCCCGCAATCCCGTAACCCACCGCGCGCGCGGCAAAGGTCGTCGCTTCGCCGCCCGCAAATCCAGTAAAGGAACTGATCGCATATTGATTGTTGATCACGTTGAAGATCACTGGCGCGCGGTAGACCGTCGCAAAGGTCATCGCGGCGTGGAAATCGCCCTCGGCGGTTGATCCTTCGCCGCACCACGCCGCCGCAATCCTCGTGTCGCCCTTGATTGCGCTTGCCATTGCCCATCCCACCGCCTGGGGAAGCTGCGTCGCAAGATTGCCTGAGAGCGTGAAAAATCCGTATTCGGGGCTGGCATACATAATCGGCAATTGCCGGCCTTTGAGCTTATCGGCAGTGTTCGAATAAATCTGGTTCATCATCTCGGTGAGCGGACAGCCGCGCGCGATGAGCAAGCCTTGCTGGCGGTATGACGGAAAGAACATATCGTCGCGGTCAAATGCATAAGCTGCCGCCACCGAAGTCGCCTCTTCCCCCAAGCACTTCATATAAAAGCTTGTCTTCCCCTGACGCTGCGCGCGAAACATCCGATCATCAAACGCCCGCGTGAGCGCCATGCTGCGCAGCATTTGGCGCAGCAATTCGGGTGTGAGTCGCGGGTTCCACGGCCCCACTGCGCGGTGATCATCATCAAGCACACGCACAAGCCCGTAAGCAAGCTCGCGAAATTCTGCCGCAGCAGTGGCGCTATCGGGGCGCGGCGCGGTGCCAGCGGCGGGAATATCAAAGCTTTCAAAATCAACCGCTTCACCCGGGCGGTGCTTCGGTTCAGGCACATGAAGCGCCAAGCGCTGGAGATTCTTTTGCTGCATCGCCTTGTAATAAAATTACGCGAGGGATTTAGCCATCTTTTTTTTCCAAATTAGCTATCGTCGCGCTATGTCGCGCGCACCGCTATCTTACGTAAAATATTCTCCCATAAATCAATTATTTGCTGTAATCTTTAAATATCCAAAATTGGAGATTACAAATAGTTGACAACGGACTGTGGGGGGGGGGTAATCGATGACTGCACTTTTATTGCAAGGTGTATATTTAAAGGAGCATAAGATGATCTCGTTTTTCCTTTCAACGATTTCAGACGCATCCGATATTTCTCAAGCCGTAATTGGGCAAGGAAATATCGGCTTTTTTGATGGAATCATTAGCCAGTTTAGAGCATTTTTTGAGCAAATCGCAAATTTCTTAGATTGGTTATTTTGATGGGTAGGGTGCTTGCCCCAGCCATTTTTCAATGCTTAGGGTAGCACCCTTTTTCAAATAAGGACTACTATAAACGAAATGCGGATATTATTCACCATTGCGGCCATATTTCTCGCTCAAACTGTGCCATTAAGTGCAAAGCAGCCTTCGTCAGTAGAGGTCAACGCGGATAGGCCTATTGAAGTGCTGGTCAACGGCGTACGCGCTCGACTAACATTTGAAACGGGCACCGCGAGTTACCCAATTTTGAACCCGCATTTTGTTGCCCGTAACAATATTCGCCCGTACCGAATTCTCTCAAAATCAACTGTTAAAGTGTGGGGCCGCAAGGAATTTGTCTCCGTTTCGGGGCCCGTTTTGTTAGCGATAGCAGGAGAACAACATAAAACACCTGCCGCATGGTTTCCTAACGCACCGTCGCCCGCATATGATGGAACGATCGGTCAAAATGGATTTCCCCAGCACAATATTGTCGTCCGCCTGAAACAAAGCGGCCTTCGTGATAGCACATTTCAATTGCCTCTCCAAAAAGGTTCGAACGATTCGAGTCTTGTAATTGCTGCCGGTGTTAGAGCTAAAATTGAAACTTCAATCGGTGTGGAGTTCGCATTCAAATATCCAGTGGCCTCGGCAGCGTTAGGTGCAGCGCTCGCCAATTTGTATGATGGCCAACTTTCAGGGGACGCGTGGAACCAAGAGTTTGTCTACGGTGTGTCGAGACCGGTCAGATTGTTAACACTGTCAAAGCCGTTTGTCGTTGGCCCCTTTTCACTTACGAAAATTGCAGTGCGCGTGAGAAGCGCTATCGACAGCGGCGGGGTCGGCGATGCCATTGCTGACGCCGACGTTGACCCAGACGAAATTTTGGTCACAGCCGCCCGGAAAGGCAAAATCAAAGCCACATTCACTTTACTTTTGGGTCGACCGTCTCTGGCCCATTGTTCAAGCATGACTTTTGAGAAATTGGCCAAACGAATATCGTTCCGGTGCGTCCCGAGCGCAGGCTGACTTACAGCTCAAACTGCTTAGGTGAAAATCGGCAACCTAACGTTAAGCTATACTAGCGGGCGGCGGACAATTATGCCAAGGCAAACCATGGCTAAATTTACACCCTTCCGCTGGGATGACGCGTTCAATCTCGATTCTCAACTTTCTGAAGAAGAGCGCATGGTGCGTGACGCTGCGGAATCCTATGCTCAGGATAAATTACTGCCGCGCGTCGTTTCGGCGACGCTTGATGAACGGTTTGACCGTGAGATTATGAATGAGCTGGGTGAACTTGGTTTGCTGGGTTCAACGATTGAGGGTTACGGCTGCGCGGGCGTCAATCATGTGTCTTACGGGCTTGTCGCGCGTGCGGTTGAGCGCGTTGATTCGGGTTACCGGTCAGCAATGTCGGTGCAATCGAGCCTCGTGATGCACCCCATCCATGCTTATGGGACTGAAGATCAGCGGCAAAAATACCTTCCCAAACTCGCGACGGGTGAATGGGTGGGATGCTTTGGCCTGACCGAACCTGATGCCGGCTCCGATCCTGCGGGCATGAAGACGCGCGCAAGGGGCGTTGACGGCGGCTATATTCTGAACGGCGCGAAGATGTGGATCACCAATTCACCGATCTCCGATATCGCAATCGTCTGGGCGAAGGATGAAGGCGGCATCATTCGCGGCTTCATCGTCGAACGCGGCATGAAGGGTTTCTCAACGCCTAAGATCGAAGGCAAGATGAGCCTGCGTGCGTCGATCACCGGCGAGATTGTGCTTGAAGATGTGTTTGTGCCTGAGGAAAATCTGCTTCCAAATGCGCAAGGGCTTGGCGGCCCGTTTGGCTGCTTGAATAAGGCGCGCTACGGTATTGCGTGGGGCGTGATGGGGGCGGCGGAAGATTGTTTCGCGCGTGCCCGCCAATATCAGCTTGACCGGCATCAATTCGGGCGTCCGCTTGCCGCAAACCAGATCCCGCAGCTTAAGATGGCCAATATGCAAACTGAGATTGCGCTTGGTTTGCAAGCCGCACTCACCGTTGGGCGCGCGATGGACGCGGGCGCATGGTCGCCTGAAATGATCAGCCTGATAAAGCGCAACAATTGCGGCAAGGCGCTCGATATTGCCCGCGTCGCGCGTGATATGCACGGCGGCAACGGGATTGCGGCGGAATATCATGTGATCCGCCACGCGATCAACCTTGAAACGGTCAATACATATGAGGGCACGCATGACGTTCACGCGCTGATCCTGGGCCGCGCGATTACGGGCATTCAAGCCTTTGGCTAAAGCACTCGACGGCATCCGCATCCTCGATCTCTCACGCGTCCTCGCAGGGCCGTGGGCGACGCAGATGCTTGGCGATTTGGGGGCTGAGGTGACCAAGATTGAACAGCCAGGCAAAGGCGATGATACGCGCGGTTGGGGGCCGCCGTGGCACGGTGAAGGTGATGAACGGCTGTCGGGCTATTATCTCTCGTGCAATCGCAACAAGCAAAGCGTCGCCATCGATATCGCGACGCCTGAGGGGCAAGACATCATCCGCGCCCTCGCGGCAAAAAGCGATGTGCTTGTTGAGAATTTCAAAGTCGGCGGCTTGGCCAAATACGGGCTTGATTATGAAAGCCTGAAAGCGGCCAATCCGCAGCTGATCTATTGTTCAATCACGGGCTTTGGCCAAACCGGGCCGCGCGCAAATGAACCAGGTTATGATTTCATGATCCAAGGCATCACCGGCATGATGAGCGTGACGGGAGACCCATCAAACGGCCCCCAAAAATCAGGCGTCGCTTATGCTGATGTGATGACGGGGCTGCACGCGGTGATTGCAATCCTTGCCGCGCTTTATCAGCGCACGGTAAGCGGACGCGGGCAATATATTGATCTTGCGCTGTTTGATGTAGGGGTGTCAACGCTCGCCAATCAAGCGCTCAATTATCTCGCGTCAGGCGTTGCGCCAAAGCTGATGGGCAATGCGCATAGCAATGTTGTGCCCTATCAAGCCTTCGCGACGCTTGACGGGCATATCATACTCGCGATTGGAAATGACGGCCAATTCGCGCGTTTTGCCAGCCTAGTGGGGCGCGGTGAATGGGCAAGTGACAAACGCTTCGCCACCAATTCAGGCCGCATTGTCAATCGCGCCGCGCTAATCCCCGATATCGCGTTTCTGATGGCATCGCGCACCACGGCGGATTGGGTTGATGCGCTTGGCAAAGCAAGCATACCCAACGGGCCGATCAACCGGATTGATCAAGCGCTTGCTGATCCCCAAGCCCTATTCCGCGGCCTAGTCACCGATGCCGGTGGGCGTCCAGCGATTGCCAGCCCTTTGCGGCTATCCGGATCTGACAGCGACGCAGGTACCGCGCCGCCGCTGCTCGGCGCTGATACAGAGGCAGTTTTGGCGCGGTTACTAAACCAGGCGTAGACCGCTCACGCTGAGCAACTCGCGCCGCCAAGAACGCAGAAGCGGGCGCAGTGCGGGTGGTTGAGCTTGATCGGAGACGATGCCTCAACCAAAGTCTGCCCGCCATCAAACTGCGGGTCATAAGGCAGCAAAGTGCAGGCGGCGACGCGCGGGGTGGCCTCGCCCTTGCGTTTGACGACCATCCGGCTGGTCGCGCACATGATTGATGAAGGCGCAATATCAAGGATTCCCCAGCATGCGGTCGTGATCTCCGCAACGTCTGCCTGCGCGTCCATTTCGGGGAAAAGCATAAGTGTCGCAGGATCATCCGCATCTACCGGCAAAGCGTGTTCGGCAAATAATGCGCTATAGCCTGCGCGCGCCTCCGCTTCGCTTTCGCTTGGCAAATGACGCCCTGCGACATTGATAAGAAAGCCATTTGCGGCGAGCCAGATTAGCCCGTCAATCGCCTTATCCCAGCTATTCGCACCGCGTTCGGCCTCGTGCACCTGTTCAGTATAATGATCGAGACTGACGCGCATCTTCAATCGTTCGCGGTGCGGCAGCGCGCGCAATTGTGCTTCAAACCGCCGCATCGGGCGCATCGCATTAGTCAGCATCAGCACGTCAAACCCACGTTCAAGGCAAAGCGTCATCATCGCAATGCAATCGCGGTTCATAAAGGGTTCGCCGCCCGTAAACGCAATCTCTCGCGTTGGCAGGGCTTCGTTAGCTATCTCGTCGAGATAGGTGGCAACTTCGGCAAGGCTCAGGTAGACGAGCGCATCGTTGGTGGGTGAGCTTTCGATATAGCAGCTTTTGCACGCCAAATTACACAGAGTGCCGGTGTTGAACCATAAGGTTTTCAGTCCCGTCATCGAGACAGTGGCGCGCGGTTCGCCTTTCGCTGTCACGTCAGCATCGCGGAATTTCAATGGACTGATCACGGTGCGCGTCGGCGATAGAAAGGGCGATGTCTCGCTCAACGCCGCAGCCACGCGATGAATTTTGCCCAGCGCCGTGTGTAAGCGTTGAAAACCATCGCATCGTGGCTTGCAAACGCAGCCTTTTTCACATGTTCGCTGCGATTGGGATAGGGAAAGATCAGGCTTGCGATTCCAAAGGTCGACTTTTTTCCCATGATTGCCATTGCGGGGCCAAGCAGTAAATCGCCCGCATGCCGCCCCACAATCGTTGCCCCCACAAGTGTGCCACCTTTCTTAATCAGTTTGACGAAACCGCGCGTATCACTTTCCGCAATCGCGCGGTCATTATCGGCAAACTCCTCTTTCCAGACGGTCACTTTATCGCCGTGTGCCGCGCGGGCTTGCGCTTCGGTCATTCCGACTTGCGCGATTTCGGGATCAAGATAAGTCACCCAAGGGAGCGCGCGGTAATCAGCCTTGGTCGGCAGGCCAAGCGCGATTTCAAGCACAATGTTTGATCCCTCATATCCCGAAGCATGCGTGAAATGCGGCCCGGGGCGGCAATCGCCAATCGCATAAATATGCTTGTTTGACGTCCGCCTGCGCGCATCAACCGCGATGCCTTGTTTATCATGCACAACGCCCGCCGCCTCTAGCCCAAGCCCCGCAAAATTGACGACACGCCCTGTGGCGACGAGCAAATGCGATCCAGTCACTTGCTGCCCATTGGCGAGCGTGAGCGTGATCCCCGCCGCCACTTTCGTCACCGCGCTTTGGATGAAGGTAACGCCTTCACCCTCAAGGCTCGCCACCGCAATCGCTGCGGCCTCTGGATCGTCATTCTCCATTGGCACACCGATTGAAATAACAGTGACTTTCGCGCCGAGCCTTGCGAAGCTTTGCGCCATTTCCATGCCAATCGGCCCTGCCCCCATGATCATCAAATGATCGGGGCACGCAGTCAGATCGAAGATGCTTTCATTCGTGAGGAAGGGCACATCCGATAGCCCCGGGATCGGCGGCACCATTGGCTTTGATCCAACCGCAAGCACGATGCGCGGCGCGGAGAGGTCTTTCCCGCAAACGTGAACATTATGGCGACCCGTCAGTTCAGCTGACCCGCGAAACACTTCGCAGCCCAGTTCCTCAAAATGTTCCTGGCTATCAATCGGTGCAATCGTATCAATCGCGCGTTTGACGTGATCATGCACGGCTTGAAAATCGATCTTTGGATTTACGTTTTTGATCCCGAACCGATCAGCGGTTCGCATGTCATGCGCGCGGTGCGCGGCGGCAATCAGTGCTTTTGAGGGAACACAGCCGGTGTTTAGGCAATCCCCCCCCATTGCTCCGCGTTCGATGAGCGCCACGTGCAGCCCGAGCATCGCACAGCCACCAGCCGCTGTCAGCCCGCCAGCGCCTGCACCAATCACAATTACATCATGGCTATAGGCCACAGACACTCCTGATCTTTTTCGTCATTCCGTGAACCCCATCGTTTGGTTACAGTTTTTTTGTGTGTAGGGTAACCCTTTTACTAACATTCGCGTATTTCCAAGCATAGCAATCAACGAGGCATCACATGAATATCGAAAATAGCCGTGCCTATTACGGCGAAATCCTGACCAGTTCCGATGATCTCAAAACCGATGCATGTTCAACCGCTGATGCGCCGTCGCTGGCTGTGCACGCGGCACTTGCCAATGTTCACGCGGAAGTGAAGTCACGCTATTATGGATGCGGTTTGGTTGCCCCTCAAGACATCGAAGGCGCGCGCATTCTCGATCTTGGGTCAGGGTCAGGCCAAGATGCTTATCTGCTCGCGCAATTGGTGGGGGAAAGCGGCTCGGTTGTCGGTATTGATACAACGCCCGCACAACTTGAGGTCGCCAATCGCCATATCGAATGGCACCGCGAGCGCTTTGGCTATGCGCAGAGCAATGTGACCTTCATCGAAGGCAATATTGAAAAGCTGGGTGAACTCGGGCTTGAGGCCGGCAGTTTTGATATCATCGTATCCAATTGCGTGATCAATCTGGTGGCAGATAAAGCAGCGGTGTTCGCGTCTGCGTTTGACTTGCTCAAACCAGGCGGCGAAATGTATTTCTCTGATGTTTACTCAGATCGCCGCGTTCCCGAAGCGCTCTTGAACGATCCTGTCCTCCACGGTGAATGCTTATCGGGTGCGCTATATTGGGGTGATTTCTTGAAAATCGCCAAGGCCGCTGGTTTTACTGATCCGCGGCTTGTCAAAGACCGTCCACTTGGCATTGGCGATGCTGGCATTGCAGCGATGCTTGAGGGCATCAACTTTTTCTCTGCAACCTACCGTCTTTTCAAACTGGCAGGGCTTGAGCCTGAATGCGAAGATTATGGTCAAGCGGTGATTTACAAAGGCACGATCGCTGATGCCCCCCGCGTTTTTGCGCTTGATAAGCATCATGATATTGAGGCCGGTCGCACCTTCTTGATCTGCGGAAATAGCTGGAAAATGCTCAGCGAAACGCGCTTTGCCCCACATTTTGAGTTTATCGGTGATTTCGCGCAGCATTACGGTGTTTTTGCAGACTGCGGCGGCGGATTGCCGTTTGAACCGCAAGGTGCTGGCGGCGACGCTTTGGCGGGTTGCTGTTAAGGCATGATCATCGTTATCAGTGGGGCCGCGGGGTTAATCGGCGGCGAACTCGTCGCGCAATTGGCTAGCAAGGGGCACGGCATAGTTGCGCTGATACATCGCACGCCGCAGATTATCGCCAATGATGGCCGCTTAGTGTGCTCAGCGCCGTGGGCGGGTGATATGCCTCAAGCCGGGCAGGTGACAACGCTAGACTGCCATATTGATCAGCCCGGGCTTGGCATATCACCCCAAATCGCTGATCAAATTGCCATGTGCGCTGACCTCGTCATACACTGCGCAGCGCTCATAGCGTTTGAAGCGCCCCCCGCTGACCATCAGGCAATCAACGTTGATGGCACCGCGCATATGCTCGCGCTCGCGCCGCGCGCTGGCTTTCTTCAGGTGAGCACTGCCTATGTTTGCGGTGAGAAGGAAGGCGATATTGCCGAAGGGCCACGCGATCCAAGCTTTGGCTTTAGCAATGGTTATGAGGCGTCAAAAGCGGCCGCAGAAGCGTTAGTACGCGCAGCGGGCGCGACGGGCCGCGCGATTGCGGTTGCGCGACCGAGTGTAGTTCTGGGATCATCGGGATGTGGGACAATCCGCTCGTTCGATACTTTTTATCAAGTTTTCCGGCTGCTTTCCGAAGGACGTGTTTCGGTTCTTCCCGCCGCAAAGGGCGCGAGCATCGATTTTGTGCCGATCGATCATGTTGTAGGCGGACTCGTCGATATCATTGATCACTGGCCGCGCGCGGTCGGGAAAACATTTCATCTGACGTCGGGACATCCCATCTCAGTGCCCGATTTTGGCGCGGCAATGGCGTATTTCAAACAATTTTCACCGCCACAATTTGTTGCCACGAGCGATTTTTCGGCTGACGCGCTGCCCCCACGTGAAAAGCGCCTTTATCAGCGCGCTGTCGCCCAATATATGAGCTATTTCGCGCGTGATCCGCGATTTGCGTTAGGTGAGCTTGCGGCTTTGTCGGGGCGGACTTGTCCCGCAGTCGATCACGCGATGTTGCTCCGGATGATTGACTATGCAATTGGCCGTGGCTTCCTTAAGAGTGCGTGAGCGTGGGGTAGGCGTTTGATGCACCGCCTGCTACGCGCCTCTTTTGCCCTTCATTGAGGAACACCCCATGATCCCCCGCTACTCTCGCCCTGATATGGTCGCCATTTGGGACGCGGAGAATAAGTTCCGGATTTGGTTTGAGATTGAAGCGCACGCCACTGATAAGTTGGCGGCACTCGGCGTTGTGCCAGCCTCTGCTGCGAAGGCGCTGTGGGATTGGTGGGCGACGAACCCGAAGATTGATGTGCCCGCGATTGACGCGATTGAGGCGGTGACCAAGCATGATGTGATTGCCTTCCTCACCTGGGTTGCTGATCATGTTGGAGACGATGCGCGCTTTATGCACCAGGGGATGACGAGTTCAGATGTGCTTGATACATGCCTTGCGCTGCAATTAGCCCAAGCGAGTGATCTGCTGATTGCTGATCTCGATGCGTTGCTCGCCGCCATAAAGGTGCGCGCGTTTGAACATAGGATAACGCCAACGATTGGCCGTAGCCACGGCATTCAAGGTGAGCCTGTCACGTTCGGGCTTAAGCTAGCACAAGCTTATGCCGAGTTTGAACGCAGCCGTGCGCGGCTTGTTGCGGCGCGTGCTGAGATTGCGACATGCGCGATATCGGGCGCGATGGGGACATTCGCCAATATCGATCCGCAGGTTGAAGCCTATGTTGCGGAGAAGCTTGGCCTGAGCGTTGAGCCTGTATCAACGCAAGTCATCCCGCGTGATCGCCATGCCATGTATTTTGCGACACTGGGTGTCATCGCCTCATCGGTTGAGCGGTTGGCGACAGAAATCCGCCATTTGCAGCGCACTGAGGTGCTTGAGGCAGAGGAATATTTCTCGCCCGGGCAAAAGGGATCGTCGGCGATGCCGCATAAGCGCAATCCGGTGCTCACTGAAAATCTGACCGGCCTCGCGCGGATGGTGCGCGGTTATGCAATGCCTGCGATGGAAAATGTTGCGCTTTGGCATGAACGCGATATCAGCCATTCGTCGGTTGAACGCTATATCGGGCCAGACGCGACAATCACGCTCGATTTTGCGCTCCAGCGGCTGACGGGGGTGATCGAGAAATTGCTGATTTATCCTGAGCGGATGGAGAAGAATTTGAACAAAATGGGTGGCCTCGTCCATTCGCAGCGCGTCTTGCTCGCGCTCACGCAAGCGGGGGTGAGCCGTGAGGGTGCTTACCGTTTGGTGCAACGCAACGCGATGAAGGTATGGGATTCGGATGGCGCACTCTCACTGCTCGCGTTGCTCAAAGCTGATCCCGAAGTGAGTGCCGCACTGCCGGTGGCTCAACTCGAAGATAGTTTTGACCTCGCTTATCATTTCAAACATGTCGATACGATTTTTGCGCGGGTGTTTGGATCATAAGTCTTGCCAACGATTTGGGATGATGATTAACTAGCGCCATAAAAATGATCGAGACGCAGGATATGGATGTGATTGAACCGACGAGCGGCGTGAAAGCCGTGCTATGGCGCATCGTGCGCTTTCCCCTCATTCGCGTGGTTTTGGGTTTTTTCGTGGTCTTGGTGCCCGTATTGCTTTATCAATTGGGGCTTGAGAAAGTCACCGGCGGGGTTGGTTCTAAGTCAACGTTGTTTCCGATTGCCGTTCTGCCGCTGTGTGCGCTGGCATTCTTTGCTTATTGGGGCTTCGTAAGGCTCATCGAACAACGCGCGGTAAGCGAACTTGGTTTGGTTGGTGCGCTACGCGAATGGCTGGCAGGGCTCGGCATTGGCACACTGATGTTTTGCGCGACGATTGGCTTGATTGCAGCACTCGGGGGCTATTCGGTATTGGGCTATAACGGCCCAGAAAAGCTGCTCCCCTTCATTGGCTTGGCGCTGGTGTCAGGCGTGGTCGAAGAAATCTTGCTGCGGGGGCTGTTTTTCCGGATCATGGAGGAATGGCTGGGAAGCTGGGTAGCTTTGGCGCTGTCTGCGGCGCTCTTCGGTGCGTTGCATCTTACCAATCCCAATGCATCATTTGGTGCTGCGATTGCCATCGCGCTTGAAGCTGGCGTCATGCTCGGCGCGGCCTACATGGTCACGCGTAGATTGTGGCTGCCGATTGGATTGCATATGGCGTGGAACTTCGTTCAGGGCGGTATCTTTGGTGTTGCGGTTTCGGGCAACGAGAGCGAAGGCTTGCTAATAAGTAGATTGTCTGGCCCCGAATGGGTTTCAGGGGGTGCCTTCGGTGCCGAAGCGTCAATGCTCGCGGTGCTTGTCGGTATAATATTATCGCTCTACTTTTTGCGTATCGCGGCAAAGCGCGGGCAAATCCAAGGTGGGTTCTGGACACGCCGTTGAAGAGAATCTCTCATCCTAATCTCGTCAGTTTAATTCCTACCAATTTACTAATTTACAGTTGCAAATACTGCATTCGTCAATGCGATCCTTGCGTTTGCGGCTTGTTCGCAGTTGCAGCATAGCGCTTGCATCGGAACGGAATGGCCCGTTCCGCGAAGCACGCGAGAGGAAACCGCCATGTCGGCAGTTGTACGCACCGCGAGCATCGCCATTGCCCTTGGGACACAGTTTGTACTGTTCTCACTCGTATTTGGCTGATTAGCTCTGCGATTATCAAAAACAGGCTTGCTGGTTTATCCCAGCGGGCCTTTTTTGCGTCTCAATGCCAAGCCTTAATGAGCGTGTTTATGCAGCTCCACAGGCGCAGTCAGGCTCTTGTAAATCGCCTCAACAAACGCATCGCCGCTGATGAACGCGCCTTTGACTTCATATTTTGCCGCTGGTTTAGCCGCCTTAATCTCAGCCAATGTCTTCTTGGCCTTAATGCTTGTCTGAACTGAGCCGATCACCGTTTTGAGCATATCACGATAGGCAATCAAATCGGCTTGGCTGGCGACGGGGCCGTGGCCTGGGATGATTTTGGTCTGAGCGTTGGTAAACGCCAGCGTCATTTCAGCTGCGCGGAGCAACCCCATTGCACTGCCACCCGATCCAATATCAATAAAGGGCAATGTCACCCTATTCACAAACAAATCGCCAGTGTGGATCACATTGGCTTGCTTCCAAACAACGATCGAATCGCCGTCAGTGTGGCCGTTGTGCATGTGCCGCGTGCGAATTTCCTCACCGTTAAAATGCAGTGAAAGCCCGTCATGCCATGTGACGATTGGAAGCGCGGCCTTTGCCGCTGGATCAATCGTTCGGCCAAGCATGCTCGCCCCCGCCGCCATCCGCACGCGCACATTATCTTGCGCCATGATGATCGCGCCCGCCTTGCCAAAATTTTCATTGCCGCCGGTGTGGTCAAAATGCCAATGCGTATTGATCAGAAATTTGACCGGCGTTGCGCCCAAATCTTTGATCGCAGCTTCAATCTTAGGCGTGAGCGGCGCGAATTGATCATCGATCAGCACAGTGCCGTCTGCGCCGTATGACACGCCGATATTGCCGCCTTGGCCAAAGAGCACCGCAATACCCGGCGCGAGAATCTCTGGCTTGATCACCACATCAGCCATTTGTGCGGTGCTTGCGGTGGCAAGTGTCGCGAAAGCGAGCGCGGAGAGTGAAAGCAAGCGCATGGGGGTTCGACTCCTATTCGGTTAGATCGTCCCACATATCCTTTAATTTGGTAAAAAAGCCAGCACTTTGAGGGCTTTCAGCGCCGGTTTCGGTCGCACGGAACTGTTCGAGCAATTCCTTTTGCTTGGCCGATAATTTGGTAGGGGTTTCCACCTCAATCTGAATGACCATATCACCCGCGCCGCGACCATTGAGC